>NZ_JBWJAR010000014.1:0-106731 GCF_056389225.1 Pseudarthrobacter sp. rb | reverse complement strand
CCGGCGTCCACCGCGGCAGACACCTCCATGATCTGCCCAAAACCTCATCCCCGGCCAGAGCCCGGGGCGAGGCAGCCGCAAACTTTCTCCGAACACGGCGCGCCAGCGACGCTAGACCGCTAGCCCCAGCCCAGCTCGTGCAGCCGGTCATCGGAAATGCCGAAATGGTGCGCGATTTCGTGGACCACCGTGACGGCCACTTCGTGGATCACGTCCTCCCGGGAGGCGCAGATCTCCAGGATGGGCTCGCGGAAGATGGTGATCCGGTCGGGAAGGGAACCGGCGTCCCACCACGAATCGCGTTCGGTCAGCGGGACGCCTTCGTACAGCCCCAGCAGGACGGTGTCCGGATCTTCCCCCGGACCGGGCACGTAGTCGTCGTCGATGAAGACTGCCACGTTGTCCATGGCACGGGCCAGCCGGTCCGGGATACTGGCCAGGGCATCCTCGACGGCCACCTCGAATTCGTCAGCAGACATGGTGAATGGGGACGATTCGTGCGGGCCGTCGGGAACGATGGGCAGTCCCGGCGGGAGGCTGGCTGGCATACCCCGACTCTAGTGCCCGGGCCGCTGCCCGGGTGCCCGCGTCCTGCGCCGGGTCAGCCCTACGCCCACCAGGCACACCAGCCCGCCCACCAGTCCCCAGGCGGTGGGGATCTCACCGAGCAGCAGCCAGGAGATGAGGACCGTGGTCCCGGGCACCATGTAGGTGGTGGCGGCCAGCTTCCCGGCGTCCACCAGGGACAGTGCGTAGGCCCAGGTGGTAAAGGCAATGGCCGTGGGGAAAACGCCCAGGTACACCAGCGCCCAGGTGGCCTGCGGGGGAGCGGCCTGCACTTCGGACGCCAACTGCCCGGCGAACGGCAGGCAGCACAGTGCTCCCACCATGATGCCGAACCAGGTGGCCTGTGCCGCGGGGAACTTCCGCACCACTGGCTTCTGGATGATGACGCTGACTGCGGCGAGCACTGCCGCAAGGAGGCAAAGCGCCACGCCTGCCAGGTCCGTCGTCGAACTTTCCCCGGTGCTGCGCGCCTGTCCGGAACCCAGGGCGATCAGTGCAACACCGGCGAACGCCACCGTGCTGCCGATGAGCAGCCAGCGGGGAAAGCCCTCTTTGAGGAAAATGCCGGCCATGATGGCCACCAGGATCGGGTTGACGTTGATCAGCAGGGCGCTGGTACCGGCATCAAGGATGTGTTCGGCGGCGTTCAGGGCAACGTTGTAGCCGCCGAACCACATCACGCCATAGGCGAGGATGGGCAGCCATTCGCGCCCCCTGGGCAACACCCGGCTCCTGAGCAGCTGCGGCACCACCAGGAAGGCCAGCACGACGGCGGCGACCGCCAGCCTGCCGAGCGTCAGGGAGCCGGGGGAGAAGTGCGGCCCAATGGCGCGGATGCCGACGAACGCGGAGGCCCACAGCACCACCGTGACCACCATGGCCGCCACGCCAAGGGCCTTTACGGGCGTGGGTGCTGCAGCGGGGGAAGGCAGGGGCCGGCGGGCGCGGCTGGTGGAAGGCATGAGTCAAATGTACGGCTGCTGCAGGCACCGAACTGGCGGAAATCGGCCATGTGGGTGGCCGCGGGCTAGGATGCGGACCATGGCCTCTCCTTCGGTTCCCGCCCGTGACACCCCGCGCCTTGTCAGGAAAATCATCTGGATTGCGCTGGCTGCCATCGTCCTGGGCGGCGTTGCCTGGTACGCCATCTTTACCGCAACGAAGCCCCAGCAGGTGGCGTCTCCGGCCGCCGGTGCTGAACAACTCGTTCGTGCCGACAGCCACCGCCTCACTGCGCCTGCCGAGGAGAAGGCCCAGCTGGTGGAATTCCTGGACTTCGAGTGCCCGTCCTGCGCCGCCGTCCATCCTTTCGTGGAGGAGCTCAAGGCGGAGTTCGGGGACAGGATCACCTTCGTCAACAGGTACTTCCCGCTGTCCGCCCACCCCAATTCCGGCCAGGCCGCCCTGGCGGCGGAAGCAGCGGCGCAGCAGGGCCAGTACCAGCAGATGGCCGCCAAGCTGTTCGAAAACCAGTCCCAGTGGGCCGGCAGCCAGCAGTCGCAGGCACCCCTGTTCCGCACCTACGCCGGGCAGTTGGGGCTGGACCTGGCGCAGTTCGATGCCGTCGTGGCCGACCAGAAGACCGAGGACCGCATCCTGGCCGACATCGCGGACGGCAACGCCCTTGGGGTCAACGGCACGCCCACCTTCTTCCTCAACGGCGAGAAGCTCACGCTGTCCACCAAGGCGGACTTCCGCCAGAAGCTGGCAGACGCCCTCAAGTAGCGGCGCTCAGTCCCGCTGACGCGGCCGGGACAACACCGCCCTACTTTGTGCCGGCCCACGCAAGCAGCTTGTCCACCGGCCAGGTGGTGATGATCCGCTCGGGCGGCACGTTATTTCGGGCTGCCCGCTCGGCGCCGTACTGCAGGAAGTCCAGTTGTCCCGGTGCGTGGGCGTCACTGTCGATCGAGAACAGGCACCCAGCCTCCAATGCCAGCTGGATCAGGGCGTCGGGCGGGTCCTGCCGCTCCGGGCGGGAATTGATCTCCACGGCAACGTTGTGTTCCGCGCACGCTGCGAAGACTTCCTTGGCGTCGAATTCCGACGGCGGCCGCGTCCCGCGCGAACCTTCAACGAGCCGTCCCGTGCAATGGCCAAGGACGTTGGTTTGCGGAGACCGGATGCCCCCGAGCATCCGGGTGGTCATGGTTTTCCGATCCGCACGGAGCTTCGAGTGGACGCTGGCCACCACGATGTCCAGGCGGTCCAGCAGCTCCGGTTCCTGGTCCAGGCTGCCGGATTCCAGGATGTCCACCTCGATGCCCGTCAGCAGCCGGGTGGTCCCGCCGTTGCTGTTGATGCCCGCCACCACGTCCAGCTGCTCCCGCAGGCGCCCGGCGGACAGCCCGTTGGCGATGGTGAGGTTGGGGGAGTGGTCGGTCAGGGCCAGGTATTCTCGGCCCAGCACCTCAGCGGCCGCCACCATCAGCTCAATGGGGGAGCCGCCGTCGGACCATTCGCTGTGGCTGTGCAGGTCGCCACGGAGCGCCGCTTGGAGCTCCGTCCCGCCTGATGCCAGCGGCTGGGCACCCTTCTCCCTGAGGTCTGCCAGGTAGTCAGGGACCTGTCCGTCCACGGCCTGCCGGATCACGGCGTAGGTCCGGTCGCCGATTCCCTTCATGGATTTGAGCCGGCCGCTCCGGGCGCGTTCGGCTACTTCCGCGGGGCCGAGGGGCCTAATGGCGGCGGCTGCCTTCCGGAAGGCCTGGACCTTGAACGTGGCCGCGCGTCCGCGCTCCAGCCAGAAAGCGATCTCATTGAGCGCGTCGACGGCATCCATCCGTCCATCTTCACCTGCGCAGCTGCCAAACGGCGGGGTTTTTCGCCAATTTTGGAATATTCCCGGTTAGCCCCTATAGTTTTAGAGTCCAGTTCGGAGAAACACAGAGGACAAAGACGGAAAGCCCCGCTTGACGCCTTTTATTTTGTTCCGAACGGGTTCTGGCCCCCATCGTCTAGCGGCCTAGGACACCGCCCTTTCACGGCGGCGGCACGGGTTCGAATCCCGTTGGGGGTACGCAAGGAACTGGTCAAGCAGGCTAAAAAAGTCTGGTAGGCTGGAAGCCTTGAAAAAAGCGGTAGAGATACTGCAAAAGCAAGAAACGCAAGGCCCTGTAGCGCAGTTGGTTAGCGCGCCGCCCTGTCACGGCGGAGGTCGCGGGTTCAAGTCCCGTCAGGGTCGCTCTGATTGTTGGAAGAAATTCCGGCTGTCATGGTGACTAGTCACCTAGGCTCTGTAGCTCAGTTGGTAGAGCGTTCGACTGAAAATCGAAAGGTCACCGGATCGACGCCGGTCGGAGCCACCACTGGGAAGCATCAGTTCTTCGGAACTGGTGCTTTTCTTCATTTAAGGCCCTGCATCGAATTGCGTGCACGTGGCCCCGCACCCAGTCCCTATACCCGAAGCGGCACTGAAGCGGCCGCCAGGTCCCTGGCGCCTGGCGCTGCCCCACGACGGCCGCCCGGCTGCAGGGGGCGCGGACGTGGTGCACGCAACAACGCATCCCGCGCTGAAAAAATTTTCGGGGGCCTGACGAAACATTTGACCCCTGCTGACGGGATGTGGCACGCGCGCGCGATGACTTGCGTAAGCGCTTGCACTCTACTGGGCAGTAACCAGTTCCGGCTACCGAAACAGGGTTTGAAGTGCTCCCTCCACCCCGTCTACGGTTGAGCGCGGCCGAAGGACAGCACGCTTTCCATCGGCCAGGCAGGCCCTACCCAGGCCTGGAACCCCCACAACACAACGGCGTCCCGGATGACGCCAGAGGTGTTGCCGGGGCCGCGGTTGGTTTCGGGGTCATGGGCACTCGCCCGCCTTCCACGAATAGTTACAACTCCGCGAGAAGAGCAAGACATGCACAAGCACCCCCAACACCGGCTGCTGCGGTGGCGCACCGGCGCCGCGGCGCTGGCGGCAACCCTGGCTGCCTCGGCCTTCCTGGCCGTCCCCGCGGCACAGGCCAACGAGCCTTCCGACCCGCCTGCCGTCCAGCAGATGCCGGCCCCCGCCCCGGGCTTCCCCCTGCCCACGCAACACACGCAGCAGGCCTTCGACCCGGCGTCGGACTTCACCTCCAAGTGGACCCGCGCAGACGCACGCCAGATCATGGCGCAGAGCGACTCCACGGTCTCCCCGGGCGCCAACTCCATGAGCCCGGACGTCACCATGCCGGAAATCCCGCAGGACTTCCCCGCCATGAACGACGACGTCTGGGTTTGGGACACCTGGTCCCTGACGGACGAAAACGCCAACCAGATCAGCTACAAGGGCTGGGACGTCATCTTCTCCCTGGTCGCTGACCGGCACGCCGGATACGGCTTCGACCAGCGCCACTGGAACGCCCGGATCGGCTACTTCTTCCGGAAGACCAACGCGGACCCGGCCAAGGACAAGTGGAACTACGGTGGACACCTGTTCCTGGACAACACCTCCATCGGCAACACCGAATGGTCCGGTTCCACGCGCCTGATGCAGGGCAACCACGTGAACGTCTTCTACACGGCCACTACCTTCTACGATGTGGCTGAGCGGAACGCCGGCGGCGGTGGAATCGCCCCGGACGCTGTGATTGCCAAGGCGCTGGGAAACATCCATGCCGACCAGAACGGCGTCACGTTCGACGGGTTCCAGCACACCAAGCTGCTGGAACCGGACGGAAAGATGTACCAGACCAAGGCGCAGAACGCCGGATTCGCATTCCGCGACCCCTACACGTTCGTGGACCCGGCCCACCCCGGGAAGACGTACATGGTGTTCGAAGGCAACACAGCAGCAAAGCGCGGCGACTACCAGTGCAAGGCCGAGGACCTGGGCTACCGGCCCGGTGACCCCCATGCGGAGAGCGTTACCGACGTCCAGAACAGCGGCGCCTACTTCCAGACAGCCAACGTGGGGCTGGCAGTGGCGGACAACAAGGACCTGACCAAGTGGTCCTTCCTTCCGCCCATCCTTTCCGGCAACTGCGTGAACGACCAGACCGAGCGTCCGCAGATCTTCATCCAGAATGAAAACGGCAAGAACAAGTACTACCTGTTCACCATCAGCCACCAGTTCACCTACGCTGCGGGCATGCGCGGTCCCGACGGCGTGTACGGCTTCGTGGGCGACGGCATCCGCTCGGACTACCAGCCGATGAACAACAGCGGCCTGGCCTTGGGTTCGCCCACGGACCTGAACCTTCCGTCCGAGTCCCCGGAAGCACCCACCCCGAACCAGAACGGCCGGCAGTTCCAGGCATATTCGCACTATGTGCAGCCCGGCGGCCTGGTGCAGTCCTTCATCGACAACGTCAACGGCGTCCGTGGCGGCTCCCTGTCACCGACGGTGAAGATCAACTTCCGCAACGGTGTGTCCCAGGTGGACAGGAACTTTGGCCGGAACGGCCTGGGCCCGTTCGGCTACCTGCCCACCAATGTAAGGGTTGGCGGCGAAGGCCTCTACAAGTAGGTCCTCACGCACCAGCGGCTGGTCGCCGCACGTGAACCAGGCGGGGAGCCCCCACGGGCTTCCCGCCTGGTTCCTTTTAACCCGGCACGGAAATCCCCGGCACGGAACGCCTTCTGCGGTGCGGCCCGCGCGGGGGTTTTCCAGCACATGTGCCGCAGCCTGGTTATAGGGTGGAACCAACAGAAGGGGGAGTGCCTGATGGAATACCAGAACCCGCACCCCGTGGTGCCAAGCCGTCCTGCCGCCAGTCCGGCTCCTGGTCCGGGACGGACCGTAATTTCCGAGACCGCCGTGGCAAAAGTCGCGGGGATCGCCGCGCGGTCGGTCCCCGGCGTCTACTCCCTGGGTTCGGGCCCGTCCCGTGCCCTGGGCGCCATCCGTGACGCAGTCGGAAGTTCCGATCATGCCGCCGGCGTCCACGCGGAAGTGGGCGAAACACAGGTAGCCGTGGATATCACCCTGGTGGCCAGCTACGGAACGCCCCTGCATGCACTGGCCAATGACGTCCGGGCCGCCGTTTACCGCGCGGTCGAAGAACTCGTGGGGCTGCAGGTCATCGAGGTGAACGTCGAAATCACGGATGTCTACGTGCCGCCGCCCGTCAAGACAACCGCGCCGGTTGCTCCCGAACGGGAGGCGCTGCTGTGAACCTCACCGTAGCAGGCACGGCCATGGGCGCGTTCGTGGCATTCATGTCCCTGCAGTTCGGCCTGTGGGGCTTTCTCGTTTCCCTTCTTTTCATGGCCATCGGGGCGCTCCTGGGCCGTGCCGCCGAAGGAAAGCTGGACCTGCGCGGCATATTCGACGCCATCACCGGCCGGCGCTCCTCCTCATGAGCTCGCCCGCGCCCGTTGTGCGTGGGCAGGCGCTCAGCGGCCATAACCGGATCAGCACCCAGGCGCTGACCAGCCTTGCCAAGGCAGCTGCGGCGCAGGCGCTGGGGGTCGACGCCCAGGACGTGCGCGCGGACTGGACGGACGACGACGGCCTGCTGGCCTTGTCCCTCGTCACCCCCATCAGCATCCCGCCTTTGCAGTCCGTGGTGCTGGACCCTGCCAGGGTCGAGATCGCGGGCGGATCCATCTGGGACCGCACGGTGAAGGCCAAGGAAAGCATCCTGGCAAGGGTCTCGGAACTGAGCGGCTCGCAGTTGAGCCGGGTGGACATCCGCGTCAGCGGGGCAAAGATCAGCACAGGAGGGCGGGTACGGTGAGCAGCAGCGTGGAAAGCCGCCGGGCCAACAGCGGATCCCGGAGAAACAACGGCCCGGACATGCACAGGGTGGTTTACCGCGAAACCCATTCCTCCAGGGCCGTGGTGTCGGTCGTGGGCGCCGTCCTGGTCCTGGTGCTGGCCGGCTACGGCGTCCTCGAGTCCGGAGTGCATGCCGTGGGGCAGCCGGCCTGGTTGATCGAGCCGCAGGTGGCTGCCCAGCGCATCGTCGACCTGCCTGCCGGAATCCCCCCGCTGCTGCTGGCGGCGATCGGTGCTGTGCTGGCGATGCTGGGACTGGTTTTCCTGCTCAACGGAATCCTTCCCGGGAAACGTGCCCGCCATCTCCTGGCCGGCGCCCCGGGCGAGGGACTTCCGGCCGTGGTGGTGGATGACGAGGTCGTCGCATCCTCGATCGCCCGGCGCGCGCGGCTGGCGGCCAATGTCACCCCCGACCAGGTCATGGTGGTCGTCTCCCAGCGCCAGGTGCTGGTGAACGTCCGGCCTACCTCCGGTGTGCCCGTGGACCCGGACCGTGTCCTGGAGGCCGTGCGGGACGAGCTGGAGCAGATGCTGCTGGAGCCGGCGCCGGTTCCGCGCATCAATGTGACCCCATCCGGGGTGATCGGAGCATGAACAGCACCCCGGCACTGCTCAACCGCATCCTGCTCACCGTGCTGGGCCTGATCCTGCTGGGCACCGGACTCCTCCTGGTGCTGCTGGCAACCGTGCCCCCGGTGGGCTCCTGGTGGCATTCCTGGTCCGCCGGAGCCTGGGACGGTGTCAGCCGGCTGTTCGACTCCACCCGGTTCCCGGGCCGGCCGGAGAGCTGGCTCTGGATCGTCGTGGCGCTGGCGCTCCTGGCACTGATGGGGCTCATGGTTGCCTGGATCGCCCAGCAAGGCAAGGGCCGGTCAAACCTGCTGGCCGTGGAATACGATCCCGGAGAGACTCCCGGCGACGTCCGGATCGGCGGCGGGGTGGCCGAGCAGGCCCTCCGGCAGGCCCTTGAAGGACGGCCGGACCTGGCAGGCGCCACCGTCACCACCTACGACGTGAAAGGTTCCCCGGCGCTGAAGGTCCGGCTCCTGCCACGCCAAGGGGTGGCCCCGCACCTCCTCGCAGCCGAGGTCTCCGGGCTCCTGGATGCCCTGGAGTCTGTTGTGGGCAAGGAGATTCCCGTCCTCATCCACATCGGGGCCGGGGCGCGGACACGCTTCAGCCGGGCAGAGCGCGTCCGCTGAACTGCCTCTGCATTGGCGGCCCGGCCCCTTGCTGCTACCGGCCGCCCAGAAGGTACACGGTGCTGTCCACGGGCACCTCCCGCATCCCGGCCCATTCATCGACCGGCTCGGGACCGCTTGAGAGCACCACGGTGTAGCCCTCCGGCACAGGGGCGGAGGCGAAACCCAGGTTGGACAGGACCACCACATCCCCGTTCCGGAACGCCAGCAGTCCGCTGTCCGGCGCGTGTTCATCAGTCCATTCCACACTGCCGCTGCCCAGCTGCTGTGCTGACCTGAAGGCCAGGGCTGCCCGGTACAGCTCAAGGGTTGAGCCCTCCTCGCCATCCTGCTGGTCGGCGGCCAAGGGGCCAAAGCTTTCGGGCTGGGGAAGCCAGGGCCCGGACGCCTTGGCGGAGAGTGCCCCGGAGAATCCGAACCCGGGCTGGTCCTGGGCCCACGGCAGCGGGACACGGCAGCCGTCACGCCCGATTTCAGCCCCATGCGTCCGGAAGAACGTGGGGTCCTGCCTGGCGGAGTCGGGAAGCGCAGTGTGCTCGGGAAGCCCCAGTTCCTCGCCCTGGTAGAGGTAGGCGGAACCAGGCAGTGCCAGCTCAACCAACGTGGCGGCACGGGCGCGGGCAAGGCCCAGTGCTGGGTCGGGCTGTTCGTCGGCGGGGCCGATGCCTTTCGGAAACGTCGTGGGATCCTTGAGTCCAAACCGGGTGGTGTGCCGTACGGTGTCGTGGTTGCTGAGCACCCACGTACACGGGGCCCCCACTGATGCTGCCGCTGCCAGGGATGCGTCGATGGCGTCCGCCATCCGTTCTGCATCCCACCCCGCCAGCAGGAAATCGAAGTTGAAGGCCTGCTGCATTTCGTCGGGCCGGACATAGCGGGCCAGGCGCTCGGCCGGCTCCACCCAGGCCTCGGCCACCATCATGCGGTCCCCGCCGTATCCGGCCAGGACGCGGTTCCAGTCCCGGTAGATGGCGTGGACCCCGTCCTGGTCGAAGAAGGGCGACGGCGGATACATGGGGGACACTGCCCTGTGGGGTTCCTCGGCATCGGTGTGGGCGTGCGGAGCGTCACCGGGCAGGTGGCTTTCCCGGTGGGGAGCGGAGGTTCCCTCCACCATGGCTGCAACACCATCCCAATCCGGAAGCCCTGCCTCCTTCACCAATCCGTGGGCGACGTCCACCCGGAAGCCGTCGGCGCCGCGGTCCAGCCAGAAGCGCAGCACTGAACGCATCTCCTCCTGGACTTCCGGGTTGTCCCAATTCAGGTCCGGTTGCCGGGTGTCAAAGAGGTGGAGGTACCACTGGCCCGGTGTCCCGTCGGCTTCATTCACGCGGCTCCAGGCCGGCCCGCCAAAGATGGATTTCCAGTTGTTGGGAGCCCGGTTGCCGTCGCCGGATCCTGGCACGTCGTCCTTGCCGTCCCTGAAGATATACCGGTCCCGTGCAGGACTTCCCGGGGCGGACGCCAGCGCCTCCTGGAACCATGCATGTTCATCCGAGGTGTGGTTGGGAACCAGGTCCACGATGACCTTCAGGCCGAGGCGGTGGGCTTCCTGCAACATGGCGTCAAAGTCAGCCAGCGAGCCGAAGAGGGGGTCCACCTGGCGGTAGTCCGCCACGTCGTAACCGCCGTCTGCCTGGGGCGACTTGTAGAAGGGTGACAGCCAGATTGCGTCCACCCCGAGGGCCTGAAGGTAGGGAAGCCTTCCCGTGACGCCGCCCAGGTCGCCCATCCCGTCGCCGTTGCCATCGGCGAACGAACGGGGGTAGATCTGGTAGACCACGGCGTCGGCCCACCACGCAGGGGAGGCTGGACGCGGCGCGGGAACGGACGGATCTGTCATTTGGTTCCCCCCTGATAACTTTTTGATGTAAACGCTTGCATTGCAGACAGCAACCTTACTAGTGTGATGGTCACCACATCAACCTCACCTAGCAAGCGCACTGTCGACTTACTTGTCACTCAGCGAGGAGCTTCAAGCTAATGAAAACCCCGAGATTCCTGCTTCCGGCTGCCACTGCCGGCATTCTGGCCCTTACGTTGTCCGCCTGCGGCGGCGGAGGTGGAGGGGGCACCACGGGCGGTGGGGGCAGCGACGCTGACGCCAACCTCGACGGCCGCGGCCCCATCACGTATGTACAGGGCAAGGACAACAACAACGTGGTTCGGCCGTTCATTGAAAAATGGAACGCCGCACACCCCGACGAGAAGGTCACTTTCAAAGAGCAGACAGACCAGGCCGACCAGCAGCACGATGACCTTGTCCAGCACTTCCAGGCCAAGCAGTCCGACTATGACGTGGTCAGCGTAGACGTTGTCTGGACCGCGGAATTCGCCGCCAAGGGTTGGCTGCAGCCGTTGAAGGACAAGATGGCGATCGACACTTCCAAGATGCTCAAGGCACCGGTGGAAGCAGCATCCTACAAGGGCACGCTCTACGCCGCGCCCAAGGATTCCGACGGCGGTATCCTCTTCTACCGCAAGGACCTGGTTCCCACCCCACCCAAGACCTGGGACGAGATGATGGGCATGTGCTCCATCGCCAAGCAGAACAACATCGGGTGCTACGCAGGCCAGTACAGCAAGTACGAAGGCCTCACGGTGAACGCTTCCGAGGCCATCAACTCAGCGGGCGGCTCGGTCCTGAACAAGGACGGCAAGCCCAACCTGAACACCCCCGAGGCCAAGGCCGGCTTGGAGAACCTGGCGAAGGCCTACGCTGACGGCAACATCCCCAAGGAGGCCATCACTTATAAGGAAGAGGACAGCCGCCAGGCGTTCCAGAGCGGCAAGCTCCTGTTCCTCCGCAACTGGCCCTATGTCTACAGCCTGATGAGCACTGAGGGTTCCTCTGCCGTCAAGGACAAGTTCGGCATGGCACCCCTCCCAGGTAAGGACGGCCCCGGGGCTTCCGCCCTTGGTGGCCACAATGCAGCCATCAGTGTGTATTCCAAGAACAAGGCCACTGCGCTGGACTTCATCAAGTTCATCGAAACCGAGGAAAATCAGAAGTTCTTTGCGAACCAGGCCTCCCTGGCGCCGATCCTGACGTCACTGTACGAAGACCAGGCACTCGTGGCCAAGCTGCCTTATCTGTCTGTTCTCCAGACCTCGATCCAGAACGCAGTGCCGCGTCCCGTAACGCCGTTCTACCCGGCCGTGACCAAAGCAATCCAAGATAACGCATACCCCGCTCTCAAGGGAGAAAAGTCAGTGGAAAGCGCACTTTCGGACATGCAGAAGTCCATCGAATCCGCTGGTGCAGGATCGTAGGTCTGCCATGTCGACCGAACTAAACCCGACGCCGGTCAAGTCACCGGCGTCGGGCGGTACCCCTGTCCATCACGCGCCCAAGGGCGTGGGGGAGGACAACAGGATTGCAACCCAGGGGCGCTGGGCGGCCTGGTTGCTCGCACCCACCGTCGTCGCCCTGGCCGTGGTGATCGTCTATCCCATCGTTAGCGCCATCGTTATGTCCTTCCAGAAGGACGCGGGCCTGGATCCCGCCACGGGCCTCTTCACCCAGGGCGGCTCCGCAGGCGTCCAGAACTATGTGAACTGGCTGGCGCAGCAGTGTTCGGCGCCGGGCGGCGGAACCGTCGCCTGCCCGCCGGGCACCCTGGGCGGCCAGTTCTGGTCCGCCACGGCCACCACATTCTTCTTCACTGTGGTGACGGTGGCACTGGAGACCGTCCTCGGTTTCTGGATGGCCATGATCATGGCCCGCACGTTCCGCGGACGCAGCCTGGTCCGCGCCGCCGTGCTGGTGCCCTGGGCCATCCCTACCGCTGTGACGGCCAAGCTCTGGTTCTTCATCTTCGCCTTCGAAGGCATCGCCAACAAGCTGTTCAATACCACCATCCTGTGGACAGGCAGTGAGTGGCCGGCCAAGTGGGCCGTGATCATTGCGGACGTTTGGAAGACCACACCGTTCATGGCTTTGCTGATCCTTGCCGGCCTGCAGATGATTCCGGCGGAAGTCTACGAAGCCGCAAAGGTGGACGGCACTACTGCCTGGCAGCGGTTCCGCCTGATCACCCTGCCGCTGGTCAAGCCGGCGCTCATGGTGGCCATCCTCTTCCGCACGCTGGACGCACTACGCATGTTCGACCTGCCGTACATCCTGACCGGCGGTGCGAACAACACCACCACCTTGTCCATCCTGGTGATCAACCAGATCAGGCAAGGCTTCAATGCGGCGGCCGCACTGTCCACCATCACGTTCATCATCATCTTCCTCGTCGCCTTCATCTTTGTCCGCTTCCTTGGGGCAAATGTGGTTGAACAGAGCGGCGCCTCAGGAAAGGGGAAGAAATGACCACGGCAACAGCAGACGCCACAGCCCTCCGGGCACGCCAGGACAAGGGCCGCAAGGCTGCCCAGAACCGCGAGAAATGGGCGCAGGGGCGCACGTACATCAGCGCTGCGATCATCCTGCTCTGGTGCCTGGCGCCGGCGTACTGGATGGTGGTGACCGCGTTCCGCGAGGTCGGATTCACCTACGACACGTCCATCCTGCCCACCCACGTAACCCTGGACAACTTCAAGACCGCCTTTGACACGTCCTTTGGCAACAGGTTCGGCCAGGCACTGTTGAACAGTGTGTTCATTGGTGGCGTGGTTACGGTGGTGTCGCTGCTGATCGGCGTGTTCGCCGCCTACGCCCTTGCCCGGCTGAACTTCAAGGGCAAGTTCCTGGTACTGGGCTTCATCCTGGGGGCCTCCATGTTCCCCGGCGTTGCCCTCATCACCCCGTTGTTCCAGCTGTTCACCAACATCGGCTGGATGGGTTCGTACCAGGCGCTGATTATCCCGAATATCTCCTTCGTGCTCCCGCTGACGGTCTACACCATGACTTCGTTCTTCCGGGAAATGCCCTGGGAGCTCGAGGAATCGGCCCGCGTGGACGGCTGCACCCAGGGACAGGCCTTCCGCAAGGTCATCATGCCCCTGGCTGCACCGGCGATCTTCACCACGGCAATCCTGGCATTCATTTCCTCGTGGAATGAGTTCCTGATTGCCAGCCAGCTGTCCAGCGACGCAACCCAGCCGGTAACGGTGGCAATCGCCAACTTCGCCGGTGCACAGCCCAACCAGATCCCGTACACGGCCATCATGGCCGCAGGCACCATTGTCACCATCCCGCTGGTGATCCTGGTGCTGGTCTTCCAGCGCAAGATTGTCGCCGGCCTCACGGCAGGTGCAGTCAAGTGACGGACCACGGTTCCCGCCCCCGCACGCCGGGGGCGGGAAACCGCAGCCGGTTGGTTCGCTCGGGCGAGGACTTCGACATCATCATTGGTTTCCTCGCCTTCTGGGCGCTGGTCCTCCTGGTGGTCACGGTGTGGATGGAAGTCACTGCCCAGCCCGCCCTTGGATGGGCACTGGGGCTCCTGGCAACTCTGCTGGCCCTGTATGGCATGGTGCGGCTGCGCCGGAAACTTCCAGCCCGCAGGTAGGAATGCGGACGGCGCCGGGCCGCAGCCGCAGCGGTGGTCAGAGCGGAGTCACGGGGCCGGTTATCACTGCCCGCCCGTGGAGTGGAAAAATCAGGGCCGGGGTAAACGCAGGGCCGGCCGGCCCTACGCCGCAAAGGAGTTAAAGAGGGGACACGGTGGCACGGACAACGGAAAGGTCCCAGCGGGGCGGCCATAACGGCGTCAGCATCGAGGACGTGGCGGCTGCCGCCGGAGTCTCAACCGCCACGGTCTCCCGGGCAGTCCGCGGATTGCCGCGGGTTTCGCCGGCCACCAGGAAAAAAATCCTGGAAGTGGCAGGGGACCTGGGCTATGTGGCTTCTTCTTCGGCCTCCGGCCTGGCCACCGGACGCACCAAGACCATTGGTGTCCTGGCCCCGTTCGTCAGCCGGTGGTTCTTCTCCAAGGCCATCGAGGGTGCCGACCGGGAACTGCATGCCCGCCACTACAATCTTTCGCTGTTCAACCTTGGCGGCCATGGCAGCAACCGGGAACGGCTTTTCAGCAAGACCATGGTCTACAAGCAGATCGACGCCCTGCTGGTCCTGTGTATGGCGCTCAGCCACGAAGAGATCGAGCACCTGCAGAAGATCGATATCCCGCTGATTGTGGTGGGAGGGCACGTTGAGGAATGCCCTTACATCGGCATTGACGATTATGCTGCCGCGTCCACCGCGGTCCGGCACCTGATCGACCTCGGACACCGGGACATTGCCCTGTTGCATGGCGACGACGAGACCGACTTGAATTTCGACGTCCCCCGGGTGCGCATCCTGGCGTTCAAGGACGTGATGGCGGCCGCCGGCCTGCCGACCCGGCCGGAATGGGATGAGTGGGGGGACTTCACCGTCCGCAGCGGCCAGGAAGCCTTGCGCCGGCTGTGGTCCCGGCCGGGGCAGAAGCCCACCGCCATCTTTTGCGCCTCGGATGAAATGGCCATGGGGGTCATTTTTGAGGCCAACCGCATGGGCGTCAGCGTCCCCGGCGAACTGTCCGTGGTGGGCATCGACAACCACGACTTTGCCGATGCCATAGGCCTGACCACCGTGGGGCAACGCCCGGACGAGCAGGCCGAACTGGCCACCAAGATGTTGCTGGACGAGCTGGATGGCGAGGCCGGAGCGGTCCGTTCCGCCGTCGCCCCCCACGAACTGATCATTCGGCGCACCACTGCGCCTCCCCAAAACCCCTAACAGCAGGAAGCCGGGGACCGTTACGACGCGCGGGCCAGCTGCCGGATGGGAATCCAGCGCGAGGCCAGCCGCCGGTAGGCCGCGGCGGCGCCCGTCATGTCACCCTCGGCCAGGCATTCGATGCCCAGCCTGATGTCCATGGGGGATTCGTCCGGGTACACCTTGTCTGCCACGGCGCCGTAGTCCAGCTCCACCATGGAGTTCACGTGGAACAGCTCAAGCCATTCCGTCAGCTGCGCCAGGTCATCGAGCATGTCCAGGTCCGGGGCGGCGAGGGCCAGGTTGGCCACCGCGTAGCGGGCCCGCTCCAGGGCGTCGGTGATGGGCGCCCAGACGCGGACGGTGAGGATGCGCCCCGCGGCTTCCACCACATCCTTGCGGTCGGATTCCATGAACAATGAGAACCAGCTGAACGGAATGCCCCAGGTTGACGCCCGGGTGTGGACGCGGACGGAACCGTCACGGGCCTTCACCAGGTCGATCCGCTCCTGGTGCCGGTCCCGCTGCTCCTCCGGAATCAGCAGTTCGGCCAGCGGGCCGTGGATTCCCTCCATCAGGGCGTTCGCAGCCAGACCGGCGCGCAGGACAAGCTGGCTGGGGCAATACAGGAGGACTGGCTCAGTGCCGGCGTCAGCACCGTCGTCGGCCGTTCCGCTTTCCGGCGCCGTGGTGACGCGCACCAGGTCGGTCCGGCCCGTGGGGAACGGATCGCCGCCCGTGCGGGTGATACGTCCCAGCGACGCCAGCAGTTCCGCATTTTCGACGGCGGCGCGGGACATGGCCTGCGCGCCGGCGGCCTTGATGGCCGGGCGTTGTTCCTCCGGAAAGGCTTCCAGGGGTTCGTAGACGCGCAGGGTGGAGGAAAATGGCAGGCCGGCCTGGCCCCGGTAGAGGTTCCCCGTCATCACGGTCTCCTTGGAAGGGTCCAGGGTGCAGTCATCAGTCCGCCAGTTCCACCAGCACGGGAGCGTGGTCAGAGGCGCCCTTGCCCTTGCGTTCCTCGCGGTCGATCGAGGCGCCGGTGACGCGGGCCGCCAGCGCGGGGGAGGCCAGGACGAAGTCGATCCGCATGCCCTCTTTCTTGGGGAACCGCAGCTGGGTGTAGTCCCAGTAGGTGTAGACGCCCGGGCCGGGGGTGTAGGGGCGCACCACGTCGGTGTAGCCGGCCGCCTCGAACGCGTGGAACGCCTCCCGCTCCGGAGGGCTGACGTGCGTGGACCGGTTGGCGATGAACAGGTCGATGTCCCAGACGTCGTCGTCAAAAGGCGCGATGTTCCAGTCACCCATCAAGGCCACCTGCGCCTGCGGGTTGTCCGTGACCAGGGCCTGGGCGTGCGTCTTGAGGCTTTCCAGCCACTTGAGCTTGTACGGCATGTGTTCGTCGTCCAGGGAGCGGCCGTTGGGGACGTAGAGGCTCCAGACACGGATGCCGCCGCACGTGGCAGCCATGGCCCGGGCTTCCTGGACGGGATCCTTGCCGGCCTTGCCGAACGAGGGCTGGTCCAGGAACGTCCGTTCCACGTCCTCAAGCCCCACCCGGGAGGCGATAGCCACGCCGTTCCACTGGTTCACCCCGAAGTGGGCCACCTCGTAGCCCATCCGTTCAAAGAGTTCCCACGGAAAGTTGTCGTCCTTGCACTTTGTCTCCTGGATGGCCAGGACGTCGCAGTCGCTGCGCTGGAGCCAGGCTTCAACGCGGTCGGCGCGGGCACGGAGCGAGTTCACATTCCAGGTAGCTATCTTCACGGTTCCTAACTTACCTTGGCAGCCGCGCGGCAGGTAAAGACCTCGAAGGGCCCCGCCCGCGGCGCGGGCACGGTTGGTCCCGGTCAGCAGTCGGCGGGTATATTCGCACCAGAATGACCTGGATCACACGTCCGGCCACCATGCGAAGGAGCACCAGCCGATGACGGCAGCTACGGGCAACATCACGGACAGCACGGCAGGGAACGGAACCGCGGAAGTGCTTTTTGACCGCCGAGGCCAACTCGGCGTGATCACCCTCAACAGGCCACGGGCGGTCAATGCGCTCACCGCCGGAATGGTGGACCTGCTCCTGCGGCAGCTCACCGCATGGGCAGGGAACGACGGCGTGGCCGCCGTCCTGGTGCAGGGCGCCGGGGAGCGGGGCCTGTGCGCGGGCGGAGACATCGTGGCCATCTACAAGGACATGCTGCACGGCGGAGACCGGACCGCCGGCTTCTGGCAGACCGAGTACCGCGTGAACTCGCTCATTGCCCGGTACCCAAAGCCCTATGTTGCCCTTATGGACGGCCTGGTCCTTGGCGGCGGCGTGGGTGTCTCGGCGCATGGGAATGTCCGCGTGGTCACCGAGCGGACCAGGATGGGGATGCCGGAAACAACCATCGGGTTCGCCCCCGACGTCGGCGGCACCTTCCTGCTGTCCCGCGCGCCGGGCCAAACGGGAACCCACGCGGCCCTGACCGGGGCACACCTTGACGCCGGCGATGCCTTGTTCCTGGGCCTTGCCGATCATTACGTCCCGTCACACGCGCTGCCCCGGCTGGTGGCGGCGCTGGAGGACGAAAGCCCGGAAGCCGCCGTCGCCCGCTGCGCCGAACAGCCTCCGGCCTCAGCCCTGTCCGGGCACCGGGAGTGGATCGATGCCTGCTATGCCAGCGACGATGCCGGGGAAATTGTTGCCCGGCTCCGGGCCTGGACCGGGCCTGGCCGGGAAGATGCCACGGAAGCGGCGGACACCATCGAAGCCAAGTCGCCCACCTCGGTCAAGGTCACCCTGGCGTCCTTGCGCCGGGCCGCAAACCTGACCCTTGATGAGGCCCTGGCCCAGGAATACCGGGTAGGAATCCGCCTCCTGGCCGGACCTGATTTCCGCGAGGGAATCCGCGCCCAGGTAGTGGACAAGGACAGGAACCCGCAGTGGAAACCGGCCGCGCTGGCCGAGGTGCTGCCCGCGCAGGTGGACAGGTTCTTCCAGCCGCTGGACGGCGGGGAACTGGACCTGCAGCCCGGGCCGGACCTGGACGTGAAGGAAGCGGACCATGCCTGAAACGGGCGTTGTGGCCTTTCTGGGCCTTGGACACATGGGCGGTCCCATGGCCCTGAACCTGGTCCGTGCCGGTTACCGCGTGACCGGGTTCGACGTGGTGCCCGCAGCCGTGGAGGCTGCCCGGGCACAGGGTGTTCCGGTGGCAACCAGCGCGGTGGATGCGCTGGCGGGCGCCGACGTGGTGCTGACCATGTTTCCCAGCGGCCGGCACGTCCTGGACGCCTACCGGGGCGGCGCTGGACATTCTGGACAACCGGAGGAACCAGGGCTGCTGGCTGCCGCGCGGCCCGGGACCATGTTCCTGGACTGCTCAACCATCAATGTGGAAGAGGCGCGGGAAGCCGCGCGCCTGGCCACCGAAGCGGGCCACCGTTCCGTTGACGCCCCCGTTTCCGGCGGCGTGGTGGGAGCGGAGGCAGGCACCCTGACCTTCATGTCCGGCGGTGAAGCGGAGGACTTCGAGGCAGTGCGGCCGCTCCTGGAGGTGATGGGCAAGCGGGCGGTGCACTGTGGTGCCCACGGAGCGGGACAGGCCGCCAAAATCTGCAACAACATGATCCTGGGCGTCTCGATGATCGCGGTCAGCGAGGCCTTCGTGCTGGGGGAAAAGCTGGGCCTGACCCACCAGGCCCTGTTCGACGTCGCCTCCGCCGCGTCAGGGCAGTGCTGGGCGCTGACCACCAACTGCCCCGTGCCCGGGCCGGTCCCCACCAGCCCCGCCAACAGGGACTACCAGCCGGGCTTCGCCTCGGCCCTCATGGCCAAGGACCTCAACCTGGCCGTCAACGCGCTCGACAGTACCGGGGTGGCAGGGCAGATGGGAGCGCTCGCCGCCCGGATCTACGATAGGTTTGCCGCGGAGGGCGGCGCGGGCCGCGACTTCTCCGCCATCATCACCGAAATCCGCGGCGCCTCGGAGCGGCAGGCCGGCGACGGTCCCGCAGCCGAGCACAGCGGCACGGAGTTGCCGGACCAGCGCAGGGCCACAACAGCACACGACGACGGGAGTCCCGAATGACGGAGTACGCCAACATCCTGGTGGAGCAGCAGGGCAGGGTAGGGCTGGTGACCCTCAACAGGCCCTCGGCACTGAACGCACTGAACAAGGCCACCATGGAAGAGCTGGTGGCCGCCGTCACCGCCATGGATTCCGATCCCGGGGTCGGTGCCGTCGTGGTCACCGGCTCCGGCAAGGCCTTCGCTGCGGGCGCCGACATCAAGGAAATGGCGGACCAGGGCTACATGGACATGTACGTGGCGGACTGGTTCCGGGGCTGGGAAGACTTCACCCGCCTGCGGATCCCCACCATCGCCGCGGTATCCGGCTTTGCCCTGGGCGGCGGCTGCGAACTGGCCATGATGTGCGACCTGATCATCGCGGGGGACAACGCCAAGTTCGGGCAGCCGGAAATCAACCTGGGCGTGCTCCCGGGCATGGGCGGCTCGCAGCGCCTCACGCGGGCCGTGGGCAAGGCCAAGGCCATGGACATGATCCTCACCGGCCGGTTCATCGACGCTGAGGAAGCAGAGCGGTGCGGGCTGGTCTCCCGGGTGGTTCCGGCGGCAGACGTGGTGTCCGAGGCACTCAAGGCAGCCGGGGTGATCGCCGCGAAGTCAAAGCCTGCGGCGATGGCAGCGAAGGAAGCCGTGAATGCTGCCTTCGAAACCGGGCTGGCCCAGGGGGTGGTGTTTGAACGGCGGCTCTTCCACTCCCTGTTCGCCACGGAGGACCAGAAGGAAGGCATGGCGGCGTTCACCGGGAAGCGCCAGCCGGAATTCAAGCACCGCTAGTCCGGGCCCTTGCATGCCCTGCCGGGCGGGGCCGGCACGGCATGCGTCCGCCGGTCCCCGTAAGGTAGGGAGTACGGGCCAGCACGCGGCCACGGCATGCAGCGGAACGGGGTAAGCGTATGTGGACGATGATGACCGGTGCAGCCAGTCCCACCGAGGGACTTACGGGAATCGTGGGCTTTGCCGCGAGGTCCATCGACGCCCTGGGGGAGTGGGGCGTGGGGGCGTTTACCCTCGCGGAGACTGTGGTGCCGCCTATCCCCAGCGAGGTGATCCTCCCGCTTGCGGGGTATCTTGCCAAGCAGGGCTCCCTGAATCTCTTCCTCGTCTTTGCCACGAGTACCCTTGGTGCGTATTTGGGGGCGTTGTTGCTCTACCTGCTGGGGGCCAAGTTAGGGCTGGACCGGTCCATCCGGGGGTTGTCCAAGCTGCCACTGGTGGACCGGGAAGACTTCGAGCACGCGGCGGGCTGGTTCCGGCGGCACGGCAGGTCGTCCATTTTCTTCGGCCGCCTGCTGCCCGGGGTCCGCAGCCTGATCTCCCTGCCGGCGGGCGCGGCGGCCATGCCGCTGGGAACATTCACCCTCTTCACCCTTGCCGGCAGCGGGCTGTGGAACGGTGCCCTCATTGGGCTGGGCTATCTCCTGGGCACCCAGTACCGGCTCATAGAGGAGTACTCCAGGTTCCTGAACTACGCGGTCTATGGCGCATTGGCCGTTGCGGTGGTGCTGCTCGTCCTCCGGCGGACCAAGCGGGCCAGGGCCCAACGGGTGGACGTAGGCCGCTGAGGCAGCCTCCCGGTGCCCTAGAGGTACTTCTCCGCGAAGCTGTGCAGGGCGGCCCGGACGAAGCGTGCCCCCTCCGGGCCGCCGTAGTTGGCGGCGAAACGGGGGTCTTCCACGTACATGTCCGCCAGCCCGGTGACGTATCTCCTGATATCCCCGCCGCTTTGGGCCGCAGGTGTTCCGGGGATGGACTTCAGCCATGCCACGTGCCGCCCTGCCAGCTCCCGCGCTTCCGGCCCGTCGGCAGCAAGCCTGGCTCCCGCAGCCGCCGTCCAGTCCCGGGCAAGGCCCTCTGCCATGGACTTCCACTCCCGCTTTTCCGCTGCCGCCATTCCGCGCCACCATGAGTCGGATGTGGCGTAGGCGTCCTTGCCCCAGCGCTCCTCGACTTCATCCTTGTATTCGGTGTGGTCGAAGCCCTGGAACATG
Organism: Pseudarthrobacter sp. rb; assembly: GCF_056389225.1. Lineage (NCBI taxonomy): Bacteria > Bacillati > Actinomycetota > Actinomycetes > Micrococcales > Micrococcaceae > Pseudarthrobacter > Pseudarthrobacter sp. rb. The sequence goes on along the minus strand of NZ_JBWJAR010000014.1, from coordinate 85,550 downwards.
TTCTCTGCCATCAGCTGGCCTCCTGCCTTTACTGTTTCGATTGTTTGCCGGACTGATTCGGCCTGCAGGGCCAGCCGCTCCTGCTCCCGGCCGAGCCAGTCGAGATGGCGGCTGAGTGCCGCCACGGGATCCGCCCGGCGCTGGAGGAGCTCCCCGATCGCCGGCAGGCCCAGGCCCAGTTCCCGCAGCAAAAGGATGCGCTGGAGCTGGAGGAGGGCGGCGCCGTCGTAATACCGGTAGCCGTTGTGGCCCACCCGGCTGGGCGTCAGGAGGCCAATCTCGTCATAGTGCCGGAGCGTGCGGCTGGTGGTGCCGGCGATCCTGGCCACGTCCTGGATGGACCAGTCCCTGCCGCCGGCGTCGGGGAAATCCTGCATGCTCCGAGCCTAGGCATTGACGCTGCGTCAAGGTCAAGGTCAAGGTCAAGGTCAAGGGCGGCTGACCGTCACCCAACCCGCCGGCCGTGGGGCCTGCGGCGCCTGGCCTGGGCCACCAAGCGCGTGAAGGCGAAAACAAAGATGGCCTCGATGAACAGCATGAGGCCCAGCAGCAGCCACTGCTGCCGGCTGATGAAGACGACGCATCCGGTCAGGGCCAGGATGGTCCCCAAGGCCAGCGCGTAGACGGCGAAGCCGACGGCGACCCGGGCGCTGCGGACCCCCGTCCGGAAACCGAAGCCGTGCGGCTCCCCGCCGGGCTGTCCGGGGACACGGTCCGGTGCTGCGGGGCCAAGGGAGTCAAACTCCTCCCAGGGATCCCTGTCCTGGTCCTGTCCGGTCATGAATCAATTATCCCAAATACGGAAACCCAGAGACGCTGCGCACAAAAACAGCGGTTCCTCCAACCTGGGTTGGAGGAACCGCTGGATGGGGTCCCGGCGTATACCGGAGGCCGCCGAAGACTTAGAGCGGGCGGATGTTCTCTGCCTGCGGGCCCTTGGGACCCTGGGTCACATCGAATTCGACCTTCTGGTTCTCGTCCAGTGAGCGGTAGCCGCTGCTGGCGATTGCCGAGTAGTGGGCGAATACGTCAGCGGACCCGTCATCGGGGGCAATGAAGCCAAAACCCTTTTCGGCGTTGAACCATTTAACTGTGCCTGTTGCCATGGCTGCATTCCTTCATGTGACTCTGATTCTCTCCCCGGGGAACGTCCCGGAGTGTGCGGGAGTTAGTCCCCCACAGACCCCAACGTACGGGGCTCAGGCTCTGGGTGCAAGGGTAGGCGCCATAAAGTGCCGTCAGCGCATGCCTTCGCGGCGGATCGCGGTGGCGATGGCGGCCGCCCTGGTGTCCACGCCGAGCTTGGCATAGATGTGCGCCAAATGGGTTTTGACCGTGGCCTCGGAGATAAAGAGTCGCCGGCCGAGTTCGCGGTTGCTGAGGCCCTCGGTGAGGAGGCCCAACAGCTCGGCCTCCCGTGGCGTCAGGACTTCGTCGGGATTGCGGAGCTGCTGGAACAACCGGGATGCCACCGGCGGGCTCATCACGCTCCTGCCCACGGCCGCACCCCTGATGGCCGCAAAAATCTCCTCCGGGGCAGCGTCCTTCAACAGGTAGCCCATGGCGCCGGCATCCACGGCGCGGACGATATCGGCATCGGAGTCGTACGTGGTGAACACCAGGATGGCCTGCCGGCCGTTGAGGTCCCTGATCCGCCTGATGGCTTCGAGCCCATCCATGCCCGGCCCCATGGCAAGGTCCATCACCACCACCGAGGGGGAGAGAGCCTGGGCCAGGTGCAGGGCATCCTCGCCGGATGCGGCTTCGGCCACCACCTCGATATCCGGCTCCGTGCTGAGCAGTGCACGCAGTCCGCTCCTGACCACCAGGTGGTCGTCCACCAGCAGGACGGTGATGCCGTTCATCTGCCTGCCTCCACCGGCAGCTGCGCCGCCACGATTGTTCCGTCGCCGGGGGCGCTCTGCACGGAGAATGTTCCGCCCAGCTGCTCCACCCGCTGCCGCATGGCCCGCAGCCCATAGCCTCCCGCGTGCGACGGCGGAGCTGCCGCCGCCGGATCGAAGCCGTCGCCGTCGTCGTAAATGTCCAAAGTCACGGCGTCCGGCAGGAAGCCCAGGGTTACCGTGGCCGCCGACGCGGCCGCGTGGAGCAGGATGTTCGACGCAGCGCTTTGCACTACGCGCAGCAGGGCGTGGCGAACGTCAGCGGAGACCGGCCGCAGCTCACCAGTCACCAGCAGCGTGGTCCCGGGAACGTACTGGCAGGCGGTGGCCAGCAGTGCCTCCGGCAATGGAACCGATTCCAAACCGGGCGAGGCCAGCTCATGGACCAGGCTCCGGGTCTCCGCCAGGTTCGCGCGGAGCAGGCTGGTGGCCTGGAGAAGGCCGTCACGGGCTGCTGCACTGGGCCATCCGCGGCCGGCGGCCTCGAGCAGGAGCAGGCTGCTGGCGAGGCCCTGGGTGACAGTGTCGTGGATTTCCCGCGACACCCGCTCCCGTTCGGCAATGGTGCCCGCCCGGCGCTCACTGGCGGCCAGCTGGCCCTGGGCCAGGGAAATGTCCGCATGCAGGCGGCGCTGCTCCTCGGCGTCGTGCTGTATCCGGTCGTAAATCAGTGTCAGCATGGCGCCCACGGCCAAGGGCCCCAAAAACATGGCCAGGTCGGTGCCGTTGCCCAGCCGGAACAGGCCGGCGGCGGTGGCGAGTGTGATGGCGCCCGCCAGGACGTAGGACGCGGCACCGCGCAGGGCGCTCCTGCAGAGGAAGAAAAGAGCGAAGGAACACCACGCGAAACTCGGCGCAGCCACGACCAGGACCGCCCAGACAGTCACCAGGGCCACCATCCACGGGGTTCCGGGGCGGTCCTGCACCGAGAAGCAGGGCCACGACGGCGTAGAGCACGCAGGCGGCAGCGGCGAGTCCCAGGACCAGGAGATTGTCGGCCGGGGTATGCCGCATGACGTACCGCACCACCGAGGCCACCAGGAGGACGGCGAAGCCCAGGTGGACGGCTGCCTCGATGCTGCCCGGCCGGCCTTTGGCGCTGGGAGGCACGGGACGGCGGGAGCACGCGGCGCCCTGACCGGCGACGGCTTGGGCTGGCCCGGTGTGCTGGGGGGTGTCTCTGGCGGGCATGCTGGATCCGGATCTGGTGGCGGGAAGTGCTGCCTTCCATGCTAGGGCTCACCGGTTGTCCGGTGCCTCAGCCTTTTGGCTGATACGGCTGGCCTTTCGTCGGAGCCGGGACCAGACGAAGGCCCGATGGCAGGGCCGGTGTTTCCCGGAAACATGGAAAGCGGCAACACGATCCCTCCCTGACCTAAGGAAATACCTTGAAGAAGTCCACCAAAGCCCTCGCCGCTGCCGCAGCCGGAGCCCTCCTGATAACTGCCGGAGCAACGGCTGCCGCCAACGCCGGTACCGCGGGCACTACGGAAGCACCCGTCGTCGTACCCGCCGTTGATGTCCAGCCGGCTCCGGAAACCGTGGTGCAGCAAAACCGCATAGCAGCCGGCGCCTCCGCCCAGGCCGTCGCTGCTGCGCTCGCAAAGTGCCAGGCCGACAAGCTGCCGTTCGTCACGGTGGCCCTCGTTGACCGCTTTGGTACGGTCCAGGCTTTGCTCCGGGGTGACAACGCCGCCGCCCACACCATCGAAGCGGCAAAGCAGAAGGCCTATACGGCAGCCGCGTTCGGTGCCCCCACCAGCGAGTTGGCCAAGCGGGTCAACGGCAACGGTCCCTCAATCGCGGACCTGCCGGGCACCCTGTTCCTCGCAGGCGGTGTCCCACTGAAGGTCAACGGTGTCTCCGTGGCCGGCATCGGCGTCGGCGGGGCCCCCGACGGCGCCCTGGACGAAGCCTGCGCGGCGGCCGGCGCGGAAGCCATCGCCGGCCCCGCGAAATAGGCAGGACGCATGAGGCCTGGCAGCACTGCAGCACTCATGACCGTGGCCGCGCTGGGGTTGCTCCTTGCCGCGTGCCAGGCCAGTCCCGGCCAGCCGCAGGGAGTGGATACCCCTCCATCCGCTGCCTCGGTCAGTCCCGGCGCCGGTGCCGGGACTCCGACGCCACCTTCCACTGCGTCCCCACCCGCGCTGTCTCCCGCGGACCAGGCACGGCTGGACCAGGACCTCATTGCAGCCGCCAAAGCCAACAACGCCCCGTTGGTGGCCGAACTCATCGGCCGGGGTGGCAATGTCAACGCCAAAGACCCGATCCAGGACTCCGCGTTCCTGTACGCCGGGGCGGAGGGGCTCAACGAGGTACTGCAGCTGACGCTGGCCGCCGGCGCAGACGTCACCAGCATCAACCGCTACGGCGGGACGGCGTTGATCCCGGCCAGCGAGCACGGACACGTGGAAACGGTGAAGGTCCTCATTGCGGCGGGAGTTCCTGTCAACCATGTCAACAACCTTGGCTGGACCGCCATGCAGGAGGCCATCCTGCTCAACAACGGCGGGCCGCGCCAGCAGGAGGTGGTGCGGCTGCTGCTGGCGGCCGGCGCAGACCCCGGAATCCGCGATCCGGAAGGCCGGACGGCGCTGCAGAACGCTGAGCGGCTCGGTTTTTCGGAGATTGCCGCTTCGATCCGGGGCCGTGGTTAGCCCGTCCGCGTGCCGAGGCGCCGAGCCTGCCCACCTTTGCCGGATAACGACGGCGGCGCCCCGCACTTTCGGTGCGACGCGCCGCCGTCGGGCTTGGAAGCCGGGGAAATTCAGCAGTCCCTCAGCTCAGACGGCCTCAAGCACGCTGACATAGTTCGCGATGCCCACGCCGCCCATGTTCTGCACAGCCGCCCGCCGTGGCGCCGGGAGCTGCATGTCGCCCGCAGTACCGGTGAGCTGCATGGCGGCGATGACGTGCTGCGAAACGCCGGTGGCACCCACCGGGTGGCCCTTGGCCTTGAGGCCGCCGGAGACGTTGATGGGAAGCTTGCCGTCCTTGAAGACCCAGCCTTCCTTCACCGCCGTGGCACCCTGGCCGGGTTCGGCCAGGCCGATGGCCTCGTACATGAGCAGCTCCGCGATGGTGAAGCAGTCATGCACCTCCGCGAAGTCCAGGTCCGCCAGGCCGACGCCGGCCATCGCCATGGCGCGCTGCCAGGAAGCGCGGGTGGCTGCGAAAGCGGTGGGGTCCCGGCGCTCGGCGGGGAAAAAGTCGTTGGCCTGGCCGAAGCCCGCGAGCCGGACCGGGGCGGTGGTGCCGCCGGTGGGGGAGACGGACAGCACGACGGCGGCCGCCCCGTCGGAGACGGGCGAACAGTCAGTGCGCCGCAGCGGGTCCGCCACCATGGGGTTCTTGTCCGAGACGGTCCGGCAGAACTCCTCCCCAAGATCCTTGCGGAGCTGGGCGTAGGGGTTGTCGACGCCGTGGCGGTGGTTCTTCGCCGCGATGCTGCCCAGCACATCGGAAACGGGTCCGTACCGCTTTTCGTAGTGCTTCGCGACCTCGGCGAAAAGACCGGTGAAGCCGGTGGTGGAGGGCTTGCCGGCCATGTCATAGTCAGCGCCGAGCAGGGCGGCACCCACCACGTCTGCACCGGCGTGGGTCATCTTCTCGGCGCCGATCACCAGGACCGTCTTCGCCGTGCCGGCCAGCAGCGACTTGGTGCCCTGCTGGAAAGCGGCCGACCCGGAGGCGCAGGCGTTTTCCACCCGTGTGGAGGGCACGTTGGCCAGTGCCGGGGAGACCTGCAGGGCCAGTGAGGACGGGAAAGCCAGCGGCATCATGCCCGAATTGAACTGGCCCACGTAGATCTCGTCGATCTGCCCGGGGTCGATTCCGGCATTGCCGATCGCTTCGGTGGCCACCTGGACGATCAGGGACTCGAGGGTCTCCTCCGTCAGCTTGCCGAACCGGCTGTGTCCCCAGCCGGTGAGCAGGACGTCCTTCCCGAACTGTTCCTTCAGGCTCATGCCGCCACTTCCTTGGTCTCAAGCCGGACGTCGAATCCGGCCTCGGTCTTCTCGCGGATCTCCTCTTCGGTGACCCCCGGTGCCAGGCGGGTCAGCGTGAGCTGCCGCCCGCCGTCGTCCGTTTTGTAAAGGTCAAAGACGGCGAGGTCGCTGATGATCCGGTCCACGCAGCTGAGCCCGGTCAGCGGCAGCGTGCACTCGCGCACAATCTTTGCGGTGCCGTCCTTGGCGTTGTGCTCGGTGAGGACCACCACGCGCGGCGTTCCGGCCACCAGGTCCATGGCGCCGCCCATGCCCTTGACCATCTTGCCCGGGATGGTCCAGTTGGCCAGGTCGCCATTGCCGGAGACCTGCATGGCGCCCAGGATGGCCACCTTGACGTGGCCGCCGCGGATCATGCCGAAGGAGGTGGCGGAGTCGAAGATGCTGCCGCCGGGCAGGACCGTCACGGTCTGTTTGCCGGCGTTGATCAGGTCCGCGTCCTCTTCGCCCTCAAAGGGGAACGGGCCCATGCCCAGCAGGCCGTTTTCGCTCTGCAGGACCACCCGCACGCCCTCGGGCAGGTTGTTGGCCACCAGCGTGGGGATGCCGATCCCCAGGTTCACGTAGTCGCCGTCGTTCAGTTCCTCGGCCGCGATGGCAGCCATTTCATCCCTGGTCCATCCCATGGGGTTTCTCCTTGGTCTTCTAGCTGTTCCCGTTGACTTAGTTGGGTATTACCGGCGGCACGAACTCGAACGTCATGCCCAGCAGCCACGCGAGCAGCAGCACCACCGGCAGGTGGAACAGGAACTGCTGGAACGTGAAGCCCACCAGGTCCCGGGCCCGCAGGCCCAGCACCGCCAGCAGCGGGAGCATGAAGAACGGGTTGACGAGGTTGGGCAGGGCCTCGGCCATGTTGTAGATCTGCACGGTCCAGCCAAGGTTCATGTTCACGTCCGTGGCGGACTGCATGACGTAGGGCGCCTCCACCAGCCACTTTCCGCCGCCGGACGGGACGAACATGCCCAGGATGGCCGTGTAGATGGCGATGATGACGGCGAACGCCCCGTTGCCGCCGATGCTGGTGAAAAAGTGTGCCAGGTGCTCGGACACCGACAGGCCACCGGCCCCCGGGGCCTTGGTCAGGATGGCGGCCATCGCTGCATACAGCGGAAACTGCACCAGGATTCCTGCCGTGGCGGGTACGGCCTTGGTGACCGACTGCAGGAATTTGCGCGGGGTGCCGTGCAGCACCAGCCCCAGCATCAGGAAGACCAGAAGGTATCCGTTGAGCGAACTGACCACGCTGAGGATGGGCAGGGTCAGCAGCTGGGACACCAGCCAGCCCAGGGTCAGCACGCCGGCCAGGATGGGCAGGATCCGGCTGTATTCCAGCCATTCGCCGGGCCGGGACTTTTCGGCCGGCGGTTCAGGCTGGTCATCGAGGTCGACGCCGAGATCGGCCGCCGTCTTCACACCGGCTCCCGTCGGGGCCGAGAAGTGCGCGATGACCGTGGTCAGGAGCATCAGGATGGCCAGGGTCAGCAGGGACTGCCAGGTGAAGATGGTGGTCCCGAAATCCAGGACGCCGGTGATCTTCAGCAGCGCCGGCGGTATGGAGGCCTTGGTCGCCTGGAGCTGGGCGGCGGAGGAGGACATGCCCAGGGCCCACACAGCACCCAGCCCCATGAAGGCCGCGGCGCCGAGGGCCCGGTAATCGACGTGGAGGTCCTTGCGCCGGGCCACGGCCCGCGCCAGGAGGCCGCCGAAGATCAGGCTCAGGCCCCAGTTCACGAACGAGACGGACATGGACAGGACGGCCACGAAGCTGACGGCGGAGCGGGCGGAGCCGGGAACCTGAGCCAGCCGGTCAATCAGCCTGGCCACGGGCGGTGAGGTCGCCACGACGTAGCCGGTCAGTACCACCATGGCCATCTGCAGCGTGAAGGCCGTGAGGTCCCAGAACCCGTTGCCGAACGAATCGACCACCGCCTTGGGGGAGGCGCCGATGGCCAGGGCCGCGATGGCTACCAGCAGCACGCCCGCCAGGGCAAAGATGTAGGCGTCCGGAAACCACTTCTGCGTCCACCCGGCCAGCGTTTCAGCCATCCGGGCCAAACCCTTCTGGCGGACGTCCTGGTGGGTGAGCTGCGTGCTGGTCATGAGGGTGTTTCTCTCCGTTGAGTGCTGTGATTCAGGGGCAGGCGTGGGTTCGGTCAGGCCGGGACAAGGCCGGTGCGCTGCCGGACGGTGCGCTGCTCGATGTCCTTGACCCGGTCCGTGGCCTGCACCAGCCGCTGGACAAAGACGCCGGGGGTGGCGATGTGGTTGGGGTCCAGGTCGCCCGGCTCAACGATGACCTCCGCCTCGGCAACGGTCAGGATCCCGGCCGTGGCCACCACCGGGTTGAAGTTGCGGGCCGTGTAGCGGTAGGCGAGGTTGCCGTCCGTGTCGGCGGTGTGGGCGTGGACCAGTGCGACGTCGGCGCGGATGGCCCGCTCCTGGACGTACGTTTCGCCGTCGAACACTTCGTGCGGCTTGCCTTCGGCAACCAGGGTGCCCACCCCGGTCTTGGTATAGAAGGCCGGGATTCCGGCGCCGCCGGCGCGGAGGCGCTCAGCCAGGGTGCCCTGCGGGGTGAACTCCACCTCCAGCTTGCCGGCGAGGTACTGCTCGGCGAACAGCTTGTTTTCGCCGACGTAGGAGGCGATCACCTTGCGGACCTGGCCCGCCTCGATGAGGATGCCCAGTCCTTTGCCGTCCACGCCCATGTTGTTGGAGACCACGGTGAGGTCCCGCACGCCGGAATCCCGGACGGCTTCGATAAGGTCGGCCGGGATGCCGCTCAAGCCAAACCCGCCGACGGCGAGGGTGATGCCGTCCTGCAGGGACCCTTCCAGGGCCGTGGCGGCAGAAGCCTGGAGTTTCTTCATGACGTCTCCTCGTTGAGCGCGGTAGTCCACTTAGTGGACGGTTGGGATCTGAGTTTGGAGACTACGGGGGCCTCGAAGAACGTGTCAAGAATCACTGGCGAGTGCCTTACAGTATGGACAGTAGGCTCAAAAGCATCCATATTGTGGACAAAGGGGAAGTGATGGCATCGACGCCGGTGCAGGGCGCCCAGGTGGTGGCACGGATCGCCGAACTGCTGCGGCTGGTGGGCCGCGGCGCGGAGGGGATGCCCCTCGCGGCCCTGGTCCGGGAGTCGGGCCTCACCCGCCCAACGGCCCACCGGCTCCTGACATCGCTCGCCGCGGAGGGCTTGCTGGACCACGATCCCGTTACGGGCAACTGGGTCCTGGGTCCCGAAATCCTCCTGATGGGATCGGTGGCCTCGGCACGGTTTCCCATGGAGGACATCGCGCGGCCCAGCCTGCGCCGGCTGGCCCAGGCCACGGGGGAGAGTGCCTTCTTCTCCATCCGGCGAGGCAGTGAGACGGTTTGCCTCCTGCGTGAGGAGGGCAGCTTCCCTGTCCGGTCCTTTGTCCTGCACGAGGGCGTCCGCTTCCCGCTGGGCGTCGCGTCAGCCGGGACGGCCATCCTGGCCTTCCTGCCAACGAATGAGCAGGAGGAGTTGCTGGGCCGGTGGCCGGAGCATGCGGGCGCCTTCGCGGCGAACCACACTGTTGACCTGGTCCGGAAGAACCTGTCCCGCACCAGGCTGGCCGGCTACTCGGTGAACCCGGGGCTGGTCCTGGAGGGAAGCTGGGGGATGGGCGCTGCGGTGTTCGACCGTTCAGGGCGGCCCGCCTGGGCGTTGTCGCTGACCGGCATCGAACCGCGGTTCAAGGCCGAACGGCAGGAGGAACTGGGCGGCCTGCTGATGGCGGAGGCCCATCGGATTACGCAGCAGCTGGGCGGCGGCCCCGACGGCGGGCGCCGGACCCGCTGAGCCTCCACTGCTGTCCCCGGATACGACGACGGCGCGCCGCGCTGTCAGGTGCGGCGCGCCGTCGTGCGTTTCCGGAGAGGGGTGATTCGGCGCAGGTGGGTTTCTATAGTCCAGCGCGGGGCTGTTCGGGACCTTCGCCCTTCCACCACGTGTCAAAGATGGTCACCGGCACGGTGCGCTTGTGGCGGGTCCGGAGATACTTCTGTTCAATCGACTCGGCAACGGCGTCCGGAACGTTGCGGCCTTCGAGGTAGTCGTCGATCTGGTCGTAGCTGATACCCAGCTCGTCCTCGTCCGTGCGCCCCGGCCGGTCATCGAGGAGGTCGGCGGTGGGCACCTTTTCCCACACCCGCGCCGGTGCCCCAAGCTCAGCCAGCAAGGCCCGGTTCTGCCGCTTGTTGAGGCCGAACAGGGGAAGGATGTCAGCCCCGCCGTCGCCGTACTTGGTGAAGAAGCCCGTGACGGACTCCGCGCCGTGGTCGGTGCCGAGCACCAGGTAGTTGAACTCGCCGGCCAGTGCATACTGGGCGATCATCCGGGTGCGGGCCTTGGTGTTTCCCTTGTGGAAGTCGGAGATCTCCGAACCTACGGTCTTCTCGAACTCGTCCTCGAAGCCGTCCACCGCTGCCGAGATGTTGAACGTCCATTCCGTCTTGGCCTTGATGAAGTCCAGTGCTGCCTGGGCGTCTTCCTCATCGTGCTGCACGCCGTAGGGCAGGCGGACTGCAACGAAGTTGGCCTCTACGCCCTCGGCCTCAAGCTCATCAACCGCCAGCTGGGCAAGCTTTCCGGCGAGCGAGGAATCAAGTCCGCCGGAGATGCCCAGGACAAAACCTTTGGTGTGGGTGGCCTTCAAGTATTCCTTGAGGAATGTGACGCGTTTGCGCACCTCCCCTGCGGGATCGATCCGGGGCTGAACGCCCATTTCTTCAATGATCTTGGCCTGGAGTTCGCGCATGTTGTCCAGCCTAGCCAGCGCTGTCAACAACCCTCAACTGTTCCGGGCGGGCCCTGCGCGGCGTAGCTTTAGTGCATGGAGCGGACGGGATGCGCCGTGGTGGGCGGGGGGCCGGCAGGGATGATGCTGGGTCTTCTGCTGGCACGGGCCGGAGTGCAGGTGGCGGTCCTGGAGAAGCACCGTGATTTCCTGCGGGATTTCCGTGGCGACACCGTGCATGCGTCCACTATCCGGCTGATTGACGAACTCGGCCTGGGCGCCGGATTCCGGGCCCTGCCGCAAAGCCGGCTGAGCAACGTCGCCGTCCCGGTCCCCGGAACCGGGCTTGTCACGCTGGCGGCTTTTGACTCCTTGAAACCCCCGTACAACTACGTGGCCATGATGCCCCAGTGGGACTTCCTGGATTTCCTCGCCGCGGCCGCCGCCGCGGAACCGACGTTCACCCTGCTCATGGAAACGGAGGCCACCGGCCTGGAGTTCGACGGCGGACGCGTCACCGGAGTGCGCTACCGGTCCACCGCCGGCGGCGCGGAGGGCCAGGAACAGGTGCTGCACGCCGACGTCGTGGTGGCCGCGGACGGCAGGCATTCAGTACTGCGCCAGGCGGCAGGGATGCGGGCAAAGGAGTATCCGGTGCCTTTTGACACCTGGTGGTTCAAGATCCCGCGCCACTCCTCGGAGCGCGGCGAGGTTGCCGGAGTGGTGCCTTCGCTGGGCGATCGGGATGCCATGATTGCGCTCAACCGCACCGACTATTACCAGATGGGCTACCTCGCCCCCAAGGGCTCAGATGCCAGGATCCGGGAGGGCGGCGTGGAACGGTTCCGCCAACGGGTGGCAGCACTCCGGCCTGACCTCGCCGACCGCGTTGATTCCATCCACAGCCTGGCGGACCTGCACTGGCTGGACGTCAGGCTGAACCGGCTGCGGCGCTGGTACGTGGACGGTTTCCTCTGCATTGGAGACGCCGCGCACGCGATGTCCCCCGCGGGCGGGGTGGGCATCAACCTGGCCATCCAGGACGCAGTGGCAGCCGCGGAACGCCTGGCGCCTGATTTGCGCCAAGGGCGCGTACGGACCAGGACCCTTGCTTCGATCCAGCGCCGCCGCCGCATGCCCACGGTGCTGGTCCAGACCGTGCAGCGGATCATGCACCGGGCGGTGTTCGTTCCACTCTTCGCGGGCACATTGTCCGGCGACGTGCTGGCCCGCGTGGGGGACCGGACACCGTTCTCCATCCAGCGCCTGCTTTTCTTCATCCTGCGCCACAACCCCGTGGTCAAGCGTGTCCTGCCCCGGGTCATTGCGATCGGGCCACGCCCCGAGCACGCGCCCGGCTTCGCCCGCCCGCTCACCGTCCCGCCACCCACTAAACTTGGGGCCATGACTTCGCCCACTGACACTGCGGTAGACACCGCGGCTGCCCGCGCCCGACTGCTCGAACTGATCAAGGAACTTGCCGTGGTCCGCGGCAAGGTGATCCTCTCCAGCGGAGCCGAGGCCGATTACTACATCGACCTGCGCCGCATCACCCTGCACCATGAGGCGTCCAAGCTGGTGGGCCAGGTAATGCTGGCACTGGCGGACGACGCCGGCATCGACTTCGAGTGCGCAGGCGGGCTCACCATGGGTGCCGACCCCGTTGGCACTGCGGTGATGCACGCTGCCGCTGACGCCGGCCGGACGGTTGACGCGTTCGTGGTCCGGAAGGCCCAGAAGTCCTACGGCATGGGCCGCCAGGTGGAAGGCCCGTCCGTTGAGGGCCGCAAGGTGCTGGTCCTGGAAGACACGTCCACCACGGGCGGCTCTGCGCTGACCGCAGTGGAAGGCGTCCGGAAGGCGGGCGGCAACGTCGTGGCAGTAGCGGTGATCGTGGACCGCGATACCGGCGCCAAGGAAAAGATCGAAGCCGAGACCGGTGTTCCCTACCTGTTCGCCTTCGGCAAGGACGAGCTGGGGCTGGACTAGTCCTGGACGGGGCCGGCCCCGGCGGCCGGCCCCGGGACGCATGGGGACCAGTGTTGGCCTGCCGCTGGTGGCTGATTTATTATTTGCGTTAACACCTTTCAGTTGCTTGGAGATCCTGCATTTTGCTCCCCCCACAACAGCCGTTGAGCGCAACGGACCAAGTCCAGAACCTCATCCTGGAAAGCGCCGATTTCGAGGACTTCCTCAACGAGTTGGCGCGCTTCTCCGCGCACCAGATGGCAGGCGACGGCGATGACGCCCTGTGCGGCATCACGTTGCTCCGCGACCGGAAGGCAGCCACCATCGGCTGGAGCAGCGAAACGGCACGGGAAGTGGATGAAATCCAGTATTCCCTCGCCCAGGGACCGTGCCTGTCCGCGGCAAAGGAAGAACGGGAAGTGTACGTCCCGGACCTTCTGCAGGAGGACCGGTGGGGTCCGGACTATGCGGCCGCCGTTGCCTCCCACGGGTTGCGTTCGGTGCTTTCCCTGCCGTTCAACCTGCAGGGGGAGGCCAAAGCCGCACTGAACCTCTACTCCGACGCCCCAAACAAGTTTGACGGCCGGGCGGCGGACAGGGCGCGGGACTTCACCCGGGAAATTTCCGAAGCACTGCGGCTGGCTGTCCGGTTCTCGCTGCACGCAGACAGCGCAACAAACCTTCGGGCCACGCTTGAGTCGCGGACCATCATCGACATCGCCATCGGCATCGTCATGGCGCAGAACCGGTGCAGCCAGGAAGCCGCCGTCGAAATCCTCACCGAGGCATCCAGTAACAGCAATATCAAACTCCGGGACATCGCCAAGTCGCTGGTGGATTCGGTGGGCGGTACCGGTGCGCGTACCCACTACCAGGAACCGGGCAAGGTCAGCCAGGGTCCCAGGGCCTGATCGGGAGGTTGTGCGGAGGCCCGGTGAGGGTTAGGCTTGCGGAGGTTGAGCCGTCGGCCATAGAACCTCTTTTGGAGTACCTATGGACCGCGCGCTAGACGCACTCGTTAACCTCGATGTCCCCGCGGACATCGTCCGGATTGAAGTCCGGGGAGCCCTTCACCACGACTCCCGTGCTGAACTGGGCCACATCATCCGCCGCGTCCGGAGGATGGGCATACGTTGCCGTATCTGCGTCGATCTTTCGCAGGCTGAACTTGTCGAATCATCCGCGCTGGCAGGTCTTCGCAGCGACCTCAACGCCATGGACACCACGTCCCTGCTGGGCGTTCCCTCCGCCGGGGTGTCCCTTCAGCTCACGCCCGCTGCGTACGACTGGGCGCAATGGGACGCTTCCAGCCGCCGGCCGCTTCTGATGGATGATGACGTCAGGGAGCTTTTCCCCGGCGGTGAGTTCGCAGGAGAATACCCCCAGTTGCCGGTGATGTGGATCGAAGAGCTGTACGGCCGTCCGCTGACCGAATACACGGAGCAGGAACTGCTGCACGCCAGCGACTCCGCCTTTGCCCTGCTGGACAACCCGGACGCACCCGACGGTGCTGACCTGCTGGGCCGTTATAACGACATTGGCCTGGAGATCCTCCGCCGGCAGCAGGAACCGCAGGCGCCATTCCCGGCCACGGAGGGGCAGGCCGCCAGCTGACGCGCAGCGTCACCGAACGTTAACATCCGCGGTTGCCGTGGTGACTTTCCCGGGGCTTACGGTAGGAGTGTGCCGTATGAGGGGGAAGTTAATCCACAGAGCCGGCGCGGGGTCTCCGATGCCCGGCTGCTGGCGGAAGCGGCTGCCCTCAAACGCTTCTCGCGGCGTGCGTTCCTGGCAGGGGCCGGCGCCTCCGGGCTGCTGGCCGCGGACATGCTGATGACCCGTGAAGTGCAGTCGCAGCGCCGGAGCACCAGGATCCTGACCGTTGCGGATAGCTTCGCCGATGTTTACTACCCGGACGCCAGCTGGTTCCTGTTCCCCGGGTACAAGACCAGCTGGGAAGAGGCGCAGTGGATCCTGAACACGCTCAGGGGCGCACTGAACAAGCGCGCCCGGCTCGCCGCCGTCGGATATTCCAACCTGGGGCTGAACATCACCGAGGTGGTCAACGCGATCACCGACTACATCACTGCTGAGAAGATCACCAAGCTCTTCTTTTACGGGCACAGTTTCGGCGGCATGCTCGCCACCCAGGTGGCAGCCCGGCTCCTGGCCCTGCAGGGCGTCCAGGTGCAGTTCATTCTCCTGGACTCCAGCCCCTACAGCGCCCACGACGTCCTGGACCAAAGCTGGTTCGACGGCGTGGTGTTCCTCTACGAGAGCGGCGTCAGGTTCCCCTCCACCCTGCGCGGCGGGTATGAACTGGGGGAGCGGATCATCCACAAGGACGAACGGAGCTGGCGCCAGATCCTGAACCAGACGCTGGAGCAGCTCTCACCCATTGCCCCGTCCAACGTCCTGGTCCAAACGGAGTCCGCCTACATCTACCACTTCGAGGGAAGCCAGTTCGCCGGCCACCTCGGCACGGCCAAGATGGCCTACATCGGCAACCGCAAAGACGGGACTGTTGACTATGAGACCGCGGCCGAAACCTGGGCGGTGGTGTTCAAGGACAACATGGTCTCCAGCAACCTGCAGACTACGGGGGCGGCGCCCGCCCACGCCAGCCCCGGCTGGAACCCGCAGATCTACCGGCCCCTGGTCACGGAACTGCTGGACGAGTACTTCCCCCTGCCCCGGGGCGGCTCCCGGGTCAGTATCTTCTAGATCTGGTTTTTCAGGTCCGCCACGGAATTCAGCACCTGGTTGGGCCGGAAGGGGTACGCGGCGATGTCGTCCTTGTGCGTGATGCCGCTGAGGACCAGGACGGTGTGCAGGCCTGCCTCCATGCCGGCGATGATGTCCGTGTCCATCCGGTCACCGATCATGGCGGTGGTCTCGGAGTGTGCATCGATCTGGTTCATGGCCGACCGGAACATCATGGGGTTCGGCTTGCCCACAATGTACGGTTCGCGGCCGGTGGCCTTGGTGATCAGGGCCGCGATGGCACCTGTGGCCGGCATGGGGCCATCCTTGGAGGGGCCGGTGGCATCCGGGTTGGTGGCGATGAACCGCGCACCGGCGAGGATCAGGCGGATGGCCGTGGTGATTGCCTCGAAAGAGTACGTCCGCGTCTCGCCGAGCACCACGAAGTCCGGGCTCTGGTCGGTGAGAATGAAGCCTGCCTCGTGCAGCGCCGTCGTCAGCCCTGCCTCGCCGATGGTGTAGGCGCGGTTGCCCGATTCCGATCCTCCCGCGGACACCTGGTCCTTCAGGAACTGGGCGGTGGCCAGCGCGGAAGTCCAGATGTTCTCCTCGGGGATCTCCAGCCCGGAAGCGCGCAGGCGGGCGGCGAGGTCGCGGGGCGTGAAGATGGAGTTGTTGGTCAACACCAGGAAGCGCCTGGACGTATCCACCCAGCGCTGGATGAGCTCCGCCGCCCCGGGGATGGGCTGGTTTTCATGCACCAGGACACCGTCCATGTCCGTCAGCCAGCACTCAATCTCCTGGCCGCTCCGGTATACCGCCGGGTTGCCTGCTACCTGGTCCTCGTCTGCCATGCCCTGCCTCCGCCTGTGATGTTTGCCCGAAGAGTCCAGTCTAGTGTTGAAGGGTGAACCAAACGCCCGGCATGACAGACGAACCCGACCACCAGCCCGGGGAGGCCGAACCCGCGAAGGCGGAGGTCGGCGTCGGGCCCTGGGAGGGGGAACTGCCGGAAGGCGACCACTGGGACCCTGACCTGCTGGCGGACGGCGACCGGCGCAACGTCCTGGACAAATACCGCTACTGGAAGCACGAGGCGATCGTGGCGGAGCTGGACTCCCGGCGGCACAATTTCCACGTGGCCATCGAAAACTGGCAGCACGATCTCAACATTGGCACCGTGGTTCGTACTGCCAACGCCTTCCTCGCCAAGGAGGTGCACATCATCGGTCGACGGCGTTGGAACCGGCGCGGGGCCATGGTCACCGACCGCTACCAGCACGTCCGCCACCACCCCACCGTGGAGGACTTCGTCCAGTGGGCGCAGGGGGAGGGGCTGGCGATCATCGGGATCGACATCTTCCCGGACTCGGTGCCCCTGGAGACGTACGAACTGCCGCGCGACTGCGTGCTGGTGTTCGGGCAGGAGGGCCCGGGCCTGACCCCGGAAGTCCACCAGGCCGCCGCCGCCACCCTGTCCATCGAGCAGTTCGGCTCCACCCGGTCCATCAACGCCGCCTCCGCCGCGGCTATTGCCATGCACGCCTGGATCCGCCGGCACGTCTTCAACCAGCACGTGTAGCCCAGACCTGCGGGTGGCGGGCCCACGCCCGCGGGGTTCCCTGGCCGAGCTTGCGAGGCTAGGGTGCGGGTGCGGGTGGGGCGTAACCCAGAGCACTCCGGGCCCGGGAATGGCTAGGATGGTGCCAAGCCGTAAGCGGTCTATTTGAGGGTCATCCACCCACAGACGAAACTCAGCAGAGGAGCCAGCATGCCCATTGCAACCCCAGAGATCTACGCCGAGATGATCGACCGCGCAAAGGCGGGCGGATTCGCCTTCCCGGCCGTCAACGTCACGTCCTCGCAGACGCTGAACGCGGCACTGCGCGGCTTCGCGGAGGCAGAGTCCGACGGCATCGTGCAGGTCTCCACCGGCGGTGCCGCCTACTGGTCCGGCGCCTCCACCAAGGACATGGTTGCCGGTTCCCTGGGCTTTGCGGCTTTTGCCCGCGAGGTGGCCAAGAACTACGGCGTGAACATCGCCCTGCACACCGACCACTGCCCCAAGGACAAGCTGGACGGTTTTGTCCTGCCCCTGCTGGCGGCCTCCGAAGCTGAGGTCAAGGCCGGCCGCAACCCGCTGTTCAACTCCCACATGTGGGACGGCTCGGCAGAGACCCTGCAGGAGAACCTGAAGATTGCCCGCGACCTGCTCCAGCGCACCGCCGCTGCCAAGATGATCCTCGAGGTGGAGATCGGCACGGTCGGCGGCGAGGAAGACGGCGTGGAGAACGCCATCAACGACAAGCTCTACACCACGGTGGAGGACGCCCTCGCCACCATCGACGCCCTCGGCGCCGGTGAAAACGGCCGCTACATCACCGCCCTGACCTTCGGCAACGTGCACGGCGTGTACAAGCCCGGCGGCGTTAAGCTCCGCCCGGAGATCCTCAAGGACATCCAGGCGCAGGTGGGTGCCAAGATCGGCAAGGACAACCCGTTCGACCTGGTGTTCCACGGCGGCTCCGGCTCCTCCGACCAGGAAATCGCTGACGCCGTCTCCTACGGCGTGATCAAGATGAACATCGACACCGACACCCAGTACGCCTACACGCGTCCGGTGGCTGACCACATGTTCAAGAACTACGACGGCGTCCTGAAGGTCGACGGCGAAGTGGGCAACAAGAAGACCTACGACCCCCGTGTCTGGGGCGCCTCCGCCGAAGCCGGCCTGGCAGCCCGCGTGGTGGAAGCCACCAAGCAGCTCGGTTCGGCCGGAAAGACCTTCTAGATGTCGGACGAGTTCCGCCGGAACCTGATGGGGCCGGAGCCCACGCTCCTGCCTGCCGAAACCGAGGTGTACGGGCAGCTGGATGCCGGTCACGAGGCATTGGACCTGGTGGCCAAGCACCCCACGTCCTCGCTGCTGTGGGCCGTGCTCGCCGAGGAGGCGTGGGCGGAGGGCCGGGTCATCGACTCCTACGCCTACTCCCGCGTCGGCTACCACCGCGGCCTGGACTCGCTGCGCCGCAACGGCTGGCGCGGCGTCGGGCCCATCCCGTGGGAGCACGAGCCCAACCGCGGATTCCTGCGGGCCCTCTACTCCCTGGGCAGGGCTTCGTCTGCCATCGGCGAGGCTGACGAGCCGGAGCGGATCGAAAAGTTCCTCAACGACTCGGACCCCACGGCGAAGGCAGCCATCGAGGGCAAGTAACTCCCTAACGCCTCCCTGGCTTCGCTTCGCTGAGCCATTGAGCCCTCGGCGGCGGAGGCCCCTGGATACGACGACGGCGGGTGGTTACCTTTCCTGGAAAGGTGACCACCCGCCGTCGGTCGTTTAAGGCTTGGCGATTCCGGTGCGTGCCATGGCGTCGGCGTAGGCCGCACGCATGTCCTCGAGGTACTCCTCCTGGCGCGCCGGGGAACCGGCGAAGGCGCGGCCGCTCAGTGACCTGACCTTGTAGGTCTTCAGGCCGCGGCGCCACAGCAGGGGCACTTCGGTCTTCAGCAGCAGGTTGGCCAGGCGGTTGGCCTCGGTGCCGTGCGCCACGATGACCGAGGCACGGGGCACCAGTGCCAGGAACTTCAGCAGCGGCTTCAGGCCTGCCTGGATCTGGTCGGGAGTGAACTTTCCGTTGGCCTCACCGGGGACGTGCCACGGGTGGACGTTCCACGGCATCACGTACTCGGGGCGCAGGCCCAGCTTCCACTGCAGGCCAAGCATGCGGGTCGCGGCATCCTGGTCCCCGGCGGTGATGAACCCGGACGGGTCCGCCTCGCCAATGTTGGAGAACAGGCTGATGATGCGGCATTCCTCCACGTCGTGCATGGGATCCACGTAGGGGACCACGGTTCCGGGCTTGGTCTCCCGAAGGGAATCACACAGCTCGTTAACGGCAGCAACGCTGGGGTCGTAGCGGCGGCTCATGAGCTGTTCGTGGAATGTTTCGGGTGCCAGGGCTGTCATGAAGTGCTGGTTCTCCTGCGGGGATTGGCGTTGCTGCCGCCACGGAAATGGGCACGCGGGGGCGCGACACATCAGCGGCGGTTGATTGGGGTGGGCCGATTCCTGGTCGGCCTTACCCAGTTTAGCAAGCCCCGGGAAACGAAACGCCGGTCCCGTGCACCTGATTCAGCCAGGGCACGGAACCGGCGGGTTTTTGCTTCGCCTCCCGCAGCTACCAGAGGCGGCTGGTGGCCCGGCGGGCGCCCTCCCCGAGGGCCTCCAGCTTGGCGAAGGCGATCTGCGGGTGGACCCGGCCGCCCAGGCCGCAGTCGGTGGAGGCGATGACATTCTCGCGGCCCACGACGTCGGCAAAGCGGACAATGCGGTCTGCCACCAGGTCCGGGTGTTCCACCACATTGGTGGCGTGCGAGACGACGCCCGGGATGATCACCTTGCCCTCGGGGAGCTTGGTGTCCTCCCATACCCGCCATTCGTGTTCGTGGCGGACGTTGGCCGCTTCGAAGGAGTAAGCGCCGGCGTTGACCTGCAGCACCGAGCCGATGATGTCGGCGAACGGGATGTCCGTGGTGTGCGGGCCGTGCCAGGAACCCCAGCAGACGTGCAGCCGGATCTGTTCCTGGGGCAGGTCGCGGAGGGCCCAGTTGGTGGCCTCGACGCGCAGTTGGATGAACTTCAGGTAGTCCTCCAGGGATGGCTCGGGATTGATCTGGTCCCAGCTCTCGGCCAGGGACGGATCATCGAGCTGCACCGTGAGGCCGGCATCGATGATCGCCTTGTATTCCTCCCGCATGGCATCCGCGCACGCGTAGACGAGTTCCTCATCCGACGTGTAGTACTCGTTGGCCACACGGGCGCAGGAGCCGGGGGAGAGGGACGCTACGAAGCCGTCCGACAACCCGGCGGCGGCGAGGCCGGTCTTCAGGTTCCTGATGTCCGACGCCACCAGGTCCTGGCCCGTGTAGGTCAGGGGTCCGGCGATCTTGGGCTGCGTGACGCTCTTGCGGTGGGACAGGATGCCCGACGAGGGATCGTTGTAGGCCTCGTTGAACGCCTGCCGGTCCCGCCGGTCCGGGAAGGAGGTCAGGACGATGTTGCCGGGGGAAGAGCGGTGCACCTGCGCATCGGCCCAGCGGTCCACATTCGTCGGCTCCAGGCCGCCCAGCCGTGCGAAGGAGTAGTTCCACCAGGCACCGTAGTCCACGGAACTGGACATCGTGTGCCCGTATTCGCCGTCGTTGGGAATGTCGATGCCGAGGTCCTTCTGGCGCTGGACCACCTCCACCACGGAGGCCTCCAGGAGTTCCAGGAACTCAGGGGTGACGCCGTCGGTTTCCTTGGCGGCGTTGGCCGCGATGAGTTCCGGGGTGCGGGGCAACGATCCTGCGTGGGTGACGCGGATGTGGTCGGTGTTCAGGGACATGCTGGAATCTTCCTTTCCATCGGTCCTGGCAGTAGCACCTTCGGCCGGCAGGAATCCTGCGGGACCGTGGTTGCTGCGGCGTCATCGAGCCAGGTCTCTCGGCCGCTCCGGATGGTTCACTCTCACATAAATCCAGATGGGCCTGCCCCGGGGCAAGTCTGCTCCGCTTTATGTCGCGACAGGTCGCGTCTGAAGCTTCCCTGCCGAAAACATGCTTACAGCCTTTGTTCAGGTTATTGACAGGTTTCGTTAAGCTTGGTTGGCTGAGGTCACATGCCGCTGCCCGCGACGGAGCTGGCCGGCGCACCCCGATGCACTCGAAAGAGGTAACGCACTGTGAAGAAATCCCTGGCAAATTTCGGGACCTTCGCCGTCTCCGGCGCCCTGGCGCTGGCCGTCGTCGCAGGACCCGCCCCGCTGGCACACGCGGTAGGCGAAGGCCCCAACTACGACGGCAACGGCCAGATCACCACGTCCAAGCTCGCCACGTACAAACAGATGGTCTCGTTCCTGAAGGACCAGGACGCGCGCCAGCCGGCAATGGAGCTGGAGGTCATCGGGCAGACGATCAAGGGGCGCGACATCCACCTGGTCAAGTACATTTCGGACCCGGCCAAGCCCACCATCCTGTACCTGACCCAGCAGCATGGAAACGAGCAGCTCACCACCGAGGGCGCCATGGAGTTCATCAAGCACCTGGCGACCGGCAAATCCGCGGACATCCTCAAAGGTGTGAACATCCTGGTGGTGCCCATGCTCAATGCGGACGGCGCCATGGGGGACGTGAACTTCTCCCTGGACAATTACCTTGCCAAAGGGGACCGCCACCTCACCCGCTACAACGCCGAGGGCGTGGACCTGAACCGCGACCATGTGGCCAAGATCCAGCCGGAGACCCAGGCGCTGCACAACAACGTCATGCGCAAATACCGGATCGACTACATGATCGACCTGCACCACCAGGGCACCCGGGCGGAGCGTGACGGCAAGCTGGTATCCGGTTCCATCCTGTACCCCACCACCCCCAACGCCGACCCCGCCGTCGTCGAAAAATCCAAGCAGCTCGGCGCGGTGGTCTTCAACAACGTCGACTCCACCGGCTGGGGACACCTGGGCAAGTACCAGGGCGGCAGTACCGAAACCATCAGCCGCAACGGCATCTCCGTGGAGTACGGCATCGCCACCCTGCTCTTCGAGATGCGCGGCATGTCGGACCACTATTTGGACGGCTATGCACTCGGGCAGCGCAGCAACGGCTACCTGATCAAGCAGACCGTCACCACGCTGACCTCCACGGCCGCGGCCATCGCGGACGGGTCCATTGCCGACGCCGACACCTCCTTCTGGAACACGCTCGCCGAACAGACGTCCCGGCCCGCCGGGGAGGCTGAGGACGAGTAGACGGCACCGGCCGCCGCGGCCTTTTGGCAGAAAGGGCCGCGGCGGGCCACAACAGTGGACAAAGTGCCCTATCGGCTAAACTTGGGTGGTAAGAGCCCCGGAACTCTTGCTTCGCTGCGCCGTGCTGCGGCTGTGCGAAGGCCGGTATGTTCGGGGCATTCTCATGAACGGCGCTGCATGGGCCCGCCACCTGGTGGCAGGACCGGGCAGTCCGAACGAATGGGGGAGGATCCCATGCCAGCAATTGTGATCGTAGGAGCCCAGTGGGGCGACGAAGGAAAAGGCAAGGCCACCGACCTGCTGGGCGGCCGTGTTGACTACGTCGTCAAGCCCAACGGCGGCAACAACGCCGGGCACACCGTCGTCGTAGGCGGTGAAAAGTACGAACTCAAGCTGCTGCCGGCCGGCATTCTCAGCCCCAACGCTGTTCCCATCATCGGCAACGGCTGCGTGGTGAACCTTGAGGCCCTCTTCCAAGAAATCGACGGACTCCAGGCGCGCGGCGCCGACACCTCAAAACTGCGGGTCTCCGCCAACGCCCACCTGGTGGCCCCGTACCACCAGGTGCTGGACAAGGTGACCGAACGCTTCCTCGGCAGCCGCGCCATCGGCACCACCGGCCGCGGCATCGGCCCCGCCTACATGGACAAGGTGGCACGGCTGGGCATCCGCGTCCAGGACGTCTTCGACGAATCCATCCTCCGCCAGAAGGTGGAAGGCTCGCTGCGCCAGAAGAACGAACTCCTGGTCAAGGTCTACAACCGCCGCAGCGTTGTGGTGGACGAGATCGTGGAGTACTTCCTGTCCTTCGCCGAGCGGCTCCGCCCCCTGGTCATCGACAGCACCCTGGTCCTGAACTCCGCGCTGGACGAGGGCAAGGTAGTCCTGATGGAGGGCGGCCAGGCAACGTTCCTGGACGTCGACCACGGCACCTACCCGTTCGTGACCTCCTCCAACCCGACCGCCGGCGGCGCGTCGGTGGGTTCCGGCATCGGGCCCACCCGCATCTCCCGCTCCATCGGCATCATCAAGGCCTACACCACCCGCGTTGGTGCCGGCCCGTTCCCCACGGAGCTTTTCGATGAGATGGGCATGTACCTGCAGAAGACCGGCGGCGAATTCGGCGTCAACACCGGCCGCCCGCGCCGCTGCGGCTGGTACGACGCCGTCCTGGCACGTCACGCTTCCCGCGTCAACGGCTTCACGGACTACTTCGTCACCAAGCTGGACGTCCTGACCGGCATCGAGCAGATCCCGGTGTGCGTGGCCTACGACGTCGACGGCGTGCGCCACGACGAGATGCCCATGACGCAAACCGAGTTCCACCACGCCAAACCCATCTTCGAGTACTTCGATGGCTGGAACGAGGACATCACGGGAGCCCGGACGCTGGCGGACCTTCCCGAGAACGCCCGCAACTATGTGCTGGCCCTGGAGAAGCTCTCCGGAACCCGGTTCTCGGCCATCGGCGTTGGCCCGGACCGCGACCAGACCATCGTGGTGAACGACCTCATCAACGACTGACTTGTGGGCCCCGCCTGCTAGGGAGCGGGTGGGGATTACGACGGCGGCAGGCCACCTTTTGCAGGTGGCCTGCCGCTTGTTTTTGCTGGCGGAAAGCGAATTTACACAGGCTTAACGCGCGCGGTCTTGTGAGGCTTCCGGTGCCGCGGCCAGACTCGTCTGTACAACCTGGTGCCCAAGGAAGGATCGTCATGGCCGGAAAATTTGAAGCATTCATCGACGCTGATTCGTTTTTCCGGTTCCGTCTCCTGGCTCCGGACGGGGCCGTTATCGCCGTCTCCGGCCCCTTCGAGGACAAAGCCGCTGTGGCGGCAGGGATCGCCGCGGTGCGTGAATGTGCCGGGACCGGCCTGGTCACCGACCTGTGCCCCGCCGGAACCGTAGCCCGTCCCGCGCCTGCACCCGCTGCGGCTGCTGCCGCTGTTCCGGCCGGGCTGTCCGCCGCCGTCGTGCCCGTGTGCGGAGAGGAACGCGCGCCCTCCACGCGGCACGCCTTTGCACTGGCCAATACGCCGCGCCGGCATGCCACGGCCCCCCGGTGGACCAGGACAGCAACCCGCTGACGGACGGGGAAGAAAGTTTTCAAAAGTTTTTTTG
Source organism: Pseudarthrobacter sp. rb (assembly GCF_056389225.1). Classification (NCBI taxonomy): domain Bacteria; kingdom Bacillati; phylum Actinomycetota; class Actinomycetes; order Micrococcales; family Micrococcaceae; genus Pseudarthrobacter; species Pseudarthrobacter sp. rb. The sequence goes on along the minus strand of NZ_JBWJAR010000014.1, from coordinate 61,284 downwards.
AAAGCGCGTAACCCTTTGGGGTGCCCCAGCGATTACCCCTATGAAGTGCCGGTCTGGAACCTGTCCCCCATCACGTTCCAGGCCGGCTCTTTTGTCTTTTCGCAAGGGTGGCCGCACCGCCTGGCCCGGCACTGGCCCTGTTTCCGGCGCCGTGGCGGTTCCGGCGGGGTGGTTACCGGAGGGTAAAGTAAGGGCAGCGTTCCGGATGTACTGAACGCCCGCCTTGCCAACACCCTTCTTTGACGGAAAGCACCACGTCAGTGACCGATGCACAGACAGACGAGGCTCCGGACCAGCCGCTTTCCGGGACTGCCGCCTTCAACCTTGTCTACAAGACCTACGCATCACAGGTGCTGGGCTACCTCACAGCCCGGGGAGTCGAGGATCCGGAGGCCGCCATGCAGGAAGTGTTCCTTTCCGTGCTGCCCCGCCTCCACACCGTGCACGGCGGCGAACCCGGCCTGAGGACCTTTATCTTCTCCGTCGCCCACGCCCGCATGGTGGATGACCACCGCCGGCAAAGCCGGACCCCGGTCAAGCTGCCTTTCGAGCCCGAGCTCGACCAGCGGGTAGACACCTCAGCGGAAAAGGAAGCCCTGCAGCGCCTGTCGCCCCAGGAGGTCCTTAGGCTGCTGGACGGGCTGCCGCAGGACCAGCGGGACGTGCTGTCGCTGCGCCTGGTAGGAGGCCTCACGGTGGAACAGACAGCGGAGGCCATGGAAAAGAGCGCTGGTTCGGTGAAACAGCTTCAGCGGCGCGCATTGTTGAAACTCCGGGAACTCGCCGCAGTGAAGGAGTACCTCGCGCCATGACACCCGCCCCGGAAAACCGCGCCGCCCTTGTTGATGACATGCTGCTGGACGCCGGCTGCCACCTGGATGCAGACCTTCGCAACGCCCTGCTGTCGCTGGGCACCCTGGCGTCGCTGCCCGCGCCTGCACCCAGCGGTGAGCTTGCCGCACTGCTTACGGCCGGGGGACCTTCACCGTTGGAAGGCCCGGCACCGGCCGGGGAGCCGGCGGGGGAACCGGGCGAGGAAGCAGCTGAAGAGGCACCCGAACAGCCCGGTGGACAGCCCGATGCGCAGCCTGGGGACGAACTGGCGCGCCGCCGCCGCCGGCACCGCCCCACCGCGCTGGGCCTGGTGCTGGTGGCCGGGATGGGGCTGGGCGTGGGCGGGGTAGCCGCCAGCTCCAGCACTTCCGGGACCAGTCCCGTGGAGCACCTGCTGGAGGATTGGGCGCCCTGGAAAGGTACAGCCGGGGAACCGTCCGCAGCCGGTTACAGCTACCGGGGCCCCCACGTGGCTTCCGACGGGGACCTTGCCGCTGCCGGCCCACCGGCACCGGGTGCGGCCACCGATGCCGCGTATCTTTCCTCCAGCCTACTTCGGGATCCTGCCGGCTCCTCCCGCCACACGGGACGGGCGCACACTGGGTTCCCGCCGTGCGTGGGTCCGGTCAAACACGAGGCCGGCGCCGGCGCCGAAGCGTGCACGTCCGCGGCGCCCGGGACTTTCTTGCAGGGCAATGGAACCGGCAGGGGCAAAGAGAATCCCGGCGCTGCGACGGGCGGGATGCCGGCGGAGCCAGGGGCTGCCGGGGCCGCGAAGGCCGGACTCCCGGCGGCCAACACCGGGCCGTCAGCCGGGGGTGCAGCCGCGGAAGCACAGAAGGCGGCGGGCTCCGCGGCCAACGCAACGCCGGCGCAGGGCCAAACAGGCTCCCAGGCGGCAGGACAGGGAACCCGGCCCAAGCCCACGTCTCCGGCGAAATAGCCCAAACACAGCAACAGCGGGCCCGTCGGACGGACCCGCTGTCGCCTTATTCAGTCGCCGGTCAGGCCATGACCTGGCGCTTGGAGGAAATCACGCCGGTATCGAAGCCGGCCAGGTGGAGTCCACCGTGGAAGCGCGCGTGCTCGATCTTCACGCAGCGGTCCATCACCACGTTGAGCCCCGCGGCTTCCGCGCCTGCCGCGACGCCTTCGTGCCAGGAACCCAGCTGCAGCCAGAGTGTTTTGGCGCCGGCGGCCACGGCCTCTTCCAGGACGCCCGGAAGGTCGTCGTGCTTGCGGAACACGTCAACGATGTCCGGGCTCTCCGGCAGGTCCGCCAGGGACGCATACGCGGGCTGGCCCAGGATCTCCTTGACCACCGGGTTCACGAAGTACACCTTGTAGCGGGTGGAGGACAGCAGATAGGTGGCCACGAAGTAGCTGGCCCGCGACGGCTTGTCAGAGGCTCCAACAATGGCAATGGATTTCGCCTGCCGGAGCAGGGCCAGCCGCTCAGCTGCCGACGGGCCGGACCAGGTACGTTCGGCGGTACTCATGCGTTTGCTCCGATCGTGCAGGCGTCTGCGGGTTCTTCCAGGACGGCGGCGTCCTGGGCCGCTGCGTTGGAGGCCTCGGTGAGTGCCTGGTCCAGGTCCCACAGGATGTCCTCGATGTCCTCGAGGCCCACCGAGATGCGGACCAGGTCCTCCGGCACGCCCGCGGATTCCAGCTGGGCTGCGCTGAGCTGCTGGTGCGTGGTGGAGCCGGGGTGGATCACCAGGGTCCGGGAGTCACCCACGTTGGCCAGGTGGGAGGCCAGCTGCAGGGATTCGATGAACTTCTGTCCTGCGGCGCGCCCACCCTTGACCCCGAAGGAGAAGACCGATCCGGGGCCCAGCGGCAAGTACTTCCGTGCCCTGTCGTAGTGCGGGTGGGAGGGCAGCCCGGAGTAGTTGACGTAAGCCACCCTGTCATCGTTTTCCAGCCACTCGGCCACAGCCCGCGCGTTCTTCAGGTGCTCGTCCAGCCGCTGCGGCAGGGTTTCGACGCCCTGGAGCAGCTGGAACGCCGACTGCGGCGAGAGGGCCGGGCCGATGTCGCGCAGCTGCTCGCTGCGCAGCTTGGTGAGGAAGCCATACTCACCGAAGTTGCCCCACCAGGAGACGTTGCCGTAGGAAGCCACGGGCTCGGTCATGGTGGGGAACTTGCCGTTGCCCCAGTTGAACCGGCCGCTTTCCACCACCACGCCACCGAGTGTGGTGCCGTGGCCGCCCAGGAACTTCGTGGCGGAGTGGATCACGATATCCGCCCCGTGCTCGATGGGCCGCACCAGGTACGGCGTGCTCAAGGTGGCATCGACCACCAAGGGGATGCCGGCGTCGTGCGCCACCTTTGCCAGCCCCGCCAGGTCCTGGACCTCCGACGACGGGTTGGCCACCACCTCCACGAAGATGGCCTTGGTGTTGTCCCGGACCGCCGCGGCGTAGTCGGCAGGGTCGGTTCCGGGCACGAACGTGGTGTCCACGCCGAACCGGCGCAGGGTCACGTCCAGCTGGGTCACCGTGCCGCCGTACAGCTGGGAGGCTGCCACGATGTGGTCGCCTGCCTGCGTCAGGGCGGCGAAGGTGATGAACTCCGCTGCCATGCCCGACGCCGTCGCGACCGCTCCGATGCCGCCCTCGAGGGACGCGATACGCTCCTCGAACGCCGCAACGGTGGGGTTGCCGATGCGGGAGTAGATGTTGCCGTACTTCTGCAGCGCGAACAGGTTGGCGGCGTCGTTGGTGTCTTTGAAGACGAAGGACGTGGTCTGGTAGATGGGAACGGCACGGGCGCCGTGTTCGGCGTCAGGGGTGCCGCCGGCGTGCAGGGCGCGGGTGCGGAAACCGAAAGTACGCTCAGCCATCAGACACCCACTGCCTGGGCGGCGGGAGTGGTTGAGAGGTCGAGCTCTGTGCCGTGCTTGCGGGCCAGGTCCGCCTCAAGCTCCCGGACGATCGGCAGGATGTCCCGGCCGAATGCGGCCACCTCCTCCTGGAAGTGCAGGTAGCAGGTGAGGAACAGGTTCACGCCGATCTTCTTGTATTCGACGATCCGTTCGGCGATCTGCTCCGGGGTGCCGATCAGCTGGGTCTTGAAGCCGTCGTTGTACTGGATCAGGTCCTCGAACGTGGAATCCGCCCACATGCCCTTGCCGTCCTTGGTGGCGGCACCGGCCTCCTGCACCGCGTCCCGGAACCCCTGGACGGCGGGCTTGTGCGCCTTTTCCACGATCTCGCGCAGGGTGTCCCGGGCCTCCTTCTCCGAGTCGCGCGCAATGACGAAGCCGTTCAGCCCGAAACGGGGAGCGGCCAACTGGCCGGCAGTGCCGCGGCGGGCCTCGCCGGCAGAGGCGACGACGCCGGCGATGTTGTCCTTGAAACCCTCAAGGTCCTTGCCGTTGGAGAAGTACCAGTCCGCCACGCGGCCCGCGGTGGCCTGGGCCGCCGTCGAGTTTCCACCGAAGAAGATCTCGGGGTGGGCGCGGCCGGGGACGTCCACCGGGGCGGGGTTCAGGGTGAAGTCGGTGATGTTGTAGTACTTGCCGGACTGGCTGTAGTCCTTTTCGGTCCACAGGCCGCGCAGGACGTTGATGAATTCCTCCGTGCGGACATAGCGCTCGTCGTGCTCCAGCCACTCCAGGCCGAAGTTGGTGAACTCGCTCTTCAGCCAGCCGGAGACGATGTTCACGGCAGCGCGGCCATTGGAGATGTGGTCCGCGGTGATGATGTACTTTGCCAGCACGCCCGGGTGCCACATCCCGGGGTGAACAGCGGCAATCACCTTGAGGCGCTCCGTGGCGGCCAACAGGGCCAGGCTGAACGACGTCGCCTCGTGCTGCTTGTCCGCGCCGTAGGAGGCGGCGTAGCGCGTCTGCGTCAGGGCATATTCGAAGCCGGACTCCTCGGCGATGCGCGCCAGTTTTTTGTTGTAGTCGAAGTCCCAGCCGGTGCGCTGTTCGATGGTGGATACCACCAGGCCGCCGGAGACGTTGGGCACCCAGTAGGCGAACTTGAGCGGTTCGGAGAGTCGTGCGACGTTGCTGATCTCGGTCATGAATTTTCCTTCGGTAGGGCCCGCTGGCGCAGGACGTCCTGGATACCGGCGATGGCCGGTTCGTTCTGGAGGGAGGTTGTGTCGCCCAGCGCAGTTCCCTCGAACAGCTGGGTGAGCAGCCGGCGCATGATCTTGCCGCTGCGGGTCTTGGGGACATCGGGAACCACGACGACGTCGCGTGGCTTGGCGATGGGGCCGATCTCCTTGGCCACGTGGTTCCGGAGTTCGTCGATACAGTCGGCCGGGGACCCGGCCTTCAGCACGACGAAGGCAACCACCGCATGGCCGGTCTTCGGGTCCGCCACTGGGCAGACCCCGGCCTCCACTACGTTGGGGTGCGACACCAGCGCGGACTCGATCTCGATGGTGGAGAGCAGGTGGCCGGAGACGTTCAGGGTGTCATCAACGCGGCCCAGGATCCAGATGTCGCCGTCGGCATCGTATTTGGCGCCGTCGCCGGCGAGGAACCAGCCCTGGTCCGCGTACTTGCTCCAGTAGGAGTCGAAGTAGCGGCGCGGGTTGCCCCAGACGGTACGGGCGATGGCGGGCCCGGGGGAGTCAACCACGATGTATCCCTGGACGCCCGGCGCAACTGTTGTGCCGGCGTCGTCAACGATCCTGGTGCTGACTCCCGGCAGGGGACGCGCCGCGCAGCCGGGCTTGAAGCTGCTGTCCGTCGGCGCGGGGGAGAGGATGGTGGCGCCGGTTTCGGACTGCCACCACGTGTCCACCACCGGTGCGGTGCCGGCGCCCACGTTGTCCCGCAGCCAGCGCCAGGCCTCCGGGTTGACCGCTTCTCCCACAGTCCCCAGCAGGCGGATGGAGGACAGGTCATAGGTGGCCGGGACGCCGTCCGGGAACCAGCCCATGAGGGACCGGACCAGGGTGGGCGCCGTGTAGTACTGCGTCACGCCGTAGCGTTCGATGACCTCAAAATGCCGGCCCGGATGCGGAGTGTTGGGCGTGCCCTCGAAAATCACCTGGGTGACCCCGTTGGACAGCGGGCCATAGATCTCGTAGGTGTGCGCCGTGACCCAGGCGAGGTCCGCGGTGCACCAGTGCACGTCCTGGTCGCGCAGGGCCGGATCCGGGTTGCTGAACAGGTGCTCGAAGCTCCAGGACGCCTGCGTCAGGTAGCCGCCGGAGGTATGCACCAGCCCCTTGGGCTTTCCGGTGGTCCCGGACGTGTACATGATGAACAGCGGCGTCTCGGCGTCGAACGCCTCCGGCTCGTGGACGTCAGAGGCGCTTCCGACGACGTCATGCCACCACACATCGCGGCCTGCGGTCATGGGGACGGCAGCCAGGTTGTTGGCAGGGGTGGTGCGGTTGACCACCAGGACGTGCTCGATGGCATTGTCCCCGGCGACGGCGGCGTCCGCGTTGTCCTTCACGGGAACCGCCACGCCGCGGCGGAACTGGCCGTCGGTCGTGACCAGGAGCTTGGCGCCGGTGTCCTCCACCCGGAACTTCAGCGCTTCCGCGGAGAACCCGCCGAACACCAGGGAATGGATGGCACCGATGCGGGCCACGGCCAGCGTGATGATGACCGTCTCGGGGATGACCGGGAGGTAGATGACTACGCGGTCGCCCTTGGTGATGCCCAGGGCCAGGAGCGCATTGGCCGCCTTGGCCACCTCGCGCTGGAGTTCGGCGTATGTGATGGACCTGCGGTCGCCCGGCTCGCCTTCGAAGTGGAGGGCCACCTTGGCGCCGCGGCCGGCCGCGACGTGGCGGTCCACGCAGTTGGCGGCCACGTTGAGCTTTCCGCCTTCAAACCAGGTGATGCCCGGCCCGCGGCCCGCTTCACGGTCCGCCGGATTCCAGCGGTGCGCCGTGTGCCACGGGGTGTCCCAGTCCAGGCGCAGCGCCTGCTGCTCCCAGAAGGCAACGTTGTCCGGGTGCACCCCCGCGTTCAGGTCCATCGTCTCGGTGGTGCTCACGCCCATCGTTTCACCGCCCATTTTTCAGCCAGGCCCAGCAGGGCATCGGTAATTTTTCCAATAACGGCCAGCATCACGATGGCCAGGAGCAGACGGTCGGTTCGGCCGTTGTTCTGCGAATCGATCAACAGGAAGCCCAGGCCCATGGAGGAGGCGATCAGCTCAGCGGCCACCAGGAAAAGCCAGGCCTGGGCCAGGGCCAGGCGCAGCCCCGAGAACACTGCGGGGACCACCGCGGGAAGCTGCACGGTGGTCAGCAGCCGCACCCCCTTCAGGCCGAAAGCGCGGGCGGCTTCCACCAGGTTCCGGTCCACGTGGCGCAGCGCCAGGGACACGGTGGTGAACACCGGGAAGAACGCGCCGATGATGATGAGGGTGACCTTGGAGTCCTCGCCGATCTTCATCCACAGGATCAGCAGCGGCACCCAGGCGAGCGATGGCACCGCGCGCAGTGCGCCGATGGTGGGTGCCAGCAGGGCGTCGGCCAGTTTGGACAGGCCCACGGTGGCGCCCAGGACCAGGCCCAGGACGGCTCCCACCAGGAACCCGATGAGGACCCGCTGGGTGGAGATGGCGATGTGGGTGCCCAGCTCGCCGCGTTCCACGAGCTCGCCGGCAGCAGCCAGCACCATGGCGGGCGGAGGCAGCTGGACCACGGTGAACATACCGTTCGTGGAGGCCACCTGCCATGCTGCCAGCAGCGCAACGGGAATGATGAGGCCAAGGGGCAGACGCGCCCAGTTCCTGGAACGGACTCCGGCGGGAGACCATCCCGGTGCCGGAGCGGATGCCGTAGCGGCGCCCGTCTGGGCGGCGTCTGCCGCGGTTGCGGCGGCGGCTGCAGCACGCCCGTCCGCAACACTGCCGCTGGTGGTCTTCGGCTCTCCTGGGTAGCTCATCAGGAGGCCTTGATGGCTGACGGATCAGCCTTCTTCACCAGCGAGTCGTCGAGAAGGGAGCCCACGGCGTCGTCAATCTGCTTCTGCGTTTTGACGTCACCTGTTTCCACGAAGGTGGGGCCGATCTTCTCCAATACTTTGCGCTGCGCGTCACCGGGCGCGGGGTCCACGTCCAGGTTGCTTCGCTCCAGGACCACGGTCTTGGCCACGGCGAGGTCCAGTCCGGCTACGTCGGCCAGGATCTGGGCGGTCTGGTCCGGGTTCTGCGCCGCCCAGGCGCGCGCCTTTTCATAGGCGTTCACCACGGCCTGGGCCAGCTCAGGTTTGTTCTTGAGGAACGATTCGGTGGCGTTCAGGAAGCCGTAGGTGTTGAAGTCCAGGTTGCGGTAGAACAGCTTGGCGCCCTTCTGCTCCGCCCCGGCCATGATGGGGTCCAGCCCGGACCAGGCCTGGACCGAGCCGTTTTCCAGGGCGGTGCGGCCGTCCGCGTGCTGCAGGTTCTGGACGGTCACGTCACCGGGCTTGAGGCCGGCCTGCTCGAGTGCCTGGAGCAGGAAGAAATAGGGGTCGGTGCCCTTGGTGGCGGCCACGGACTTGCCCTTGAGGTCGGCCACGGAGGTGATGTCCGAGCCGGCGGGTGCCACCAGGGCCGCCCACTCGGGCTGCGAATAGATGTCGATGGTCTTGATTTCCGAGCCGTTGGCCCGGGCCAGCAGCGCTGCGGATCCGGCGGTGGAACCCACGTCGATGGCGCCGGAGCGGAGGGCTTCGTTGGCTTTGTTGGAGCCCGCGGACTGCACCCAGTTCACGGTGACGCCCTGGTCCTTGAGGCTGGCCTCGAGCCAGCCCTGCTTCTTGATGACCAGGCTCAGCGGGTTGTAGGTGGCGAAGTCGATGTTGAGCGTTCCGCCCTTGCTGCTGCCGGCCGCCGCCGCGCTGCCGGAGGAGCCTTCCCCGGCGACGCAGCCGGTGAGTGCCAGGACCGCGGAGGCAGCAAGGGCTGCTGCGCCAAGGACTGAACGGCGGGTGATGGGCAATGCGTGCGGCATGGGTTTCCTTTGGAAGCGGGTGATGGAACGGTGCGGAGAAGGGGTGGGCGGCCGGGTGCCGGGGAGGGGAGCGTGAAGTACGACGGCGGCAGGCGCCAACCGGCGCGGGTGGCGGTCCCGGAGGTGTCAGGGGGCGCTTAGTGCCCGTCGACGCCCAGCGTCGCCAGCAGCGAACTGCGCATGAGCGCGAGTTCGGCGGAGGCACGCTCGCGCGGCCGGCTGCCGGGCACCTCGATGGTCCTGACGATGGTGGCGCCTGGGCCTGCCGCATCAGGGCCAAGGACGATGATGCGGTCGGCGAGCTGAAGGGCTTCGTCAACGTCATGGGTCACCAGCAGGACGGTGGTGGGCTCTTCCCGGTGGATGTCCAGGAGCAGGTCCTGCATCTTGATGCGGGTGAGGGCGTCCAGCGCGCCGAAGGGTTCGTCGAGCAGCAGGACGCCGGGGTTCCGGGCCAGGGCCCGGGCAAGCGACGTGCGCTGTGCCATGCCGCCGGACACCTCACGGGGACGGTGTTTGGCGAAGTCCTGGAGCCCTACGAGTTCCAGGAGCCGCGCCACCTTGGCTTTGCCTTCTTTCGCGCTGGTTCCGGCAGGCAGTCCGATGGCGACGTTGGCCTGCAGGGTGTGCCAGGGAAGCAGCCGGGGCTCCTGGAAGGCAAAGGCGCACCGGGGATCGATGCCGTGCACGGGGGTGTCCTCGATGACCACCGACCCCGCGCTTGGATAATCCAGGCCGGCGGTGGCGCGCAGGAGGGTGGACTTTCCGCAACCGGAGGGTCCCAGGATGGCCAGCACCTCGCCCGCTGCCACGTCGAAGGTGACGTCCCGGAGGACGGTGTGGGCAGCGGAACCGGTACCGAATGTGCGGCGCAGGCCCCGGAAGGACACAGGAAGGGCTGGGGCGTGGGCGGTGCCCGCCCCGGCAGGCAGGGGCGACAAAACTGCGGTCATAGGATCACTCCATCGGTCCTGGCAGTAGCACCCTACGGAGCCAGCCGTCCGGAGTGGTTAGTTCCGGATACCCGCGGCTGCGGTCCTTGCTATCGCCGGGGCGTTGGGGCGCGTCCGGCGACCAGGGTTGCTGCGGCGTCATCGATCCAGGTCTCTCGGCCGCTCGGGATGGTCAGAGACCACTACACAGCAATGAATCGGCGAGAGCAAACTCTCGCGTGGGCCGCGTAATATTCGTTCACGCGGCCGTCTGCGAGTGGAGATCGTTCTTTTATTCGACGCTCCCCGAGTCCGGGCATGGCGCGTAGGCTGATCCCATGGGCCACACGAACGATCCTGCAGTCATTGAACGCCTCATGCGAACCAAGGGCCGCTGGGCCATCGTCGGCCTCACCACCAATGAGTGGCGCGCAGCCTACGATGTTTCGCTCTTTATCCGCGACAAGCTTGGCATGGACATCATTCCCGTCAACCTGCCCGGCGATGCTGTCCACGGCGAAACCGGGTACCCAACCCTGGCCGACATCCCGGCGGAAAAGCAGCCCATCGACGTCGTGGATTGCTTTGTGAATTCGCAGAAGGTGGGCAGCGTGGTTGACCAGGCCATAGCCGTGGGGGCCAAAGCGGTGTGGCTGCAGCTGGGCGTCATCGATGAAGCGGCGGCGGAGCGCGCCGAGGCGGCCGGCCTCGATGTGGTGATGAACGCCTGCCCGGCGCAGCTCGCCTGGAAGTACAAGCTGTAGCGCTTCAGCGGCCCCGGCACTTCATCAGCTGCGGCCCTGCATCAAGTGGGGATAATGCCGCTCTGTAACGTCAGGGTGCGCGCGCATACGGCCTTTGAGCATGTTCAGGCCGAAGGAAGCCAGCAGCGGGTTGGCGGGATCGTCCGTGATGCCGCGGGCCGCCGCCTTCAGCCCGGGAGCCAGCGGAACCGGTTCGATGACTGCATCGAGCCGGGGCGACCAGAAGAACGGTACCGAGTAGCGGTCCACACCCGGCGGCGGGGCCTGGACGCGGTGGATGGTGGCTGCGAGGTATCCCTCCGTGGCTACTTCCAGCATCTCCCCAAGGTTCACCACCAGGGCTCCCGGAAGGGGCTCCACGGGCAACCACTGGCTGGTGCCGGGCGGCAGTACCTCCAGGCCGCCCACGCCGTCCTGGAGCAGGAGGGTCACGAACCCGTAGTCGGCGTGCGAACCGACGCCCTGGTCACCGGCGGCTTCCACCACGCCGCCCACGTAGTGCACCAGCTTGCCCATCCACGCCGGGCTGTCCCGGAACGGTTCATCGAAGTAGTCCTCCGGCAGCTGCAGCGACACCGCGATGGCCCGCAGCAGCTCCATCCCTACCTCCGACATGAGTTCGGCCCATTCCATGGCGGCAGGCCTAAGCCCGGGGAACGCTTCGTCCGGCCAGAGGTTGGGCCCCTGCAGCAGCCAGAAGGGCTGGTCCTCCGGATAGTCCTTCACCGGCTCACGTTCCGGGGAGTAGTCGATCTGCTCCCTGGCGTCCGCCCGGCCCTGGGTCACTTCGGTGCCCATCCGGGTGTAGCCGCGGAAGTGCGGGGACAGCCTGTTGTCCAGCTTCATCCGTTCCTCAAGCGGCAGGCTGAAGAAGCGCCTGAGGAGGTCCAGCAGCTCTTCTGCCTGGCCAGGGCGGCCCCCGTAGCCGGTGATTTGGAAAAAGCCCACATCGTGGGTGGCATGCCGCAGCTGCTCGATGAACTCCGGGCTGAAGGGCCCGTAGGGCTGCCGTGCGGTACTCAGATCCAGAACAGGTATGGCTCCCTGGTCGCGTGACATCCTCGCAGACTAGCACCGTGCAGGCCTGCTTTATAGGCTTCCTTCATGGACCCAAACGCGCTGCGGACGATCTGCCTTTCGTTTCCGGGAGCCTACGAGGATTTTCCGTTCGGACCGGAAACATCGGTCTTCAAGGTCCGGGCCCACATTGCCGGCGGCGCCCGCCATGAGGCCAAGCTGTTTGCCCTGTCATCCATGGATGAGGACGACTTCTACGTGAACCTGAAGTGCGAACCGGCGCTCGCGGTTCAGTTGCGGGCGGTGCACCCGGCGATTACCGGTGCGTGGCACATGAACAAGGCCCACTGGAATGGTGTCCGCCTTGACGGTTCGCTGCCGGACACGATGATCAGGGACATGGTGGAGGACTCCTACGACCTTGTGGTGTCAGGCTTGAGTCGGAAGCAGCAGGAACAACTGGGGTGGGCCCGCCCCGGGAAGGAAGGCAGCATTGACTGACAAAGCAGCGGCCAGGCTGGACTACCCGGGAGTCGGAGGCACGGAACAAGGCACCGCTCCCGAGGGGTACGGCCGTGTCCTGGAGGAGGCGCGGCTGGGGACCGGACTGGACGTTTACCGTCGCGTGGCGAACGGCATCCTCGCCTGGGAGCTGCAGCGGCGGGCGGGGCTGCGCGTCCGCGCAGATTCGCCGAAGGCTGTCCCCGGCGCACGCGTGGTGAGCGGATTCGGCGTCGGGCCCTTCCGCCTGCCGGCCCCCTGCCAGGTGGTGTGGGTCCATGAGCCGACGCCGGACGGTGTTCCGCAATCGGCGGGTTTTGGCTACGGGACGCTGCCCGGACACCCTGCCCGCGGGGAAGAATCCTTTGAAGTGGAGATTAACAACCAGGGGGAGGTATGGCTGCGGATCCGGGCGTTCAGCAGGCCTGCCAACTGGTTCTACGCGGCCGGCGGCGTGGTCACCCGTGCGGCGCAGCGCTACGTTACTTCCCGGTACATTGAAGGGGCACGCAGTCTCGCCGCGGAAGGAAAATCCCAGTGATCTTTATTGTCGTCAAGTTCAAGGTCAAGCCCGAGTGGTCCGAGCGCTGGCCTGCCCTCGTGGCGGACTTCACCGAAGCCACCCGGAAGGAATCCGGCAACCTCTGGTTCGACTGGTCCCGCAGCCTGGACGACCCCAACGAATACGTCCTGGTGGAGGCCTTCAAGGACGACGCCGCCGGCGACCACGTCAACAGCGACCACTTCAAGAAGGCCATGGCGGACATGCCGCAGGCCCTCGCCGAAACGCCAAGGATCGTCAGCCGGCAGCTCGACGGCGATGGCTGGGACCGGATGGGCGAGCTCACCATCGACTAGGGGAGGTCCGGAGCCATGTGGATTGGCTGGATCGAGTTCGACATCCTCCTTGGCGACGTGCACAGCCTGAAGGAGAAACGGTCAGTCGTCAGACCGCTCCTGGCCGAGCTCAAACGCCGCTTTGAGGTGTCGGTCGCCGAGGTGGGGGATCACAGCCAGTACCGGCGCACGCAGCTCGGCGTCGGCCTGGTGGCAGCGGACCGGCCACACCTCATGGAGGTGCTTGCCGCCGTCGAACGCTTTGTGGCCGGCCGGCCCGAGATCGAGCTGCTCAGCGCCCGCCAGCGCGAGCTCCACAGCGAGGACTGACCCCGCCGATTGCTGAGTAAACGCCCTTTTGGCGCCTCAAAAGGGCGTTTACGGAGCAGTCGATGGAGGATGTGGATAACTTCTGCGGACATGCGGCTCCTTCTGCTCTGATGTAGCAATGAAGACTGCACGTCCGCTTCCTGAAGTACTTGAGGGCAGGCCCTTCACTGCGGCTGAGGCGGCAAGGGCGGGGGTCTCAGCCAAGCGCTTGAGGCATCGTTCCCTCAGCAGGCTTGGTAAGGGCATCAGAGCAGACGGCCCGACGGCGGAGCTTGCGTTGGCCATGCGGGTGCGGCCCTTCATCGAAGTCAACGAGCTGTGTGCTGCCTCGCACGTTACGGCCGCGGAGCTTCATTCGCTGCCGCAGCGGCGCCGGGACGACGCCTTCGACGCTTTCCACCTCATCCGTCCCGAGGGCGCAGCCCACCTGGACCGGCCCCACGTCATCGTGCACCGCATGAAGCTGTACGGGGACGAAGTCGCAACGATGGACGGGATTCCGGTGACAACGCCGGAGCGGACGTGGCTCGACATGGCGGAGCTGCTGTCCATCGATGAAATCGTGGCCATGGGGGATGCCTGCGTTCGCGTTCCGCGCCTCGAATTCGAGGGCCGAAGCATGCCGCTGTGCAGCATGTGGGATCTGCAGCGGACGATTGACAGGCACCGGGGAAAGCGGGGACTCCGGAAGGCCAAGGAGGCCCTGGAACTCATCCGCGTCGGATCGGATTCGGCCCAGGAAACCATGCTCCGGCTCGCGATTGTCCGCGCGGGCCTGCCCGAACCGGAGTTGAATGTGCCGATCATTACTGAGGACGGCGTCAGGCATCATGAGCCGGACCTGTCGTACCGCAAATACAGGATCGGAATCGAGTACGAGGGCGAGCACCACGGCGAGGACAGCCAGATCGCCAGGGACATAGCGCGCTCTGAACGGTACGCCGACTTGGGGTGGACGGAGGTCAGGATCTCCAAACGCCACATGGTCAACGATGCGAAACCGGCCGCGGCCAAAGTCCTTGTTGCTTTGGCCGCGGCCGGCTGGCGAAGGGGTTCTTAAAAACGATTGCTCCGCAACCGCCGTTTTGAGGGTTCAAAAGGGCGGTTACGGAGCAGTCGATGGAGGGTGTCGGGGGATTAGCCGAAGTACTTCGGCAGGGTTCCCTCGTGGGCTTCGCGGAGGGCGTCAAGGGAGAGGCTCTCCACGCCGTTGATCTCCAGCTTGCCGCTGGCAGCGTCCACTACGCCGATGCGCGTGTGCGCGAAGCCGCGGGCGGTGCACATGTCGGTGAAGCGGACTTCCTCGGACCGCGGGACGCCCACAATGGCGCGGCCCTGGGACTCGGAGAAGAGCGCCGTGAACAGGTCCACGCCGTCCCGGTCCATGATGTCCTGCAACGCGATCCGGGCGCCCACGCCGTAGCGCAGCGAGGACTCAACCAGCGCTGCAGCCAGGCCGCCCTCGGAGAGGTCGTGCGCGGAGTCGATCATGCCGTCGCGCGAAGCGTTGATCAGGATCTCGCCCAGGGCACGTTCTGCCTCAAGGTCGACCTTCGGCGGCTGGCCGCCCAGGTGGCCACGCATGTTGGCCCACTCGGAACCGTCCAGCTCGGCGCCTGTGGTGCCCAGCATGTAGATGGCCTGGCCGTCTTCACGCCAGCCCGACGGCGTGCGGCGCGCGACGTCGTCGAGCTTGCCCAGGACTGCCACCACGGGGGAGGGGTGGATGGGCGTGGTGCCCGTCTGGTTGTACAGCGAGACGTTGCCGCCGGTGACCGGGATGCCAAGCACCATGCAGGCGTCGGACAGGCCGCGGATGGCCTCTGCCAGCTGCCACATGACGTCCGGATCCTCCGGGGAACCGAAGTTCAGGCAGTCGCTGACGGCCATGGGAATGCCGCCCGCGGTGGCGACGTTGCGGTAGGCCTCGGCCAGTGCCAGCTGCGCGCCGTGGTACGGGTCCAGGTAGGTGTAGCGGCCGTTGGCGTCGGTGGCCAGGGCCACGCCCAGGCCGGATTCCTCGTCAACGCGGACCACGCCGGCGTCGTCGGGGAAGGCCATGGAGGTGTTGCCGCCCACGTACCGGTCGTACTGGTTGGTGATCCAGGACTTGGAGCACATGTTCGGCGACGCCACAAGCTCCGTCACGGCCGCAGCCAGCTCAGCCGGAGCGGCCGGGCGGCCGGCATCCTGCACCGAACCGGTGAAGGTGTCAGCCTGGACGGAATCCTGCCACTCGGGACGGGCGAACGGGCGGTCGTAGACCGGGCCGTCGTGCGCCACGGTGCGGGGATCGACGTCGACAATCACGTCGCCTTCCCAGGTGATGATGAGGCGCCCGGTGTCAGTGACCTCGCCCAGCCAGGAGTACTCCACGGCCCACTTGTCCATGACGGACTCGAACGCTTCCACGTTCTCCGGGGTGACCACGGCCATCATGCGTTCCTGCGACTCGGACATCAGGATTTCGCCCGGGGTCAACGTGGGGTCGCGCAGCAGGACGGAGGTCAGCTCAACCTGCATGCCGCCGTCGCCATTGGAGGCAAGCTCGGACGTGGCGCAGGAGATGCCCGCAGCGCCAAGGTCCTGGATGCCTTCCACCAGGGAGCCCTTGAACAGCTCCAGGCAGCACTCGATGAGGACCTTCTCCGCGAAGGGGTCGCCCACCTGCACCGCGGGGCGCTTGGAGGGCTTGGTGTCGTCAAAGGATTCGGAGGCCAGCACCGAGGCGCCGCCGATGCCGTCACCGCCGGTGCGTGCACCGAACAGGACCACCTTGTTGCCCTTGCCGGAGGCGTTGGCCAGGCGGATGTCCTCGTGGCGCATGACGCCCACTGCGAGGGCATTGACCAGCGGGTTGCCCTGGTAGACGGAGTCGAACACCATTTCGCCGCCGATGTTGGGCAGGCCCAGGGAGTTGCCGTAGCCGCCGATGCCGGCCACGGCGCCGTGCATGACGCGCGCCGTGTCCGGGTGGTCGATGGCGCCAAAGCGCAGCGGGTCCATGACGGCCACCGGACGGGCACCCATGGAGATGATGTCGCGGACAATGCCGCCGATGCCGGTCGCCGCACCCTGGTAGGGCTCAACGAACGACGGCGAGTTATGCGATTCGATCTTGAAGGTCACGGCCCAGCCGTCCCCCAGGTTGGTCACGCCGGCGTTTTCGCCGATGCCCACCAGCATGTCCTTCTTCATTTCCTCGGTGACCTTCTGGCCGAACTGGCGCAGGTGGTTCTTGGAGGACTTGTAGGAGCAGTGCTCGCTCCACATGACGGAGTACATGGCCAGCTCGGCGCCGGTGGGGCGGCGGCCCAGGACCTTGACGATCTCATCGAACTCGTTCTGCTTCAGGCCCAGCTCGGCCCAGGGCAGCTCGGTGTCCGGAGTCTTCGCAGCGTTCTCGACGGTGTCGATGTTGAATTTCTTGGTGGTTTCGGTGGTCACTTGTCGCCTCCCACAATCTTGTTCAGTACGGAGGTGAAGAAACCGAGTCCGTCGGTGTCGGACCCGCCGATGCCGTCCAGCGACTCGGGGCCGAAGCCCGGTTCCACGGCGTGCTCCGGGTGCGGCATGAGGCCTACCACGTTGCCTGCGGCGTTCGAGATACCGGCGATGTCGCGGCGCGAGCCGTTCGGGTTGAAGCCCACGTAGCGGAAGACGACGCGGCCCTCGGCCTCAAGGGCGTCCAGGGTTTTTTCGTCGGCGATGTACTGGCCGTCCTGGTTCTTCAGCGGGATGGTGATCTCCTGGCCCGCCTCATAGTCCAGGGTCCACGCCGTGTTGCTGTTCTCAACCCGCAGTACCTGGTCGCGGCACAGGAACTTGAGGTGGTCGTTCTTGATCATCGACCCGGGCAGCAAGTGCGATTCGGTGAGGATCTGGAAGCCGTTGCAGATGCCCAGGACGGGCAGCTTGGCGTCGGAGTTGGCGGCGTCGATGATTTTGGACATCAGCGGCGCAAAGCGGGCAATGGCGCCGGCACGCAGGTAGTCTCCGTAGGAGAAACCGCCGGGGATGACCACAGCGTCCACGTCACCGAGCCCGGTGTCGCCGTGCCAGAGTTCGACGGCGGTGGCACCGGCCAGGCGCACGGCGCGGGCGGCGTCCCGGTCGTCAAGGGTGCCGGGGAAGGTAACGACGCCGATCCGGGCGCCGGCGAGGCGCGGCTCCGCCGCGACGGCGACAGCCTCGCCAATCAGGGGAAGTTCAGTCATCTCAGGCCTCGACGACCTCGACGTTGACGACGTCCTCGATCACCGGGTTGGACAGGAGGGTTTCGGCGGCGTCGCGGGCCTGGGCCAGGATTTCCTCCGTCACCTCGCCGTCGACCGTCAGTTCGAAACGCTTGCCCTGGCGGACAGAGCTGAAGCTGGTGAAGCCCAGCCGGGGGAGAGCGCCAACGATTGCCTTCCCCTGCGGGTCCAGAATCTCGGGCTTGGGCATGACGTCAACAACGATCCGGGGCATCCGGCAACTCCTGTGCGTGAGCTTGGGTAAGGGCGCAGCGGAGTGGTGCCGTCTCACGCCGTACCGGGGGTGTCGGGGACAAAGGTCACCTGCGTTGGTTCACCATGAGGTCGGGCGCTCCGCGAGCTTGCTTTACCATTCTACCGGCCCGGGCGCATCCCTTTGAATCGCAGGGGCCCGTGCAGCGGAACCGCGCAAAACGCCGGGGCCGCAGGGCCGTTCTTTGGCTGGTTCTGGAGTTGCCGGGAGGCCTTCACTAGGATTGCTGGATGGCTGAGAATTCGAAGTCCGTGCTGTTGCCGGTGGTTGCCGCTGCCGTGTTCGCCGGTCTGGGCCGGATGGTGTTCCAGAAGGTGAAAGCGGACCGGCTGGCCCGCGAGACCCGGGTTGCCGGACCTGTGGATGAAAAGACCAGGCAATGGATCAGTGATGTGGTGCGCACTCCCCGGCAGTAGCGCGGGCAGGCTTCCTCCGCTCCTTGCAGGGCGTCCTTCGGGGCGCCCTTTTTTAGTTCCCTAATCCTTCAGGGGTCCCCGTATGACAAGCGAAATTTTCCTGAATGTGCCCTATGTCATATCGCGCTATCAGTCTGTACCCTGTGAACAGTCTGGTCGCGGCAAATTACAAAACCTGTAATTCCCTCTGCAGTGCCAGTCATTGGGGCGCCCACCAAGTATGGGCCGCACATCGTGAAAGGGTTGCACGTGAAATCAACTGGAAAGAGCCCTTCGCGGGCTGGGGGACTCCGGAAGGCGGCCGCGCTGGCCGTCGGGCTGCCCCTGATCCTCAGCTCGCTGGCCGTGGCTCCCGCTTCGGCGGCGCCTGGCGTCCAAGGCCCGGGAAGTGTTTCCTCCAGCGCAAAGGACAGTCAGTTCAAGGACGGCCGGTACATCGTGGTACTCGCCGGCCCGGCCGCCGCGGCATACGAAGGGGGAGCTGCAGGGCTTGGTGCGACCAAGCCCCAGCTGGGCAGGAAGCTCGACGCCGGCAGTCCCAACTACAAGGCGTACGACGCCCACCTGCGCAACCAGCAGCGGGACGTTGCAGC
Organism: Pseudarthrobacter sp. rb; assembly: GCF_056389225.1. Classification (NCBI taxonomy): domain Bacteria; kingdom Bacillati; phylum Actinomycetota; class Actinomycetes; order Micrococcales; family Micrococcaceae; genus Pseudarthrobacter; species Pseudarthrobacter sp. rb. Next base: position 42,622 of record NZ_JBWJAR010000014.1, on the reverse strand, counting down.
GGCCCAGGGCGTCACCCCCGCCAAGCAGTACACCGCAGCCCTTAACGGGTTCACAGCGGAACTGACCGCGGTGCAGGCCGCCGCACTGTCCAAGGACAGCAGGGTCCTGGCCGTGGCACCGGACGTCGAGAACAAGCCCGACTACAGCACCACCGACTTCCTCAAGCTCACCGGCCCCGACGGCGCCTGGGCCCAGCAGTTCGGCGGCGAAGCCAAAGCCGGCAAAGGCGTCGTGGTGGGCGTCATCGACTCCGGCTACGCGCCGGACAACCCCTTCCTCCAGGGCGAACCGCTGAAGCCGCTGCAGGGCGACCCTCAGGTCGGCGTTCCCTATCGCACCGGTGACGGCAGGATAGCCATGCTTAAGGCGGACGGCACCACCTTCGAGGGCGAATGCCAAAAAGGCCAGGGGACCGGGGCATCCTTTGACGGATCCCTCTGCAATTCCAAGGTCATCGGCGCCCGCTATTTCGCGGATTCCTTCCTTCAGTACGTGCCCCCGGCAGAGCGTGCCCCGGAAGAGCAGATCTCCCCGGTGGACGTGGGCAGCCACGGCACGCACACCGCCACCACGGCCGCCGGCAACGCCAACATCGAACAGGTGATCGACGGAGCCAGCTTCGGAAAGAGCTCCGGCATAGCCCCCGCCGCCAAGGTTTCGGTCTATAAGGTCTGCTGGGAGGATACGAACCCGGACACCGGCGGCTGCTACTCCTCGGCGTCGGTTGAGGCCGTGGACGCAGCCATCAAGGACGGCGTCGACGTCCTGAACTATTCCATTTCGGGCAACAACAACAGCACCACCGACCCCGTGGCACTGGCATTCCTGAACGCTGCGGCCGCCGGGATCTTTGTCTCGGCCTCCGCGGGAAACTCCGGCCCCACGGCCTCCACGGTGAACCACGCGTCCCCGTGGCTGACCACGGTTGCTGCGTCCACCTTCCCCAGTGACCTCCTGGGAACGGTCAAGGTGTCCGACGGGTCGCTGTACCGCGGCGCGTCGATCATGAAGTCCGAAGTGGCGGACAAGCCCGTTGTCGTAGCTGCTGCTGCGGCCGCCCCCGGCGCGGCCAACCCCAACCTCTGCGGTCCGGGAACCCTTGACGCCGGCAAAGTGGCCGGCAAGGTAGTCGTCTGCGACCGCGGCGTGGTGGACCGGACCGCCAAGAGCCAGGAAGTCCTGGCCAAGGGCGGCGTGGGCATGATCCTGGTCAACCTCACCAGCAGCTCCGAGGACGCCGACAACCACGTCATTCCCACCGTCCACGTCAACGCCCCCAAGAGCCTGGAACTGAAATCCAAGCTGGAAGCCAACCCGGCGCTGACCGTCAGCCTGGTCAAGGGCGACCTCACCGGCCTGCCCCCGGCAGCCGCACCCCAGATCGCCGGCTTCTCATCCCGCGGACCCACCCTGGCATCCGGCGGTGACCTGCTGAAGCCGGACATCTCTGCCCCCGGCGTGAACGTCCTGGCCGGCGTCTCCACCATCGGCAACCACGGCGCCCAGTTCGGATTCATGTCCGGTACTTCCATGGCAGCCCCGCACATCTCCGGTTTCGGCGCCCTGGTGCTGGGCAAGCAGCCCAAATGGACCCCCGCCAGGGTGAAGTCCGCCATGATGACCACCGCCTATCCGCTGGTCAACGCCGATGGCACCCCCAACACGGATCCCTTCCAGGGGGGCGCCGGCCACATCGATTCCACCCGGGTGCTTGATCCCGGACTGGTCTACGACTCCGGCATCCAGGACTGGCTTGGCTTCCTGAACGGACAAGGGGTGCAAACCGGGGCGCCACAGGCAGGCACCATTGCTGCCCGCGACCTCAACCTGCCCTCGATCGCCCTGGGCAGCCTGGTTGGAGAGGTCCAGGTGAAGCGCAAGGTGACCGCCCTGGTGCCGGGCATGTACCGTCCAGAGGTAAACATGCCGGGCTTCAACGTCAACGTCGAACCCAAGGCCCTGAACTTCGCCAAGGCCGGCCAGACCCGTGACGTAACCCTGACCATCCGGAACGTCAGCGCACCAATGGGCAAATTCAGCACCGGAAGCCTCACCTGGAAGGGTCCCCGGACGGTGACGTCACCAATCGCCATCCGTCCCGTCGACGCCCAGATCGCCCCGTCCTTCTCCTTCAGCTCGGCTACGGGCACCGGCAGCGGCACCATGGAGCTTGTCTCCGGCTCGGACAACCCCATCGCCGTAGGCGTGGAAGGGCTGGCGCCGCTGGGCCAGACCGCCATCACCAAGACCCCGGGCGCGTATGCCCCGACGAATGATGCGCACAACGCCCTGGTCCAGGTAAACGTGCCGGCCGGCACGTCGTTTGCCCGGCTCGGCATCCAGGCGCAGTCGAACGACGTCGACTGGGACATGGTGGTTTACGCGCCGAACGGAGCGGGTGGCCTCACGGCCACCCAGGTGGCAACGGCATCCGCCAGTGAGTTCCTGGACCTGGAATCACCCCGTCCCGGAACCTACTACGTGGTGGCCAACCTGTATGCCACACCTGACAACGGCCCCGCCACTGCCTCCGTCCAGGCCGTGACATTTGCGGGGGACGCGGGCAATCTCACGGTGAACCCGAACCCCATCGTGGCGCCGAACGGAACCGCCACCTCGGCGACGCTGAACTGGACCGGCCTTGCTGAGGGTTCCTACCTCTCACGGTTGAGCCTTGGCAGCAACGGCATCAAGACGTGGGTGAACGTGCAGGTGGGACCGGGCTCCGCGCCCGCCCCGGCCGGCGCTCCCCAGCTTGGCCTGGCGCAGGCGGTACCCGCCACCTGACCGGGAAGACATGGGGGGGAGGTCCCGGGTGGTCGTCAGGCTACCCGGGACCTTTTTCGTTCCGGCCGCTTTCGTTCCTGCCGCAGGACGCTACGTGGCCGTCCCGCCCAGCAGGGGGCCCATGGCCTTCCAGCGTGCGATTTCGCAGCCGTCGGTACGGGAGAAGGTCGATTGGACGGCACGCCCACGGTACATACCCGTGACCACGGCAACCTGCGGGCCACCGTACTGCTGCGTGCACAGTTTGGGCGGCCCCGGCTTGGGGAAAAAGATGTCTTCGCCGAACCGCTCCACGGCGGCAATGGCCGCCACGGGCTCGGGCAGGGTGGTCCCGGCAGCCGGGTGCCCGTCCTTTGATACCAGCCGGAACACGTGTTCGGGAGCGTCGGGGTGGTCACGGATGCTGATGGTCAGGTCTATCACCGTGGCGCTCCTTCCGCGATGACCCCGAGCTCCGCTGCCAGCCGTTCCCGCAGGGCACCCGCTTCCGCTGCGAAAGAGCGTTGGTGCTCAACATAGGCGGCCTTGCCATGGTGCGTCTCAATGGGGATGGCGGGATACCCCCAGTCGGCCAGGTCGTACGGGGATGCCTGCATATCCATGGCCCTGATCCGCCACGACAGTTCGAAGCAGTCCATCACCAGCTCGCTGGGCAGCGCCGGCAGCAGTTTGTAGGCCCATTTGTAGAGGTCCATGTTGGCATGCAGGCATCCCGGCTGCTCCATGTGCCGCTGCGATTCCCGGCTGGGTGAATGCTCGTTGAGCGGGATGGCGTCCGGGGTGTAGAACCGGAACGCGTCGAAGTGGGTGCAGCGGATCCTGTTGTCCTCCACCACCTTGTCCGTACCGGCCGCACCCAGCCGCAGCTGCAGGTATTCATGGCGGAGGTCGAACTTGTCCTGCCGGTAGACCATGGCCCACTCGTGCAGGCCGAAGCAGCTAAACTGCGCCGGCCGGGCGGCGGTCCCGCGGAGGATCGTGCCGGCGAAGGCCACTGCATCCCTGCGGTCGGCCAAAAAGGCGTGCCGGTCGAAGGTGACCGCGGTGCTTCCTGCAGGCAGCCCCAAGGAGGCAAGCTCGCCGTCGTCGAGCGTCCGGTAATGCTTCCAGCCGAGCCGCCCGGCTGCCTGGGCGCCGGTGAGGACTGCGCCGGCACCGGGGTGCCAGCGCTTCAGCTGGCCGGGTTTCTGGGTGTAGTAGGTGAAGAGGAAGTCCTCCACCGGGTGTTTCTGTCCCGCGGACCGCCGGGCCAGGTATGGATCGGCATAGCGGCTGACGCGCTGCAGGTGGGCCTTTTCCCTTGCCTGCGCACTGTCCGCCGCCAGGAGCTTAAGAGGCTCCACCGGATGCGCCCAATACGTCCTTGGCAGCGTCCCATGCGCTGATCTCGCATCCGTTGGTCCGCGAAAACTTTGAATCCACGGCGATGCCGTCCACCATGCCCGTGACGGCGGCCGTCTGGGGGCCGCCATACTGCTGGGTGCACGGCTGCGAGGTTCCCGGTGCGGCCGGAGCCGCGATGGCCGGATTGGCTTTCAGGGCCGCGCAGGCGGCAGCTGCGTTGGGATGGCTGCTTTCCGCGGCCGGCCCGCCTGAGGAGCAGACCAGGGTGTAGTTGACTTCGGGCGCGCCCGGGGACGGCACCAGGGTGATGGCGAGTTCAGCGTTCCCCTGCCCCGGGCCATTGCCAGGCCGTGACGTGTCGGGCGCAGGAGCCGGCACTGACGTTTCGGTGTCGGGGGAGGGGGCTGCGGAGCCCGCGGGAGAGCTTCCCGGGGCCGTGGAGGTTGAAGCGGAGGAAGGCGCTGTTGCCGTGGACGTGCCGCTGTCAGGAGTGCCGCTGCAACCGGAGACCAGCCCAGCACCGACCGCCAGGAATGCCGCGAGCATCCGAAATTTCCGCATCAGGCCACCTCTCCTTCGTCCAGTAATTCTAGTCGCTTGGCGTACGGCGGCAGGTTTCCGTTTGGCCGCAATCATTCACTGGGAGGTGGCGGCGATCAGTCCCATCATTGACGCGTGCAGTTCGGTGACCTGCCCGCGGGTCAACCCCAGACGCTCCATCATGGTCCCCGGCACCTGGAGCGCCTGCTCCCGCAGGGCGGCGCCTTTGGGTGTCAGTTCGACGGCGAGTGCGCGCTCATTGCCGTCCGCACGGCGCCGGGTGATGAGTTCCGCTGCTTCCAGCCGGCGCAGAAGCGGGGAGATGGTGGCCGGTTCCTGGGCCAGGGCTTCACTGATGTTCCGGACAGTGCGGGGGCTGTCTTCCCAAAGGCAGAGCATTACCAGGTACTGCGGGTGGGTGAGGTTGAGCTTCTCGAGCACGGGCTTGTAGGCGCCCACCACGCTGCGGGCAGCCACGGTAAGCGCAAAGCAGAGCTGATGCTCGAGCAGCAGGTCTTCCTCGTGGGCTGAGTCGGTTTCTTTTGAGTCCGTTGCCGCTGTGGCAGTCATTGGTCCTCCGATTGTTAGTGCACTAATGATTAGTGTACATTGGTGTTAGGTTGGATAGTGAGTGGAAGGAACCTCTTCATGGGCAGGTCCGCGGACAAGGGCAACGCCTCCCAGCGCTTCATGCGCGCCACCGGGAAGTTGAGGGCCGTATTCGGTCCCGCCAGCCGCACCGCGCTGGCGCATGACATGACGGACGAGAACCGCCGTCTGCTGGCCCAGCGCCAGGCGGAGACCCAACAGTGGGAGACCATCACCAGGCCGGACGGCAGCACCTATGTAGTGCCGCGGAATCCTGAAGACCGCTCCCTGCGGTAGCGATTCCTTCGCTTTACGCCGGAGCCTTTTCCGCGTCCCGGGCATAAAATGGGGGCACTGGCTCCTGCCGGGGCCGGCTGCACTTTCGCCCGATGGTCGGGAAGGGGGTGGAAAACAGTGGCACATGTCCTTACCAGTTTCATGGGCCTGACTGACAGGCTGCGCTTCGTCTTTGGTCCTGCCACCCGACTGGACGCCGACGCGCCCGTGGTGCACAAACACGACGAATTCGAGCAGGCCTCCGAAGAGGACCTTTCGCATTTCGTGGTGGAAACCGACTCAACCGGCCACCACTACGCGGTACGCCGCGAAGATTTGGAACGCGAAACCTGATTCATCCTGGATGCTTCCAGAGACAGAAAAGCCGGGCTGCCTTCTCCTTTTGGGGAAAGGGCAGCCCGGCTTTTCGTTGGCGATCAGCGGCCGGTGCCGCCGTATACCGTCGCTTCGCTTTCGGTGTCGAGCCCGAATGCCTTGTGGATGACCCGCACGGCCTCGTCCAGCAGATCGGCGTGCGTGACCACCGAGATGCGGATTTCCGAGGTGGAGATCATGTTGATGTTGATGCCGGCGTCGGAGAGTGCCTTAAAGAACGTGGCGGAGACACCGGGGTGGGACCGCATGCCGGCGCCGATCAGGGACAGCTTGCCGATCTGCTCGTTGTATTCGATGGCCTCGAAACCGATCTGGTCCTGCGCGGCGTGAAGGGCGGCCAGGGCATCGGCGCCTTCAACGATGGGCAGGGTGAAGGAGATGTCGGTCTTGCCCGTGCCGTGGGTGGACACGTTCTGGACGATCATGTCGATGTTCGAGTGCGCGTCGGCGATGACCTGGAAGATTGCGGCGGCCTTGCCGGGGATGTCGGGGACGCCGACTACGGTGACCTTCGCTTCGGAACGGTCATGCGCAACGCCGGAGATGATTGGCTGCTCCAAGGCAACTCCCTCTTGAGTGGTGATCTTGTCGTCGGCGCTGGGGATGACCCAGGTGCCTTCATGCTGGCTGAATGAGGAGCGGACGTGGAGCGGGACGCCGAAGCGGCGGGCATATTCCACGCAGCGCAGGTGGAGGATCTTGGCGCCGGAGGCCGCGAGTTCCAGCATCTCCTCGCTGGAGATCGTGTCGATTTTCTGGGCTGACGGGACCACGCGCGGATCGGCGGTGAAGATGCCGTCCACGTCGGTGTAGATCTCGCAGACATCCGCTTCGAGGGCTGCCGCGAGTGCCACGGCCGTGGTGTCGGAACCGCCGCGGCCCAGCGTGGTGATTTCGTTGGTGGCCCGGGTCATGCCCTGGAAGCCTGCCACGATGGCGATGTTGCCCTTGTCCAGGGCGGTGCGGATGCGGTGGGGGTCGACGTCGATGATCCGCGCCTTGCCGTGGATGCCGTCGGTAATCATGCCGGCCTGGGACCCGGTGAAGGACTGGGCGGAGGCGCCGAGCTTGTTGATGGCCATGGCCAGCAGCGCCATGGAAATGCGCTCGCCGGCAGACAGGAGCATGTCCATTTCGCGGGCGGGGGCGGAGTCGGTCACCTGTGCGGCGAGGTCCAGGAGCTCGTCGGTAGTGTCGCCCATTGCCGAGACGACCACCACGACCTCGTTGCCGGCCTGCTGGGCATCAACGACGCGCTTTGCAACGCGCTTGATGCCGTCAGCGTCCGCGACGGAGGAGCCGCCGAACTTCTGCACAATGAGTTGTTTGGTCACCGCGCCGGAGGCGGGTGCCGCCAGCGGCTGTGTTGCGTTGTGCACTTCGGTGGTGGGCGTACTCATGCGCGTACCTTCATCGGATCAATTGGAGTTCTGGAGGCCAGGCAGCCTGACGCTGGACGGCGCGGCTTTCCTCCACAGTTTATCGCCGCCCCCGGAGGGACGTTGAATTGTGACCACATTCCGGCCATGGGGTGCCGCGCCAGCCGCGGACAGGGCTGTGGACAGGGCCGCGGCACGTCCGGCCCGGCGAGGAGTACGACGGCGGGAGGCCGCCGGGTGCCTCAGCCCAGGGCGTTCCGGCGTCCTTCGAAGGCGCGGCCCAACGTGACCTCGTCGGCATACTCCAGGTCGCCGCCCACGGGAAGCCCGGAGGCAAGGCGGGTCACTGCGATGCCGATCGTCTTAAGCATCCGGGCCAGGTAGGTGGCCGTTGCCTCACCCTCCAGGTTGGGGTCGGTGGCGATGATGACTTCCTGGATCTCACCGTCGTTAAGCCGGGTGAGCAGTTCGCGGATCCGCAGCTGCTCCGGTCCCACACCCGCGATGGGATTGATGGCCCCGCCCAGCACATGGTACCGGCCACGGAATGAACGGGTGCGCTCCACCGCCAGGACGTCCTTTGACTCCTCCACGACGCAGATCACGGCGGGGTCGCGGCGGGGATCGCGGCAGATGTTGCACAGCTCCTGCTCCGTGACGTTGCCGCAGACGGTGCAGAACTTCACCCGTTCCTTGACGGTGGTGATGGCCTCAACCAGCCGCTTCATGTCCTGGGGGTCGGCTTCAAGAATGTGGAATGCCAGCCGCTGTGCGGACTTGGGCCCCACGCCCGGAAGGCGTCCAAGCTCATCGATCAGCTCCTGGACAGCACCTTCGTACACGTTTCCCTCTTTAGCTTGGTGTGAATAGCGGATGGATCAGTCAAATGGCAATGCCCGGCGGCAGGCCGGGCCGTCAATAGCGTGGCGTAACCGGGCTTCCGTCCAGGGACCGCTCCTCGATCAGTTTCCCGCCCAGGATGCGTTCGACGGCGGCCCGGCCGAAGACACCTGACTCCTCGATGGTTTCATCGTCGGCGCTTGGTATGTCCTGGACGTAGGCACTCGGGGTGGCGGCGGCCCTGGCCGGCGCCTTGGCGCGTCCTGCCTCAGCTTCGGGGCTGTTGGACAGCCGCTGGTACAGGCTTTGCCGCGTTTCCGTTCGTCCGGCCGCCGGTGCAGAAGTCCCTGCAGAAGCCGGCGCGGCATTTCCTGGCTGTGGCCGGGAGGGTACGGCCGGTGCCTGCGTAACGGAGGCATGCGCCACCGCCGCCTGTGCACCCGGTGCCTGGGAAGCGGTTGCCTGTGTAACCGGTGCCTGAGCAACAGTGGCCTGGGCAGCGGAAGCATGTGTGACCGGTGCAGGTGCGGCGGCCGCCATGGCGAATTCGGGTACCGGAGCGTGGTCCGGGGACTGGGCCTGATACGCACCCGCAGCCGGCTCCGTCCGGCCGGAGCCGAAAACTGCCCCCGCGGCCCAGTCTGGCCCCGCTGCCGCAGCAGCCGTGGCCGTCGAGGCCACGGGAATGGAGGGCGGCACCTGGGCGGTTGCGGGCTCGTAATGGGGGACGGCGGCGGACGCCCCAATGTTGTCATTCGCGGATGCAGGTGTTGGCTTGGCGCCGACGTTGCTCTTGTCTCCCACTACCCATATGCCGGGTGCCTGTTCCACGGCCCGGGTCCAGGGATCGTGGGCGGCACCAGCATGCTGGGAAGCCGGTTGGCCAGCGGGTTGGGAAGCGGTGCTAGAGCCTGGCCCGCCGGGCGCAGTCCCCTGGGGGCGCGCGGCAGCTGCAGGGTGGGCGCCGTCTGCCGCCTGGTCGATGCCAGTGGCAGGGGAGGGTGGTGCCGTCCGGTTGCCCGGACGCGCGGAGGGCTCCCAGTCCATGGGGGGTTCCTCATCCAGCGGGGGAGCGTCCTCATCCCGCGGCGGTCCCCAATCGTCATCAGAGTAGGAGTAGTCGCCTCCGGCAGGCGGGTACGCGGGGTGTGCGGAATTCGTGCCGGAGGTGTCGGCAGCGGTTCCTGCAGCCCGGGCGCTGGCACCGGCGGTGGCACTGGGGCCAGACCCCGCAGGATCCATGCCGTGGTTGCCCCGCGCGTTGGCGTCGGCCGCCGGGCGTGCCCCCGGAGAGGTGGCAGCCGGAGAGGTTGCGCCCGGAGAGGTGGCACCTGCAGGGGCGGCCGTGGGTGCGGCCGAAGGGCTTGCGGCGACAGCGGAACTTCCCGAACTGCCGTAAGGGGCGGTGCTTCGCGCGGCGGGGGTGCTGCCGGCAGCGGCCGGGCTTCCGGAACTACCGCTCAGCGGCATTCCGGTGCCCGCCGCTGCTGCGGGTACGTGAACCGCTGGGGATGCCTGGGCTGGGGCTTGGGCCGGAGCAGGAGCCAGGCCCCAGGCAACGTCAGCTGAGGTGGCCGGAACCACCGGGCTGGCGGGAACTTTTGGGTTTGGCTCAGAGCTCGCTTGGCTGGCGCCGCCGGCAACCGCCTGGATCTGGCAGTCGATGCCGACGGTCTTGTGGATGGCCTGGCGCAGGTTGTCCGAATGGTCCGCCCTGCCGAAGGCGCCGGCAAGCCCGGACGTGGTGAAGGACAGGGTCAGGACACTGCCGTCGAACGCCTGGACCTGCGCATTGGGTTCAACGAGGGCCCAGGTGCTGCGCTTGATTTTGGACAGTGCCTGCAGGACATCCGGCCAGGCCCTGCGAAGGACCTCCACGTCGCCCATGGCCGGGGGGTTGGCTGGGGCGGACCCGCCGGGTGCTTGGTGGTGCGCTGCGGGAGCCTGATGGACAGGGGCCTGCGGTCCTGGCACCTGCTGGCCTGGCATTTGAGCGCCGGGGGAGTTGCTGCCGGGCCCGTGGGTGGCAGGCACCTGGTCGCTTTGGGCCTGCGGCCGGTCCGGGACGCGGGGCGCAGCGGACTGGCTGGGCGCTGGCCGGTCTTCCTGTCCCCGCGGCGCTGCATTGTCGTGGCCCTGCGGCGCTGAGTTGTCCTGGCCCTGCGGCACTGCCTTGTTTTGCGGCGCTGAAGAGGCCCGCTCGGCGGGGTTGATGGTCCCCGCGCCTGCGGCAGAACCTTGGGAGCCCTGTGGTGTCCGGGGCCGGGACGGTTCCTCGACGGGCCAGTCGCTGGTGCTGACCCGAGGTGGTGTCAGGGGACTGCGGGCGCCGTCAGAGGCGGGAGCACCCTGTCCGTCCCCGGAACCGGGCATAGCGGGAGCCGCCGGTCCGTCCCCGGAACCGGGCATAGCGGGAGCCGCCGGTCCGGCCTGGGCCGACGCGGATTGGGCAGGGGCAGCCTGGGCGGCGGAAGAGTGGGCCGCAGCAGTATTGGCAGAAGGCTCCGGGGCGGCGGAGCCGTGCGCGCGCTGGGAATCCAGCGGGGAACCGGCGGGAGTGGCAGCTGGTGCCGTTGGCTGGACTGCCGCCGCTGGTACCGTCGCCGCTGGTACCTCCGCCGATGCCGGCGTAGCCGTGGCGGGAGCGCCGACGTCGTTTCCGGCGTAGTTCAACCGCCGTTCCACCCGGTCGATCCGGGCTGCCATGCCGCGCTCATTCTGTTCAGCGCTGGGCAGCAGGATCCGGGCGCACAAAAGTTCCAGGTGCAGCCGGGGGGACGTGGCCCCGGTCATTTCGGTCAGGGCCGTGTTGGTAACATCAGCGGCCCGGGAAAGCTCCGCCGCGCCAAGGTTATGGGCCTGGTTCTGCAGCCGCGCGATCTGGTCCTCCGGCATCCCGCGCAGGATGGCGTGGGCGCTCTCGGGCATGGCCTGCACGATGATCAGGTCGCGGAAGCGCTCCAACAGGTCCTCTACAAACCGGCGGGGATCGTGGCCGGTCTGGATGACCCGGTCCACCGCGCGGAAAACGGTGGCGGCATCGGAAGCAGCCACGGCTTCCACGACGTCGTCCAGCAGTGAAGCATGGGTGTAGCCGAGCAGGGCCACGGCGAGCTCATAGTCCAGCCCGTTGGGTCCGGCGCCTGCCATGAGCTGGTCCAGGACGGAGAGCGAATCGCGGACGGAGCCGCCGCCGGCGCGGATGACCAGAGACAGGACGCCAGGGGCGACGGGAACGTTTTCCTGGCGGCACAGGAGCTCCAGGTACGCCATCAGGGGCTCAGGCGGCACCAGCCGGAACGGGTAGTGGTGCGTCCGGGAACGGATGGTTCCAATGACCTTGTCCGGCTCCGTGGTGGCGAAGATGAACTTGATGTGTTCCGGCGGCTCTTCCACGATCTTCAGCAGGGCGTTGAACCCGGCGGAGGTGACCATGTGGGCTTCGTCGATGATGAAGATCTTGTAGCGGTCCCGCACCGGGGCGTAGGTGGCGCGCTCGCGGAGGTCCCTGGCGTCGTCAACACCGCCATGGCTCGCGGCGTCAATCTCGATGACATCAAGGGAACCTGAACCGCCACGGGCCAGTTCAACGCAACTGGGGCAGGTCCCGCAGGGGGTGTCCGTGGGCCCTTGGGCGCAGTTAAGGCAGCGGGCCAGGATGCGGGCGGACGTGGTCTTGCCGCAGCCCCTGGGGCCGGAGAAAAGGTAGGCGTGGTTGACGCGGTTTTTCCGCAAAGCCGTCATCAGCGGCTCGGTGACATGCTCCTGGCCAATAACGTCAGCGAACGAGTCGGGACGGTATCTGCGGTACAGGGCGGTAGTAACTGTCACAGAGAAAACCCTACCAATCCGGGCTGACATCATGCCGCCCTGTGGGGGAATAGTAAAGACCCCCCATGCACCCGCCAGAGCCCGTCTACCCTTGCTACCTTCCGGTCCTGGGGGAGTTCAACAGGATGACGCCACATGAGGGGCCGTCAGATACTTTACCCGAACATTCGGTCCGACTCGAATCGGACCGGGCGCCGCCGGCGGAGGCCCTGGCACGTTGCCTGCACCCTGCCCGTGGATGCCCGGCTACGGTTTCCATTGCTTATCCCCGCCCCAGCCGGGATCATGGCTATGTACACCGATTGGGGCAATCTCAAGGTTGTGAGCTGCGTGGCCTGGCTTAACGGGGCTGGACCCGGCAGCTCAACGGTGCAACAGGGAATGGGCGCATTGGGGGCGTCCATTTTCAGGTTAAGGCAACCATCGCCGTACCCCTTTGAGGCGGGATGCGGCCGGCAAAAAACCGATGCCGGATGGGCCAATTGGGCGATGCGGAAAACTTCAGGTAATCTAGTACCTGCTTTTGATTCAGAAGCAGTTGGAGAATTCGCCTAGCGGCCTATGGCGCACGCCTGGAACGCGTGTTGGGTTAACGCCCTCGGGGGTTCAAATCCCCCATTCTCCGCCGGTCAAGAACCCGGCCCCGGTAACCCGGGGCCGGGTTCTTGCTTTTCCGCCTCCGTTACGGCCTTCTGGTTGGTGGTCAGGCCAGATCTGCCAGCGGTTCACCAAGCCGCCTCAGGCGCTGCCTCGCTGCTGTTTCGCTGGGACCCATCCCCCTCCGGGGACCGCCCAGGGCCAGGTGGACGACGCCGAGCACCACCTTTGTGGTTAACCGCACGGGCAGGGGAAACGGGCCCAGCCGTGGAAGAGAGAGCCCCAGCATCTGGCGGTACCGGGGTTCCAGGCTGTAGACCGCAGCGGCAAACAGGATCCGGTAGCCAGGCTTCAGCAGCGGATGCAGGGGCGCATTGCGGATGAACTCCACCGTTTCCTTGACGCGGCCGTCCGCCCGCAGCTCGCCCTGCGCGTACCAGCGTTCCAGTTGGCTGCGCATCTGCGCTTCCGTCAGCGGCGAGTCTTCCACACCCATCAGCCGCCCGGCCTGGGCCCACTCCCGCACGTAGGCGTCCTGGCCGCCTGGGATGGGGCTGCCCCAAATTCTGTGGGCTGCGAGGAAGCCGTCCGTGAAGGCCAGGTGGATCCAGTTGGCCAACCCGGGATCGTTGGCACTGTAGGTGCGCACTTCGCCGTCGTTGTCCTTGTAGTTGCCCTGGACAGGCTCATGCAGGCGGCGGACGCGCCGTGTTGCCTCCTCCGCGGCGTCCGTGGATCCATAGGTCACCGTAAAGATCCAGCGGATGGTGTTGGCCAGCCGGCGCAGGGGATCGTCACGGAAGTTGGAGTGCTCGTGCACCCCCGCCAGCGCGCCGGGATGGAGCGACTGCATGAGCAGCGTGCGGATTCCACCCACGATCGGCGTCATGGAGCCGTGCACCGCCCACACTGCCGAGCCGGGCAGGTGGTAGCCCACGTCTTCGCCCTCGGCCAGCTTGAGCGTCCAGTCCGGCGGGGCGTCGGCCCTGCCCGAGAAGGTCTTCTTGATTTCGTCCTGCCAGGTACGAAGGACATTGCGCATGAGACATTGTTGCCCATTTGCGCCACGCACGGCTGGATCCGGCAGAGACGCGCAGCTCCGCCCCCTAACGACCCACAAAAAACCCGCATTGTCCGGCTACGGGGTTTCCACGCCTGCGGTCCTGTGGTCCCATGGGACATACCGTCGAGACACCGTGCGGCAGGCCACGTCGTGGAGTCAGTCAATTGGGCAAGAATTCCGTGCCCGGCAACAGCAAGCCGGACCAGCGTACCCTTCCCCCCGTTGCCCGGGCCGTTGCTGCTGCCGGCGTGCTGGCGGCGTCCGTCTGCGCCGTCAACCTTTCCGCCGGCTCCGCTGAACCGCCACAGTTGGCGCGATCGGTTGCCGGAACCGGCACCACTCAGGGCAGTGCCGCCCCGTACGGAACGTCCGGAACGGCGAAGCTCCGGGAAGGGCACAGCGAACCAGCCCCCACGGCAACAGACCAGCTTGGCGCCGCTGCCCTTCCGCCGGCCATCTTCTCCAATCCACCTGTGGCATTGGCCTTCCCGCACACGTCCATTGGCGGCGTCGACCAGAGCGCCAGGGCGGCCCTCACGCTGGGCCCGGCCGGTGCCGGCAGGCCCTTGCCCGGCTTCCTCATGGCGCCCCTGCAGCTTCTGGACCCGAGCTCGCCGTTCGGGTTCCGGGTCAGCCCGATCAGCGGGGCAGCGGGAGACTTCCACCTGGGCCAGGATTACGCAGCCCCCTGCGGAACTCCCGTCTACGCCGCTGACTCCGGTGTTGTGCGGGCGGCCGGCTGGCACCCCTGGGGCGGCGGCAACCGGATTGAGATTGACCACGGCGACGGGCTCATCACCACCTACAACCACCTCGAATCCATTGGTGTGCACACCGGCGACCAGGTGCGGGTGGGCCAGGTCATCGCGCGCGTTGGGACCACCGGATGGTCCACGGGCTGCCACCTGCATTTCGAGGCAATCCTGAATGGCCGCTACACCAACCCCTTGAGATGGAACTTCCTCCAGCTCCGTGCAATGGACCAGGCCCTTCCGGCTGAGATGGTTTCGTACGTGCCCGGCACGGGGTTGTCCGGCGGCAGGATCAGCTGGACCATCCCCCTCCAGGTTGACCCGGGAGACGGACTCCCCGCAGCCGGGCTTCAGGTTTCACCCTTCCCGCCGCTTTTCGTACCAGGCCCGGCACCCTCGCCATCCCAGGCAACGGGCATCGTGCTGCCCGCTCCGAACGTGCAGTTGACGACGACGGGGCCGCCGGCCGCTGAACCGTCGGTAAGTGCCGCGCCGCCTTCGCCCGCGGCGGCGCCCAGCGATCCGTCGACCATCCCTGCAAGCCCAACGCTGGCTCCGTCACCGACCGAGCCATCGCCGTCGCCCGCTTCGCCAACCCCTACGTCACCAAGTCCCACGCCGACGCCCACTTCGCCAACCCCTACGTCACCAAGTCCCACGCCGACGCCTTCGCCGTCTCCCACTGACCCTGCCAGCCCAACGCCCACGCCGACGCCCACGACTTCACCGACTCCCGTCCAGCCCACACCCACCGAACCGGCTCCGGCGCCATCGCCGGTTGAGCCTGCGCCCGCTCCGGCCCCCGCTCCGGCCCCCGCACCCGAACCCGCCCCGGCTCCTGCTCCGATTGAGACCGCACCTGCGCCCGCCCCGGCCCCCGCTCCCGCCCCCGAACCGGTGCCAGCACCGGTTGAGCCCGCCCCGGCACCCACCACTGCCGCCCCGGCGCCTGCCCCCACCCTCCCGCCCGCGGAGCCTGCCCCAACGCCGACCCCAACCCACACCCCTACGTCGACTGAACCAGTACCGACGGCGCCCCCGGCCTAGGGAATTTGCACCCGGAACCCGTACGGCGCCCCGCCGGCACCGAATCCCTTGCATGAACATCTCTCCTCTGACACGCAGCCAGCGACCCCTCTATCCGATCCCGCTGATCCTGAACGATGGCACCAGGACAAATTTCGGCCAGTTCAAGGGAAAAGTGGTGTTGGTGGTCAACGTGGCGTCCAACTGCGGCTTCACGCGGCAGTACGCCGCCCTGGAGGCCCTCTACGGCAAGTTCCGCGACCGGGGGTTCGAGGTCCTGGGCGTTCCGTGCAACCAGTTCGCAGGGCAGGAGCCCGGGACCGACAGCGACATTGCGGACTTCTGCGAACGGAATTTCGGTGTCACGTTCACGTTGACGGCCAAGGCAGAGGTCCGCGGCAGAAACCAGCACCTGCTCTATTCAGAGCTCACCAAGTTCAAGACCGGGCTGCTGCCGGGGCTGGTGAAGTGGAATTTCGAGAAGTTCCTGGTCAACCGCGAGGGGGACGTGGTGGCGCGGTTCGCCCCCACGGTCGAGCCCGACTCGGCAGAGATCCTCGACGCCATCGAGCAAGCGCTCGGATAAAGGGTGGCCGGCCGAATTTGCCCTGCAAAAGCGCAGTTCTTTTAACTTTTTCCACATCAGCGGCGGAGATTTACCCCATGTTTGCCAAATGTCTGATTGGATAAATATTACTGAAGGGTACAAGGGAAGAACGGCTTCCCACCGACCATAGAGGTAGCAATGGAGCACATCGAGGCCGAACATCCCCGGCCACGCCACTTCCTACTCCACCTGAGTGATCCCCACCTGTTGGGAGGTCCAGAACCCCTCTACGGAACCGTCGACAGCGAAGCCAGGCTCGCCCAGCTCTTCGATGAAGTCAAAGCGTCCGGGGCCAGGCCGGAGGCCGTGATCTTCACGGGCGACCTTGCCGACAAGGGCGATGCCGGGGCGTACGTGAAGCTTCGGGCCATCGTTGAGCCGGCCTGCAAGGAAATGGGCGCCCAGGTCATCTGGGCCATGGGAAACCATGACGACCGGGCCAACTTCCGCAGGGGACTCCTTGACCAGCCGGGCAGTGACGAGCCGGTGGACCACAGCTACTTCATCAACGGGCTGCGGGTCATCACCCTGGACACCACGGTCCCGGGTTTCCATCATGGCGAGCTGAGCCCGGCGCAGCTGGAGTGGCTGGCCCGCCAGCTGGAAACTCCTGCCCCGGACGGCACCATCCTGGCCCTCCACCACCCTCCGGTCCCGTCAGTGCTGGACCTCTCGGTGCTGGTTGAACTGCGCGACCAGGCGTCCCTGGCCGCAGTGGTGCGTAATTCGGATGTCCGCACCATCCTTGCGGGCCACCTGCACTACTCCACGACGGCGAGCTTCGCCGGCGTTCCCGTCTCGGTGGCGTCGGCTTCCTGCTACACCCAGGACCTGAACGTACCTGTGGGCGGGACCCGCGGCCAGGACGGCGGCCAGGCGTTCAACCTGGTGCACGTGTATGAACACACCATCGTGCACTCCGTGGTGCCGATGGGCAGTGCCCCCACCGTTGGCGAGTATGTGTCTCCCGAAGAGACCGCCCGGCGGCTGGAGGCTGCCGGGATCCGGATCCCGGAAACCACCAAGCAACGCGGCAGCACCAAGCTCGGGGTGCCTACCAGGCGGTAGCACCCCTCCACACAGCACTGGGGCCGGCTCCGTCAGGGAGCCGGCCCCAGTGCTTTGGGCTTGCGGGGGTCGACGCGCGGCCGGCCTACTTCTCCCAGGGTGCCTTGATGGGGAAGTACCTTTCCAGGAAGTCCGTCACCACTTCGGCGCGCTCGTCCGCGCTGACCTCAGGAAAGCTGCCGTCGTTCAGGCAGAAGAAATCCATGTTCCGCTTTGCGAGCAGCTTGGGCAGGTACTTCAGGCCCGAGCGCATGGTGGTGTCCACGTAGCGCACCTTCGCGGCAGTCTGCGTTACGGCGCGGCCGGTCAGCAGGGCGTAGTAGTGGTAGAAGGAATTGGTCACGGAGATGTTGTCCGCTGCACGGAACCGGCTGGCCGCCGTCTTGCGGAACTCCTCCGGGAACTCCTCCTCCATCTGGCCCACCACGCTCCGCCGCAGGGGCGCAGCGGTGTGCTCCAGGTGGCGGGTGGTGATCCGGCCGAACCGGTTCCACAGGAGCTTGCGGTTCACCCGGGCGGCGTTCTCGAACCCGCTGCGCTCGGCGTCGTTCTCGCCCAGGCCAATCCTGGTTTCCGCCTCGATGAACTTGGTGATGCCGCCGGGGGTGAAGAACATGTCCGGGCCCACCGGCCGGCCAAAAAACATGTCGTCGTTGGAGTAGAGGAAGTGCTCGGACAGCCCCTCGATGTGCTGCAGCTGGCACTCCACGGCCTGTGAATTGTGCGTGGGCAGCACCGAGGGATCGGAAAAGAACTCCTCGCTCCGGACGATGCTGACGGAAGGGTGCTCCGCCAGCCAGGAAGGTGCGGGGGAGTCCGTGGCGATGAAGATCCGGCGGATCCAGGGCGCGAACATGTACACGGACCGCAGTGCGTACTTGAGTTCATTGATCTGCCGGAACCGGGCTTCATGGTCGTCGCCTTCGCCCAGGACATGTCCCTTTTGCTGGGCGCGGCGGGCCGCGATGTATTCGGGGGAGCTGCCGTCGACCCAGGAGAACACGATGTCGATGTCGAAGCTGATGTCGCTGGCATGGTCGGCAAACATGTTCTCGATGGTGGGCCACGTGTGTCCGTAGCGTTCCACGGTGCCCCGGACCGCATCCTGGCGCAGCAGCGTCCTGCGGGTCAGGGAGTTCTCGATCGGAAGAATGAGCTGTTCTCCCTGGAAGGACCACAGCTCAATCTGGACGCCGGCGGAAGCGCCGAACTCGAAACCGCCCACCGGCTCCACCCGCGGCCGGTACAGACGGAAGATGCGTCCCTGCCGGTTGGGGGACAGCTCGCCGTCCGCCACCAGGACGGACGTCTTTTTCTTCGCGTCCACGGTCATGGAGTAGAAGGGCTCGTCCCGGCACGCCTCCACCAGGGCAGCCCGGAGTTTCTTCCGGTCTTTCCAGTCCAGGGCCAGCACGGGGCGGTCATTGTTGCCGCGGACCAGGAGGTACGCCAGGCCGGCGTTTGCCAGGACGTTCCGCAGGAACAGCAGGTCTTCCACCATGGCCTGGTATGGGGTCCTGGTGTCGTTGATCAGGGCATAGCGGCCCTTGTGCCGGACGACGTCGGCCCGGTGGCTCAGCCGCCGTTCTGCCGCCGCCGATGTGATCTCGGCGTGAAATTGTTCTTCCACTGACGCCTGGGCGCCGTAGTAGACCTCGTCCTGGACCGGTGCTTCTGTAATGGTTGTCTCCGTGCTGGTGGAAGTGGGCATTCTTACCTGCATGATAGTCCTGCCTGGGTAACGGAAGGTTTCGCGGCGTTATTGCGACGGCGCGGGGAATTCCCGGCCCGGCAGGGGCTCAGGCGTCCAGCGCCTCCCGCCAGGCCCGCAGGAAGGCGCCGCCGGCGTCGTCGTGGATCACCGTGGACTCCAGCCCCAGGTCCGCTGCCGTCAGCACGGGGTAGGGCTTGCTGGGCACACCGTCCGCGGGCCGGACGTCCACGTGCTTCACGGGATGGTCGTTGTGGTGCAGCCAGTCCGCCATGGCGTAATCGGTGCGGGAATCGCCCACGGTCCGCCACGCCTGCGGGGTGATGCCCTGCGCCGCGAGGAGCTCCACCGCACGGCTGGCGCCCAGGTCCTTTCCCAGCCGCACGGACTCAATGTCCGTGGAAATAATGGTGGGATCGACGCGGTAGTCCACCTCGTCGTCGGAATTTGGCACGTGATGGTCAAGCCGGACAACGCCCAGCCCGTGGCGTGCCATGAGTTCCATCGCCTCGGCGTCGAACAGCTTCTGCTCCGCCAGGTAGTCAGCGCTGGGCACATCGATGTGCTGCTCCACTGACACCATGGCGCGCTTGGTCTCGTCAAAGAACATGTGGGCGGCATAGTCCTCGGCCACCAGCCGGCGGATGTCATCCCCGTACGCTGCCGGGACGGCGAGTTCCCGGTCCACGTGGATGGGCCCGGGGCCTGCGGAGGTATAGCTGAACCAGACCGCGCCCTTTTCGCAGACGGCGTGGATAACGGTTCCCGCCGGGATGCCGGCCGCGATCATGGGTTCCATGACCTGTTCGCGGATAAAGGCGTCGGAACGGCCGGTGTTGAAAATGACAGGAATCCCGGCTGCTGCGAGGGCCACCAGGTCCAGGATGATGCCGGGCTTTACGTCCCGTGTCACCGGGCTGGCCACCGGCCCGTCCACGTCCAGCAGGAGCGCCAGCGGTGGTGCGGACGGCAGGCGGATTCCGGGTGCGGACACGGCAGGGGACTCGGATACTGTCATGGGTCCATTCTGTCAGCAGGACCGCCGCCGCCCCGTGCGTGCGCCCGCCGACCCGGCCGTGTGGCGGTATGGTCACTGTTTGGCTACAACCTGGCGCGGGCCAGCCCTGCTACTTTCGCTGGGGCACCACGGTGCCTACTGTGGCATGGTGATATTCAAAGCTGTGGGCGAGGGCCGCCCTTACCCCGACCATGGTTACAGCACTCCCAAGCAGTGGGCATCGCTGCCGCCGCGGCCGGTGCGGCTGGACGAACTGGTGACCACCAAGCGCACCCTGGACCTGGAAGCGTTGCTGGCGGAAGACTCCACATTTTTCGGTGACCTGTTCCCGCACGTGGTGCAGTACCAAGGGACCCTCTACCTGGAGGATGGCCTCCACCGCGCAGTCCGGACCGCCCTGCACCAGCGCACCGCGATCCACGCCCGGGTCCTGGTGCTCGATGGCTAGCAAGCGGCCCAAGGACCCCGGCATCCTGCATGGCCACCACGTCGTTTCCGGACCGGAGCTGCGCGCCGCCATGGAAGCGGCACGGGACGCCGACGAGACCGTCCGGGTCCGCCGCCGCGTGCTGCACGGAGTGGTGCTGGTCCTGCTGATCGGAGTGATCGCCGCAGGCATCATCGTTGCCCTGGCCATCATCAACGGCCGGCTGAAGCTGCCCTCGGCCGAGCCCGCCCCGACCCCGGTGTCATCCTGTCCGGCCTCAATGTTCGATTACACGCCCACCGACAAGATCAACCTCAACGTCTACAACTCCACCAGCCGGCCCGGCCTTGCCCGCTCCGTTGCGGACGAACTGCTGGCACGCAAGTTCGTGGTGGGAAACGTATCGAATGTCAACGCCGGCTACCGGGGCGTGGCCGCGGTGGTGTCAGGCGCCGCAGGCCAGGCGGCGGCGTTCACGGTGCAGCGCCATGTGCCCGGATCCGATTACTTCCAGGACGGCAGGACAGACGCCAGCGTGGACGTCATCCTGGCGCAGGATTACAAAGCGCTGGTCCCACCGGAACTGGTGGACCAGACACCGGGAAAGCTCAGCTGCCCGCGGGAGAACCGGCGCACGGCGGACACGGACAAGCTGCCCGTCATGCCCGCCGTCGCTCCTACGCCCTGACCGCCGGACTCAGCCGGCCACAGCCGGGAGCTGTCCGACGCGCACGGGCCGGCCGCCGTCGTCGAACCTGGCGCCAGCGCCCAACTGGATGAAGCGCACGGTCCGTGCCACGCGCGCCTCCAGTTCCGCCGGCTCGTCGCTGCCCCTCGCGGCACTTGAGGACAAGGTGCCCAGGATCAGCTGGGACTGCTGGCCCACGTCCGCCACCGGCAGGTAGCCCTGCTCCATGCCGTCACGCAGGATGCCCTGCAGCAGGACGCTGAGCTCGCCCACATGGTCGGAGAGCTTGGCAAAGGACGACGGCGACAGCACCGCCCCCATGGCAGGCCCCGGCGGGAGGTGGCGGCGGCTGAGGTCAACCACCTGGGCGCGGACGTACAGCGCCAGCCGCTCCACCGGGTTCTCCAAACGGTTCAGCGATTCGCGCAGGTCGGAGAGGAACTTCTCGGTCTCGTCCAGGGCATAGGAGATCAGCAGTTCTTCGATGTCCGCGTAGTAGTTGTACACGGCGGTGCGGCCCACACCTGCGTGCCGGGCCACATCCGTCATGGTCAACCCCGGAAGGCCGTGGGTGAAAAGGAGCTCGCCGAAAGCGGTGAGGATGCGGCGCTGGGTGTCCGCGCGTTGTTCGGCGTTGCTGGCCGCTGAAATCCTGGGCATGCAGACACTTTACCGCGATGTGTCAGTAAAAGATGCTAAACGGCGCAGCCGTCCGGGCCGCACGCGTCAGCTTCCGAGGAATTGACCAGGACCAGCGGGTTGGCGTCCTGCCAGGCCTGGTTAAGGGCAGTGGTGAACGTCTCCGTGGGCTGGGCGCCGGACAATCCGAACTTCCGGTCGATTACGAAGAAGGGAACGCCGCTGATCCCGAGGCCTTGGGCCTCCTGGAAGTCGAACCGGACCTCGTCCGAGTACTTGTCGGTGGTGAAGAGTTCCTCCACCTCGTTGGCCGGCAGGCCCAGGTCCGCGCCCAAGGACGTGAGGTAATCCCGGCTGCCAATGTCCTTGCCGTGCTCAAAGTGGTCGCTGAGCAGGCGCTCCTTGGCCGCATCCTGCCTGCCGTGGGCTGCCGCGAGGTGGATCAGGCGGTGGGCGGTGAAACTGTTGGCCACCACAACCTTGTCGAACCGGTAGTCCAGGCCTTCACCCTTGGCCTGCTGGGCCACGTGCTCGAACATCTGCGAGACCTGCGGCGCGGGCATTCCCTTGCGGCTGCTCAGGTACTCCAGTTCGGTCCCGTCGTAGTGCTCCGGCAGTGTTGGGTCCAGCTGGTAGCTGCGCCACACCACGTCGACGGCTTCACGGTGGGGAAACGCTGCCAAGGCAGCTTCGAACCGGCGCTTGCCGATGAAACACCAGGGGCAGGCAACGTCCGACCAGATCTCAATCTTCATGTCCTGCATAACCCGGCCGCCCGGACAGCCATTCCGGCGCTTGCCGTGAGATGGGCCACATTCAACCCTTGTGGCCGGGGCATTCGTGGGCAATAGTTCTGAAGTAGGTGAAGCAGACGCCATGGAAATGTCGAACACCGCGGGGCAGGCATGCCCGGCGGCGGCAGGTGCCTTGCGGCTGGGGAGCTCGGGCCTCGTCATCTGGAGGCCAGATATGCGTATCGGAGTTATTGCAGGACCGTGGATTCCCATTCCACCGGGTACCTATGGCGGCATTGAAAGAGTGGTGGACACCCTGGCGCGCGGGTTCGTCGCCGCCGGCCATGAGGTGTTGCTGGCGGCCCCTTCCGAAAGTACCTGCCCTGTACCGAAGGTACCGGGGATGCGGCCAGCATCCCGGGATGAGCTGGGCTTCACGATGTCCGAGCTCAGCCATGTCATCCGCGCGTACAAGGGACTCCAGGATGTGGACATCATCCATGACCACACACTGGCCGGGCCCCTTTACGCGCACAGGCCTCCTAAGGTGCCGGTGGTAACCACCATCCACGGCCCGCTCCACCAAGACGCCGAAGACCTGTACCGGGCCATGGCCCGGGACGTCGCCATCGTGGCGATATCGCGGGACCAGGCGTCCCATGCCCCGGAAGTCCCCGTCACGCAGGTGATCCATCACGGCATGGACGTTTCAGCCGTCCCGATCGGAAGCGGGCGTGGCGGTTACCTGTGCTTCGTGGGCCGAGCATGCGAGGACAAGGGGCTGCTGGAGGCAATAACCATCGCACGGCAGGCAGGTGTGCACCTGAAGATCGCTGTGAAAATGCGGGAGCCCGAGGAGATCCGCTACTTCCGGGAGGTTATTGAGCCGATACTTGGCCCCAACGAGGATTTTGTGGGGGAGGTGGATGACGCCGCCAAGTACCGGCTGATGGGTGAGGCGCTGGCCTTCCTGAACCCCATCCAGTGGTCCGAGCCTTTCGGCCTGGTCATGATCGAGGCGATGGCCACCGGAACTCCCGTCATCGGCACGCGCATCGGCTCGGCCCCGGAAATTGTTGAGCACGGCCGCACCGGCTTCTTGGGGGATACCCAGCAGTTGAGCGGCTTCATTGAAGCGGCCGCCGGCTTGAGCAGGGAACGGTGCCGGGCATCAGTGGAGGAGCGGTTCAGTGCCCAGCGGATGGTGGCACAGCATCTCAGGCTCTTTGATGACCTGCTGACCGGGAGATTGCCGGGAGGGGTTCCGGTTACCACGCCTGTGCACCAAAATCGATAAGGGGGCGGGCGGCCATTCGGCTCCCGGCAGCAATCCGCCTGAGAAGGGAGTCCTTCCATGACCGCCTGGAACGAAGATAATGAGGCCTCGGGCTCCGACGTGGGTGCCGTCACCGTTCTGGAAGGTTCTTCGTTTTGTATTTCGGCGGGGACCGGCGACATCAGTCACGACGGGGGCACGAACGGGGCGTTCTACCAGGACACCCGGATCGTTTCGCGCTGGGTGCTGCGCATCAACGGCTCGCGGCGCGAACCATTGTCAGCCCAAAAGCCGCAGCCTTTCGAGGCGACATTTGTTGGCCGCGCCACCTGGCCGGGAGGCCGGTTCGACAGTCCCCTGGTAGTCCGCCATGTCCGCCACATCGGGCCGGGCCTGCAGGACGACATCACCCTGCAGAACTACGCTGCGGAACCCGTTGAGTGTGCCATCGAACTTCTCGTGGACGCAGACCAGGCCGACCTCTTCGACGTGAAAGGCGGCCGGACAACAGGCCCCGATGACACAACCCGCACCGTGGTGGATGGAAAGCTCATCATTGAAGCATCCCGGCACGGCCAGCAGCGGGGTTCCGCCATCGGGGCCCGGGGTGCTGAGGTGGAGACCGACGGGCTACGGTTCAACGTCACCGTTCCGGCCCGCGGCAAATGGAGCACCAGCGTCATCGTGGTGCCGCTGGTCAATGGGGAAGCCCCGGAAAAGCCCTTCACCGAAGGCCAACTCCCGCACCACCGTGAGGGCGTTCGGCGCCACCTGGCGTGGGAGGAGAACGTTCCGCGGATCAGCATCGAGGACACCAGCTTCCAGAACGTGCTCAACCGCAGCCAAAGTGACCTTGGTGCACTCCGGATTTTCGATGCCCGCCATCCCAACCGCGCCGCGGTCGCAGCGGGGGCGCCCTGGTTCATGGCGCTGTTCGGGCGGGACTCGCTGCTCACGTCTTACATGAGCATGATGGTCAACCCCAATCTTGCCCTGGGCACGCTGCAGACCCTGGCCGGTATCCAGGGGAAGAAGGTGGACGTGGACTCCGAGGAGGAACCGGGCCGCATTCCCCATGAGGTGCGCTTGGGCGTCACTGCCGGCCTGTCGCTGGGCGGCACCGCGTACTACGGCACGGCCGACGCCACCCCGCTCTTCGTATCCACCCTGGGCGAGTTAAGCCGGTGGGGGTTGTCACGGGATGCGATCCAGCCGCTGCTGGCGCACGCGGACCGCGCCCTGGAATGGATTGAAAGGTACGGCGACCGCGACGGCGACGGCTTCGTTGAATACCTGCGGCCAAACGACCATGGCCTGGTCAACCAAGGCTGGAAGGACTCCTGGGACGGCATTAATTTCGCGGACGGGACCATCGCGGAAGCCCCGATCGCGCTCTGCGAAGTCCAGGCCTATGTCTACTCCGCCTACCTTGGCAGGTCGCTGCTGGCCCACTGGACCGGAGATTCGGACCTGGAAAAGCACTGGGCCGACAAGGCGGCAGCCTTCAAGGAGGAGTTCAACAAGAAGTTTTGGCTTCCTGACAAGGGCTATTTTGCGGTGGCGCTGGACAAGGACAAACGGCACGTCGATGCGCTGACGTCGAACATCGGCCACTGCCTGTGGACGGGTATCGTGGACGAGGACAAAGCAACGTCCGTCATGGAAAACCTGATGTCCCCGCAGATGTTCACAGGCTGGGGTATCCGCACCCTCGCCTCCGACATGGGCGCCTACAACCCCGTCAGCTACCACAACGGCTCGGTGTGGCCGCACGACACTGCGCTGGTAGCCACGGGGTTGATGCGTTATGGGTTCGTGGACGAGGCCAAGAGGGTGGCCCTGGGCATCCTCGATGCTGCCCAGCATTTTGACGGCCGGCTGCCGGAGCTGTTCTGCGGGTTCGACCGCGGCGAGTTGCCGGGCCCCGTTCCCTATCCCACCGCATGCTCACCGCAGGCCTGGGCCGCGGCCGCACCGGTGCAGCTTGCACGGATCCTGTTGCGTTTCGACCCTGTGTTCACCCGCGGGGTGGTGCACTTGGCGCCGATCCTGCCGGAGTCCGTGGGTTCGTTCAGGGCCGAAAATGTCCTGCTGGACACCAGCCGGGTGACCATCAGCGCCACCGGATCGAGCGGCACCATCGAGGGCCTCCCGCCTGGGCTGAAGCTCCTGGCCGAACCGCGGCCGCCGCTGGCCTACCCGTTGGAGGAACCTCTGGCAGGCCCAGGCATCCGAAGGCTGCATCAACCGGGAACGTGAGCGGTTATGGCAGGGGACGCTCCAGGACGAAGTCGTGCTCCACGGTGCTGCCCAGCCGGAACGATTTGGTACCCACCTTCCGGAATCCGGACTTCCCGTAGAAGCGGATGGCGCGGGCATTCTGGCTGTTCACACCCAGCCAGGCCCCGGCGCCGCCGGATGCTGCGGCCGCCTGGAGGCTTGCGTGCATGAGTTCTGCGGCCGCGCCCAGCCCGTGATAGTCGGGGTGGGCATAGCATTTGCTGATTTCCACGGACGGCAGCAGCGTCAGCACGGAAGCCACGTCCGGGTCCGCTGCCGGCCTGTCCACCAGGAGGCTGTAGCCGCAGAGCTGCCCGTTGGCGTCGATGACCAGGACGGTGATGTCCGGGTCCGCGAGGTAGCCCTTGAAGTGCTCCTCGCTGAGCGTGTTGGCCAGATGGGCGGCAATGTCGGCAGGTGACGACGACGGCGGGCAGGCCAGCGGAAAGGTGACGGCCGCCAGCCCGGCGAGGGGGCCGGCGTCGTCCGTTGTTGCCGTGCGGATGATGTGGGTCATTCGGTTGCTCCGGTAGTAAAAAGGGTCAGGCCGTGAGGGTTCGGATGGGGGAGCCGGCAAGCCAGGCGGTGACGTCCTCCAGGGCGCCGCCGTAGAACTGGCGGTAGCTTTCCTGCGTGACATAGCCCAGGTGGGGGGACAGCACGGTGTTCGGGGCGGCCAGGAGCGGGTGGCCGGCCCGCAGGGGTTCCTGGT
Source organism: Pseudarthrobacter sp. rb (assembly GCF_056389225.1). Taxonomy (NCBI): domain Bacteria; kingdom Bacillati; phylum Actinomycetota; class Actinomycetes; order Micrococcales; family Micrococcaceae; genus Pseudarthrobacter; species Pseudarthrobacter sp. rb. The sequence goes on along the minus strand of NZ_JBWJAR010000014.1, from coordinate 16,042 downwards.
CGAAGACGTCCAGGGCGGCGCCGCGGATCCATCCTTCGTTCAATGCCCTGATCAGGGCTTCCTGGTCAACGAGTGGCCCCCGGGCGGTGTTGACGAGGATGCCCTCCGGTCCCAGCAGCCGCAGCTCGGCCTCGCCCACGGTGTTTTCCGACCGCGGGGAGAGCCTCAGATGGAGGGTGGCGACGTCGGCCACCGTGAAGAGCTCCTCCTTGGACACCAGCCGGGCCCCGGCCTCTTTGGCCGTCTCCGCCGTGAGGTTCTGGCTCCACGCCACGACGTCCATCCCGAAAGCCTGCCCGTAAGCGGCCACCCGCCGGCCGATTTTGCCCAGTCCCACGATGCCCAGCGTCTTGCCGGCCAGCTCAAAGCCCACCGTTGACTGCCAGGTACCCGCCCGGAGGGAGCTTTCCTCGGCAGGAAGGTGCCGGGCGATGGCCAGCAGGAGGGCCCAGGTCAGTTCGGGCGCGGCCGTGGGTGAGCCGGGCGTGCCGCACACCGTCACCCCGTGCTCGGCCGCCGCCGCCACGTCGATGGCGGCATTCGCCATCCCCGTGGTGACCAGCAGCTCAAGCGCCGGCAGTTTCTCGAACACTTCGCGGGGGAACGCCGTCCGCTCCCGCATCGCGATCACCATGGTGGTGTCCGCCAGCGCCGAAACCAGCGCGTCGCCGGAAGCAAAAGGCTCCCGGTAGGACGTCACCGTGACCCCTTCGGCCTCCAACGCCGTGAAGTCGGCGAAGCCGTGGGCCACGTCCTGGTAGTCATCGAGGATGGCAAGGCGGTGCGTCATCGGTGTCCTTCGCAGTGTGTCCTACGTCCTTGGGTCACGTTCATCGTATGGCAGGGCCGTCCGGGAGGGTGCCTGAAACTCCAGCACCGCGGAGCGTGATAGCAATGGGAGTGATGAATCCACGCCCATTCCCGATTTTGACCCTGTGAGCAGCCGCGTCCTGTCCCGCGTCCCGAAGAGCTGGGTCCTGCTGGCCTGCATCGGCCTGCTGGCGCTGAACCTCCGTGGCCCGTTCGTGGCCGTTGCGCCCCTGGTGGACCTCATGCAGGCGGAACTGCACTTTTCGCCGGTCATGCTGGGGCTGCTGACCAGCATCCCTGTGCTCTGCTTCTCGCTCGCGGCTCCGCTGGCGTCCCTGGCCGCCCGGAAGTTCGGTGCCGAGTTCGCCGTGACGCTGACCATCCTGGGGGTCCTGGCCGGCGTGCTGCTCCGCTCCGCGGGAGGACCGGTCCTGGTGGTGGCCGGCACGGTGGTCATCGGGGTGGCCATCACCATCGGCAACATCGCGGTGCCATTGATCATCCGCCGCGATTTCGCTCCCCGACGGCAGGGGACCGCGATGGGAATCTACACCGCAGCCCTGAATATCGGGTCCTTCCTGACCTCGGTGATCATGGCCCCGCTCGCGGCAGTGACCGGGTGGCGGCTGGCCTTGGGTGCCGTCGCCGTCCTGGCCGTCGCCGCGGTGGTGGTGTGGGTGCTGGCAGTGGGGCCCCGGACGGCTTTCCTGGCCGAGGCCGAAGACGGCGGGGACACGCCCCGGGCCCCGGCAAGCCGTTCCGGCTGGACTACCGCCGGGCTCACGGCCGGCTTCGGCGGCCAGGCGTTCTCCTATTACGGCGTCACGGCATGGCTGCCGAGCTACCTGCACGACGAACTGGGAATGAACGCAGCCCAGGCCGGCGCCGCGTCCTCAATCTTCCAGATCCTGGCCATCGTGGGCGGACTCGGCGTGCCTTTCGCGGCCAAATACATGAATACGACGGCGGTGGCGGTCACCCTGGGTACGTTGTGGCTTGCCGTTCCGGTGGGGCTGCTTTTCCTGCCGCAGCTGTGGTGGCTGTGGTCCACCTCCGGCGGGATCGCCCAGGGCGGCGGCATCACCCTGATCTTCATCGCCATCATCAAGCTGGCCCGCGACCAGGCCTCGGCCGGCCGGATGTCCGCCACTGTCCAGGGCCTGGGATACTGCCTCGCCGCCGTCGCGCCGCCGCTGGTGGGCTTCGTCCACGACAGCTCCGCATCGTGGACGCCGGCCCTGCTGGTCATCCTCGTGTCGGTGCTGACCTTCCTCGTCAGCACCACCCTGTCCGTGCGGCAGGTGCCGAAGGGGCGCTAAGGCGAGGCCCGTCGTCGGACGTTCCCTTAGACGCCCGCTCACCTATTGCAGCAAACAAGGCAACGCCCGCCCACTCTCCCTGGGGAAAGTGGGCGGGCGTCATACGGGTGCTCCGTTGCCGGACCGGCGCCCCGGATTTCGGGGGGCCTGTTGCGAAGGGCGTGCCGGCCCGGCAGACGGAAGTACTGGTGGGGTCAGGCCGCGGTGAGCTCCTCGACGGTGGCCTTTTCACGGGCCTCGGTCAGGTAGCGGGCGTAGGCCGGCAGGGTGAGGAAGGACGGGAACTCACGGCTGAGCGTGACCTCCTCGAAAATGTCGCGGGCGTCCTCGAACCGGTCGCCGTCGAAGCGTTCCAGCCGGGCGAATTCCTCGTCCAGCAGTTCCTCCACCCATTCGTGGCTGATGATCTCGCCGTGGTCCGTGATGGCCCGGGCGTAGATCCACTGCCAGAGCTGGGACCGGGAAATCTCGGCGGTGGCGGCGTCCTCCATGAGGTTGTGGATGGCCACTGCGCCGTTGCCGCGGAGCCAGGATTCGATGTAGCGGATGCCCACCTCGATGTTGTTCCGGATGCCCTGTTCGGTGATGGTGCCGGTGGTGGCGGCAACGTCGATCAGGGCGCGGTCGTCCGGGGTGACGTCCTCGCGGAGCCGGTCCAGCTGGTTCGGCTTGCTGCCCAGGACGCCGTCGAACACTTCGCGGCACACGGGCACCAGGTCGGGGTGGGCCACCCAGGAGCCGTCGAAGCCGTCGTTGGCCTCGCGGGTCTTGTCTGCGCGGACCTTCTCCAAAGCGTTGGCGTTGGCTTCGGGGTCCTTGCGGTTGGGGACGGCTGCTGCCATGCCGCCGATGGCCATGGCGCCGCGCTTGTGGCAGGCGCGGACCAGCTGTTCGGTGTAGGCGCGCATGAAGGGCTGGGTCATGGTGACCTGGCCGCGGTCCGGCAGGACGAAGCGGGGGCCGCGGGTGCGGAAGTTCTTGATCAGGGAGAAGATGTAGTCCCAGCGGCCGGCGTTCAGGCCTGCGGCGTGGTCGCGCAGTTCGTAGAGGATCTCCTCCATTTCGAAGGCTGCGGTGATGGTCTCGATCAGCACCGTGGCGCGGATGGTGCCCTGCGGGATCCCGAGCAGGTCCTGGGCCAGAATGAAGATGTCGTTCCACAGCCGGGCCTCGAGGTGGTTCTCGATCTTGGGCAGGTAGAAGTACGGTCCCTTGCCCTGGGCCAGCAGGCGGCGGGCGTTGTGGAAGAAGAACAGGCCGAAGTCCACGATGCCGCCGGCGATGGGCTGGCCGTCGACGAGCATGTGCTTTTCCGGCAGGTGCCAGCCGCGGGGCCGGACCACAATGGTGGGCAGCTCGCCGGCCGGGCGGAGCTTGTATTCCTTGCCCTCCTCGGACGTGAAGTCGATCCGGCGCTCCAGGGCGTCGGTGAGGTTCAGCTGGCCCTTGATGACGTTCCGCCACGTGGGGGTGGAGGAGTCCTCCATGTCAGCCAGCCACACCTTGGCACCCGAGTTCAGGGCGTTGATGGTCATCTTCTTGTCCACCGGCCCCGTGATTTCGACGCGGCGGTCATCCAGGCCGGGTGCCGGGGGAGCGACCCGCCAGGACGGGTCATTGCGGATGTGCTCGGTCTCCCGAAGGAAACGGGGGTCCGCTCCGGCGGCGATGTCAGCCCGCCGTGTGCGCCGTGCCTGCAGCAGCTCCTGCCGCCGCTCGGCGGTGGCCCGGTGCAGCTTCGCAATAAAGGAGAGTGCATCCGGCGTCAGCACCTCGTCCTGCCGGCAAATCGGCTGCGCGGTCAAGGTAATGCCGTTGATCGTAAAGCTATCGGTGAAGCTGTTCATGGGAATCTCCTGGTAACCCCGGTTGCTCCATCACTTTTGGTTGCCAAGGCGGCCTGTTAGGGGCCAAAAGTGATAGAGCAACGAGCGGGAAAGGCTGGGTTTTAGTGGAACTGTCCCTCTTCGGTCGATCCGACCAGTGCGAGGGTGGACGCGTTCGGGTTGAGCGCCGTGGAGATGGTGTCGAAGTAGCCGGTGCCGACTTCGCGCTGGTGCTTGGTTGCGGTGTAGCCGCGGGACTCGGAGGCGAATTCCTTTTCCTGGAGTTCGACGTAGGCGCTCATGCCTTCACGGGCGTAGCCGTGGGCGAGATCGAACATCGAGTAGTTCAGGGCGTGGAAGCCGGCCAGGGTGATGAACTGGAACGTGAAGCCCATGGCGCCGAGTTCACGCTGGAACTTGGCGATGGTGTCGTCGTCCAGGTGCTTGCGCCAGTTGAACGACGGCGAGCAGTTGTAGGAGAGCATCTGGTCCGGGAACTCGGCCTTGACGGATTCGGCGAACTTGCGGGCCAGCTCCAGGTCCGGCGTGCCGGTTTCCATCCAGATGAGGTCGGAGTACGGGGCGTAGGCCTTGGCGCGGGCGATGCAGGGTTCGATGCCGTTGCGGACCTTGTAGAAGCCCTCGGCGGTGCGCTCGCCGGTGATGAATTCCTGGTCGCGCTCGTCGACGTCGGAGGTGATCAGGGTGGCGGCCTCGGCGTCGGTGCGGGCGATGACGACGGTGGGGGTGCCGGCGACGTCGGCTGCCAGGCGGGCCGCGTTCAGCGTGCGGACGTGCTGCTGGGTGGGAATCAGCACCTTGCCGCCGAGGTGGCCGCACTTCTTCTCCGAGGCGAGCTGGTCCTCCCAGTGAACACCGGATGCGCCGGCCTGGATCATGGACTTCATGAGTTCGTAGGCGTTCAGCGGGCCGCCGAAACCGGCTTCGGCGTCGGCAACGATCGGGACCAGCCAGTCCTCGACCGTCTGGACGCCTTCAGAGAATTCGATCTGGTCTGCCCGGAGCAGGGCATTGTTGATCCGGCGGACCACAGTGGGGACCGAGTTGGCGGGGTAGAGGGACTGGTCCGGGTAGGTGTGGCCGGAGTTGTTGGCGTCCGCGGCGACCTGCCAGCCGGAGAGGTAGATGGCGCGGAGTCCGGCCTTGACCTGCTGCACGGCCTGGTTGCCGGTGAGGGCGCCCAGGGCGTTGGTGTAGCCGCCGGTCTTGTGCTCTTCGGTGAGCTGCTTCCACAGCTTCTCCGAACCCCGGCGGGCCAGGGTGTGCTCTTCGGAGACGCGGCCGCGGAGGCGGACGACGTCGGAGGCTGAGTAGTCCCGGGTCACACCTTCCCAGCGGGGGTTGGCGGCCCACTCGAGCTCCAGGGCGGCGGCCTGCTCTTCGGGCGTCTGCTGGGTGGGCTCAAATGCTGCAGTCATCGTTGATCTCCTTGATTGAGCTCCGGACGGGGTAGGTGGGAACCGCGTCGTTGAGGTTCCCACCGGCTTATCCGGTGCGGTGTTTCTTTCCGTGACAACTACTTTTCAGCACTTTCAACCCCCTTTCTAGATAAAAAGTATGGAAAGAAATGCACTTCTTCACGTATTCTTCAGAAATGTCGCCTTCAAGCTGGAACAGGGACGTTTCCCAGCCACCGTCAGCCGCCGCAGCGGAACTGGACGTCATCGCGCTGGGCCGCCGCGTCCGCCATCTCCGCAAACAAGCCGGGCTCACGCTCGATGACCTGAGCGCCGCCGTCGGCACCGCTCCCAGCCAGCTAAGCCTGATTGAAAACGGCAAACGCGAGCCCAAACTGACGCTGCTCCAGCACCTCGCGGGCGCACTGAACGTCAGCATCGACCAGCTGCTTGGGGCCGAGCCGCCCAGCCGCCGGGCCGCCCTCGAAATCGAGCTGGAACGCTACCAGCGCGGGCCGCTGTACGAATCGCTGAACCTGCCCAAAATCCGCATCAGTTCGCGGCTTCCAGTGGACGTGCTCGAGGCCCAGGTGGGGCTGCTGCACGAGCTGGAACGGAAGATGAACGAGCAGGTGGCCACCCCGGAGGAAGCCCGGCGCGCCAACGGCGAGCTGCGGGCCATGATGCGGGAGCGCGGCAACTATTTCCCGGAGTACGAGGCAGAGGCGCAGAAGGTCCTCAAGGAGGTGGGTTACACCACCGGCCCACTCAGCCAGCACGTCATCGCGGACATCGCCGAGCACCTCGGTTTCACCCTGCACCACGTGGGGGATTTGCCGCATTCCACCCGCTCCGTGACGGACTTGAAGAACCGCAAAATTTACCTGACGCAGAGCCAGCGGCAGGACCACGACCCCCGCTCGGTGCTGCTGCAGGCCCTGGGCCACTACGTCCTGGGCCATGAAACGCCCAAGAACTACGGTGACTTCCTGGCCCAGCGGGTGGCCACCAACTATTTCGCCGCCGCCCTGCTGCTGCCCGAGCAGGCAACCGTCGAATTTCTGCAGAAAGCCAAAGCGGCCAAGGAAATCGCGGTGGAGGACATCCGGGACGCCTTCGCCGTGTCCTATGAGACCGCGGCGCACCGCTTCACCAACCTGGCCACCAAGCACCTGGGCATCACCACGCACTTCCAGAAGACGCACCAGAGCGGCATCATCTACAAGGCGTACGAGAACGACGGCGTGAACTTCCCCCAGGACCACACCGGAGCCATCGAGGGCCAGCCGTCGTGCAAGGCCTGGACCTCCCGGGCCGTGTTCGATGTGCCGGACAAGTTCAGTGCCTACAGCCAGTACACCGATACGCCGTCCGGCACGTACTGGTGCACCGCCCGCACCGAGCGGTCCGCCAGCGGCGAGTTCTCGCTCAGCATTGGCGTGCCGTACCAGCACGTGAAGTGGTTCCGCGGGCGGGAGACCACCGCCCGCGCCAGGTCCAACTGTCCGGATCCCAATTGCTGCAAGCGGCCGCCTGCCGAACTGACCAACCAGTGGGCCGGGAACGCCTGGCCGTCCGCCCGGGCCCACTCGCACCTGCTGGCCGCGATGCCTCCGGGAGCCTTCCCCGGCGTGGATGAGACCGAGGTGTACAGCTTCCTGCAGGCGCACTCCGGCTCCTAGGAACGCCCCACCACTTCCGGCCGGTTTCCTCTGGACGCCCCACCACTTTCCTGACGAAAGTGATGGGGCGTTTGGCTTTGTGCCGCCAAAGGTGATGGGGCGTTTGGGTTCAAGCGGCAAATGGTGATGGGGCGTTGGTCAGCCGTGCAGGGTCCGGTACGCTGCCGCGGCGGCGGGGTGCAGCGGGATCCCGGCGGTGTTGATGAGGCTCTCCGCGCTGAGGAACTGCACTCCCAGGGTGGACTGGGGGATGAGTTCGCCGGCGTTGTGCACCAGCAGCTGGACGGTGTGCTCCACGGTGGCGCTGTCCAGGTCCCTGCGGCAGAGCAGCAGGTTGGGAGCACCCACCGTCCACACCGCCGGTATGCCGGGGTAGCTGCCTTCCGGTATCAGGACCCGGTCGTACATCCCGCCGTACCTCCGCCGCAGTTCCGGCAGCAGCGCGGACAAATCCAGCAGTCCGAGCGCCACGTCCTGCTGCGCGGTGGCGATGGCCGCAGTGGGCACGCCACCGGACCAGAACAGGGCATCCACGGTCCCCGCCTTGAGTGCCGCGATGCCGTCATTCAGGCCAAGATGTTCGACGGCGGCAGTTCCGGCGGAGGGCGGCGCGGCATCCGCGGAGGTGCCCAGGCCCGCTGCTTCGAGCAGCCGGGGAGTGGTAAGCGAGGTGCCCGACCCCGGCTGGCCCACGGCAACCCGCCGCCCCGCCAGCCCGGAAATGTCCCGGATCCCGCTGTCCTTCCGTACCACGCAGTGGACGTAGTTTTCGTAGACCTTCCCGATGGCGGCGATCTCAGCTCCGTCCCCGCCCGCCTGGCCGGCGGCATCGGCCAGGGCCACGGCAAAGTCCGCCCGGCCCGCCCGCAGTTCCGCGATGTTGTCCAGGCTTCCGCCGGTGGCCACGGCCCGGGCATGGCCGGCTACGCCGTGCCGTTCAAGCGCCGCGGCCAGCAGCGTCGAGAACTCGAGGTAGAAGCCGCCCGGTTCGCCGCCGGCCACCACCAGGTTCTCCGGCCGGTCGCCTCCAGTGCACGCACTGAGGGCAGGCGGCAGGCAGGCTGCGAGTCCGACGGCGAAGGCCCACTTAAGCACGGACCGTCGCGGCGGCAGGGAGACAGGGCGCCCCGGGGCAAGTGGTTCACGCATTGGCATCACCACTCCTGGTGCCCGGAAGCACCTGATCAGAAGCTGGAGCGGGAAACTCGAGCCGGGCCGCGAGCCCATGCGGGGCCGCTTCGCCCAGCACCAGGCGCCCACCGTTGGCCGCGGCAAGCTGGCCCACGATCGTCATGCCCAGCCCGGTTCCCGGAACCGACGAATGCTGCGGGGACCGCCAGAATCTGGTGGCAGCCGCGGCCCGCTCCGGGGCAGGAAGCCCTGGACCGTCGTCGGAAATCTCCACCACCATCGTGCGGCCCTCCAGCTGGGCCGCGGCCGTCACGGTGGCACCGGGGGCGTACTTGATGGCGTTGTTGAGGAGCTCGGCCGCCATCTGGGCCAGCTCCGCCGGGTGGCAGGCAACCAGTGCCGGCGGCTGCGGCGCCGGAGCAAGGACCAGCCTGCAGCCTGCCTGTTCTGCCAGCGGTGCTGCCCGCTCGATTTCACCCTGGAGGACCGGGAAAGGGTCCACCGGATCCGGCGCAGGGAGGCTTTGCAGGCTGCCGGCAGCCCGGAGGTACCCCTCGGATGCACGGTGCTCTGCGGCGGCGAGTTTCAGGACCCCGTCCAGGATCTCCTCAACCCGCTCCAACTCCGCCATGGCCCGTTCGGCGGCGTCGTGTTCACGGGCCGTCTTCAGTTCCAGCTGCAGCAGGTCCAGCCGAAGCCGAAGCGCCCCCACCGGGTTGCGCAGCTGGTGCGACGTGTCCGCAATCAGCTGCCGCTGCGCTGCCATGCTGGCGCTCACGGTCCGGGCCATCACGGTGAAGGACCGGCTCAGTTCCCGCAGCTCGGGCGGCCCGTCATCCGGAAGGCGTCCCGCGCGGCCGGTACTTTCCAGTTCGTGCACCGCCGAGTTCAGCCGTTGGACGGGCCGGAGGACCCATCCGGTGACCCGGGCCGCGCCCAGCAGGAGCACGGCGGCAAGGGCAAGCGCCGCCACCCCCACCGCGAGCCACCGTTCCCGGAGCTTCTGCTGCGCGGTGCCGGCGTCCACGTCCAGCACCACGGCGCCCAGGACCTGGCTGGCGCTGCCGAAGGGCCGGAAGATCACCCGGGAGCCGGAACCGAAAGGTTCCAGTGGTTCCAGGGCGGTGTTGCTGACGTTTAACCGTGCCAGGGACAGCGCTTCCTGCACGTCAAACCGCCCGGCATCAAGATTTCCGGACTGAAGGGTGGCCTGCTGGACACGCACCACGATCCCTTCCCCGTACAGCCCGGAGTACGTGTCCATCTCCCGCTGCAGCCGTGCCGTGTCCCCGTCGGCGGAGGCATCGAACGCCACCTGGGCGAGCCGGTTCAGGGACGCCGCCCGGTTGATCTGCAGCTCCTGGGTCAGCTCGCGGGAAGCTGAGGTGAGGATGGTGCCCGAGATCAGGAAGACCACCACCAGGCAGAGCACGCTGAGGACGCCCAGCACCCGCAGCCTCATCCGGAAGCCGCCTCCACCCGGTACCCCACGCCACGGACGTTGATGATGAAGCCGGGTTTCTGCAGTTTTGCCCGCAGACCGGTGAGGTGGACGTCCAGGGACCGGGAGGAAGCCAGGAAGGCGTCGCCCCACAGCGCGTCAAGGATTTGTTCCCGGGTGACCACCGAGCCGGCATGGCGTGCCAGCAGCGCGAGGAGTTCGAACTCCGTGGCGGTCAGGGCGAGCGGCGAACCGGCTTTGGAAGCAGTGCGGCGGTTCAGGTCGATCGCCAGGTCATCCAGCACGATGACGTGCTCCTGCGGGGTGCCGCCGCCGCGGCCGGCCCGCCGCGTCACCGCTTCGATCCGCGCCAGCAGCTCCACCAGCTTGACGGGTTTGACCAGGTAGTCGTCCGCGCCGGAACGCAGCCCGAGCACCACGCTGCGTTCGTCGTCCCGGGCGGTCAGGATCAGGATGGGGACATCGGTGACCTGGCGCAGTTTGCGCAGCACCTCCAGCCCGTCCATGTCCGGCAGGCCGAGGTCCAGGAGGATCACCTGGAAGTTCCGGTGGGACAGCAGCGCATCAGCGCCCCGCGCCAGCCGCTGCGGGTGGTGTCCGGCGCTTTCGACGGCGGCGGTGAGGGCACCGGCCATGGCGTCGTCGTCCTCGACGATCAGCACGTCCATTGCCATCTTCCTTGCGTTGTGCGGTCTCCCGGATCATCCCCCGCATTTGGAGACTACCGCGTGCTGAAGGGTTTTGCCCGACGGCGGTGGGAGCCAGGCGGGGCCGACGGCGGCCGGCAGCCGGGCGGGGCCGGCGGCGCGGGCAAAACCTAAGGAAGTGTTAGGAAATGCCCCGCCACGTTGGCTGTGCGGTGGATCACCCATACCGTGGATGAGGCCCTCCGGCGTTGGAGGACGCACGTCACCACAAGGAGGAACTCACCGATGAGCACCCAACAAACCGCGCCCCTGACGGAGGCCGCCCAGACCCGGCGGGCCGTGGGCAACATCCTGAAGGGTTCCGCCGGCAACCTGGTGGAGTGGTACGACCTCTACGTCTACACCGTTTTCGCCGCCTACTTCCAGTCGCACTTCTTCAATTCCAAGGACGACCTGCAGGCGGGCCTTGAGGCCATGGCCGTCTTCTCGACGTCGTTCCTCATGCGTCCCATCGGTGCCTGGTTCTTCGGCCGCTACGCCGACCGCAAGGGGCGCAAGGCCGCGTTGACGCTGAGCGTGACCCTGATGTCCGCAGGCTCCTTCGCAATCGCCATCCTGCCCACACAGCAGCAAATTGGGCTGTGGGCCATGATCCTGCTGGTGCTGGTCCGCGTCATCCAGGGCTTCTCCGTTGGTGGCGAGTACGGCACCAGCGCAACCTATATGTCCGAGGCCGCAACCTCCAAGCGCCGCGGCTTCTTCTCCAGCTTCCAGTACGTCACCCTGATCGGCGGCCAGATGCTCGCCCTGTTGGTCCTGGTGATCCTGCAGAACGTCATGCCCAAGGGCGACCTGGGTGAGTGGGGCTGGCGCATCCCGTTCGCCATCGGCGGCGTAGCTGCCCTGGTGGTGCTGTGGCTCCGCCGCTCCATGGAGGAGACCGTTTCCGCCGAGCAGATCGAGGCCGCGAAGACTCCCGCGGTTGCCGGACAGGCCCAGCCGGGCACCATGAAGCTGCTGTTCACGAGCTACTGGAAGCCGCTGCTGGTCTGCATCGGCATCACCCTTGGCGGCACCGTGGCGTTCTACACCTACACCAACTTCATCCTGAAGTTCATGAACGATACCTCCGGCATCGCCAAGACCGACACCTCCGTGATCAACTTCTGGGCCCTGTTCATCTTCATGCTGCTCCAGCCCGTCTACGGCATCATCTCGGACAAGGTTGGCCGCAAGCCGCTGCTGCTCTGGTTCGGCATCACCGGCGTCCTCTTCACCTGGCCGCTGCTCTCCACCCTGGCCGGCACCAAGGACCCATTCACCGCGTTCCTGCTCATGATGGGTGGCCTGGTGATTGTCGGCGGCTACACCTCGATCAATGCCCTGGTGAAGGCCGAACTGTTCCCCGCCTCCATCCGCGCGCTCGGCGTGGGCCTGGGCTATGCAATCGCCAACTCGCTGTTCGGCGGCACCGTGCCCCTGATCGGCGCGGCCTTCCAGAAGGCGGAGCGGGAGGACCTGTTCTTCACCTACGTGACCATCGCCATCGCCATCTCGCTGGTGGTCTACATCTTCGCCCTGAAGAACAAGAAGGCCACGCACCTGGACGACGAACAGGGCCACGCCTGGGAGCAGGCGCCGCAGGGTGGCGGCAAGGACAAGGACGCGCTCGGCGTTTAGCGCCGGAGACACCAAAGTACCTGATCCGTAAGGAGGCGTACGACGGCGGCTGCCGGGCCGCCGTCGTACGCCTCCGTTTTGCGCTGCGGGGGGAGTCCTAGCGGCGGATGCTCCGCCTGGCGGCCAGGGCGCCGTGAAGGGCGAACAGGCGCGGGAGCACGAGATAGACCGCGGTGGGAACCACCACCATAGTCAATCCCATGGCGCGGAAGATGGGGTGCCACGTTTCCATGAGGGGAGCGGCCGCCATCATGCCGATGGCCACAAGCGGAAAAATTGCCAGCCAAGTGATGGCCGCGCGGACATGGATGGACGGCGGGCCGGCGACCGCTACAGGCGCTGCAGCCTGGACGCCGGTGGACGGCGCGGGCTCGGCAGTGGAGGGGGAAGCGGGTGATGAAAGCGTGGCCATGAAAATCTCCAACTAGTTGGTTGCTTTTGCTTGCATCGACAATAAGTGTGCCCGGACGCAATTGCAACTACCTGGTTGGAATTGCGTAGACTTGTGTCATGGCATGGAACACGGAGCGGACCAAGGAGTTGCTGCTGGCGGCTGCAACGGAGGAGTTCAGCGTCAAGGGCCTGGCCGGCGCGCGGGTGGACCGGATCGCAACGGCCGCCGGCGTGAACAAGGAACGCATCTACCAGTACTTCGGCAAGAAGGATGAGCTGTTCGACGCCGTCCTGGCTGCCGAAATGGTCCGGGTAATGACCGAGGTGCCCATCACCGGCAGCGGACCGAAGGCGTTCGGTGACTACGCCGGCCGCCTCTTCGACCGGCACACCACTGATGGGGTCCTGCCCAGGCTCCTGTTTTGGGAAGGCCTGGAGCGGGGCGGGGAAACTGTCAGCCGCGCCACCCGGTCCGACCACTGCGCCGTCAAGGTGGGCCAGGTCCTGGACGTCCTGCCCGGGATCGACCGGACTGACGCCGCGGACCTGCTGATCACCGTCATCACCCTTTGCGACGGCTGGCCCGTCCTGCCCCAGATCGACACGCTCCTGGCGGGCAGCAGTGCGGACCGGACCACCCGTCGTCGGGCGTTCATTGTGCGGACCGCAACCCTGCTCGCTGAAGCCCTCGCCGCCGAGGTGCGGGCGGCACCCGAAGCTGCCCTGGACCACGCGGGCTAGCAGGCCTGCCAGGGAAGCCGGCCGGGTGGGCGGACTATATTGGGCCATGTCAGCACACCACCACCATCGCGGGAGTCTGCACCCATGGCCAAGGAACTTGCCACCCAGCTCATCGAACAACTCCAGGCTGCCGGCGTGCAGCGGATCTACGGGATTGTGGGCGACAGCCTCAACCCGATCGTGGACGCCGTCCGCCAGACCGGCGGCTCCGCGAAGGGCGGCATTGACTGGATCCACGTCCGCCACGAGGAAGCTGCCGCCTTTGCCGCCGCAGCCGAAGCCCAGCTCACCGGCAAGCTTGCCGTGTGCGCGGGTTCCTGCGGCCCCGGAAACCTGCACCTGATCAACGGCCTGTATGACGCCAACCGCTCCGGCGCTCCGGTGCTGGCCATCGCCTCCCACATTCCCAGCAAGCAGATCGGCAGCAGCTTCTTCCAGGAGACCCACCCGGACCGCCTGTTCAACGAATGCTCGGTGTACTCGGAACTGGTCAGCACCGCAGAGCAGGCTCCCCGGGTGATGCACAGCGCCATCCAGCACGCGCTGGGGCTTGGGGGAGTGGCCGTCGTGACCCTGCCGGGCGACATCGCCGGGCTGGAGGCTGCCGGCCCCACCCCGCTGCCTGCCACCTTCCGGCCCGCCAGCCTGGTCCCGGACCCTGCCAGCGTCCAAGCCCTCGCGGACGCTATCAACGACGCCGGCAAGGTGGCCATCTTCGCCGGCGCCGGCGTGGAAGGGGCACACAGCGAGCTGATGGCGCTCGCCGACCTGGCCAAGGCGCCGGTGGGGCACTCGCTGCGCGGCAAGGACTTCGTCCAGTACGACAACCCGTTCGATATCGGTATGACCGGGTTGCTGGGCTACGGGGCCGCGGCCGAAGGCATTGAGGACGCCGACCTGCTGATCCTCCTGGGCACGGACTTCCCGTATGACCAGTTCCTGCCGGACACCCGCACCGCGCAGGTGGACCGGGTGGCCCACCGGCTGGGCCGCCGGACCGACGTCGACATTGCCGTCCACGGCGACGTGCTGCCCACCCTGCGCGCGCTCCTGCCGCTGGTGAAGGCGAAGAAGAGCCGCCGGTTCCTGGACCAGATGCTCAAAAAGCACGACCGGCTGATGAACAAGGCCGTGGGCGCGTACACCCGGAAGGTGGAGAAGAAGCAGCCCATCCACCCCGAGTACGCGGCATCGCTGCTGGACCAGGTGGCCGCAGAGGACGCCATCTTCACCGCGGACACGGGCATGTGTAATGTCTGGACCGCGCGGTACATCAACCCGCTGGGCACCCGCCGGCTGATCGGGTCCTTCCTGCACGGCTCCATGGCCAACGCCCTGCCGCACGCCATCGGCGCCCAGTTGGCGTACCCCGGGCGGCAGGTCATCTCGGTGTCCGGCGACGGCGGGCTGTCCATGCTGCTGGGCGAGCTCATCACCGCCGCCGCCTACCAATTGCCGGTGAACGTGGTGGTGTTCAACAACTCCACCCTGGGCATGGTCAAGCTTGAGATGCTGGTGGACGGACTGCCCGATTTCGGCGTGGATGTCCCCGACGCCAACTATGCGGCCGTGGCACAGGCCCTGGGCTTCCACGCGGTGCGGGTCACGGATCCGGCGCAGATCGAGGCAGCGTACCGGGAAGCGTTCGCGCACCCCGGCCCGTCACTGGTGGAGCTCATCACCGACCCCAAGGCGCTGTCCATTCCGCCGAAGATCTCCGGCTCCCAGGTGATCGGATTCGCCACGGCCATGTCCAAGGTGGTCCTGAACCGCGGGGCGGGCGAGGCCGTGAGCATGGCACGCAGCAACCTGCGCAACATCCCGCGGCGCTGACCGGGTCCAGACCCGCCATCAGATCCTGCCCTTAAATCCGGAACGCGTCTGCATAAAGTGCAGACGCGTTCCGGGTTTTCCTGCGAAAAGTGATGGGGCGTTTGGGGTTAGGCGTCGAAAAGCGATGGGGCGTTTGGTCAGCGGGCGCCGCCCTGCCACAGGGCATCGAACGGGGCGCCGGAGGCAAGGCGGTTGCGGATGCCGGCGGTGACGAAGTCCTTGGCGGTCCGGGCGGCCTCCAGCGGGCTGGCACCCTTGGCCAGTTCTGCCGTCACGGCCGCGGCGAGCGAGCAGCCGGCGCCGGAGACGGCCACCTCGCCCACCTTCGGGGCGCTCAGGACTTCCAGGGTCTCACCGTCGTAGAAGACGTCGACGGCGTCCGGGCCTTCCAGCCGCACCCCGCCCTTGGCCAGCACTGCAGCGCCGCTGAGCTCATGAATGCGGACGGCAGCGGCTTTGAGGGACTCAACGTCAGTGATCTCGAGGCCGGACAGGGACTCCGCCTCAAAGTGGTTGGGCGTAACGAACGTGGCCAGCGGCAGGATCTGCGCCTTCAGGGCCTGGTCCGTGTCCAGCGCGTGGCCCGGCTCCTGGCCCTTGCAGATCAGCACCGGGTCCAGCACCACATTGGTGAAGCTGTTCTCCTGCAGGGCACCGGCCACCGTGTTGATCGTCGCCGGGCTGCCCAGCATGCCGATCTTCACCGTGTCCAAAGCCGAAGGGGCGCCCGACGCCGGACCATAAGCCGCCGTCGTTGCCTCCAGCTGGTCTGCGATCACCTGCTGGTCCACCGGCACGAAGCGGTGGTTCCAGCTGTCCTTCGGGTCGAAGGACACGATGCAGGTGAGGTTTGCGATGCCGAAGACGCCCAGTTCCTGGAAGGTCTTCAGGTCAGCCTGCGCGCCGGCACCGCCGGTGGCTTCTGACCCGGCGATGGTGAGGACAACGGCGGGACTTGCGGCGGGCAGCGTTGCGTCAGGGGTAGCGGAAGTCATGCACCCATCCTGCCACCCGGCGTCGGACGCCTGCCAAACCGGTGCCCCAAGTCCCCACACGCCGGAAAGGTGCCGGATCGCCGGAAAAAACCGGCGATCCGGCAC
>NZ_JBWJAR010000013.1:0-133601 GCF_056389225.1 Pseudarthrobacter sp. rb | reverse complement strand
CGGCGACGATCAGCGCGGACCAGCCCAGGGGCATGATGGCGCCCAGGGCCCACATCAGGGCCAGGGAGAGGAAGAGCAGGACGAAGTGTCCGCCGATCCCGGCGCCGGCGAGCATGCCGGCGCCTTTTCCTGCGCGGGAGGTGGATTGTTTGAGTTCGGCTTTGGCCAGTTCCACTTCCTGGCGCATCAGGGTGGACAGGTCCCGGGTTACGTCCCCGAGCAGGTCACCGAGAGAGGCGTTGTCCGCTTTCACATGCGCCGCGCTGGGCGGCGGCTCCGGAATCTGGCTACTCATCACAGCCCACCCGTGCCGTGACGGCCGGTGCCGGAGGTGCCTTCGCTGCCGAACGGTTCGTCGTCGTTGTAGACGCCGTTTTCGGCCCGGTAGGGGTCGTCATCAAACCGAAGCGGGGTCTCCTCGGCGGTACCCGAGGGCAGGGTGCTGGTGGAAACCGGGGCCCCGCTGCCTATCGTTGGCTCTGCGAAGAGGTCATCAGTTCCGGCTGCGTACACGGTCTCCGGGTGCAGGGGCGCTACGGGCGGTGACTGCACGGCGCGGTGCTGGCCCAAGCCCTGCTGGCCGGAAGCCCGGACCTGTGCCTGTGATTCGGGGGCGCCTGCGGTGAGGCCGCGGGTGAGGCGTCCGGCGAGGACGCCGGCGCCGGCGGCGAGGAGCAGGAATGTTCCGGGCCGGTTGCGGGCGAACCGCTGGACCTCGTTCAGGAGATCACCCGGCTCCCGGTTTTCCAGCCAGGTAGCCATCGAGGAAGTGCGCTCTGCCGCCTGACGGACCAGGTCGCCGGCCATGCCCTGCTGGTCCGGGGCGCTGGCCATGCTGTGCAGCTGGGAGGAGATGTTGCGGATGCCTTCCGCGGCCTTCTGCTGCTGGGTGCCTGCCTGGCTGGTGAGGCCGGACTTTGCCTGGTGCAACAGGTCCTGCGCATTGGCCTTCGCCTCATGCGCCACGTTCGCGGCTTCTTCCTTCGCCGTCTGGGCTACTCCCTGGGCAGCGGATGCGGCCTGACCGGCAACGTTGGACGCCTCCGCCTTGGCTGCCTGGGTCTTGGAGGTGTCACCCGAAGTAGTGGGGTAGGAGGCCTGCCGGGGAGCTGCCTCCGTTGCGCCATACGGATCGGCGATGGCCGGATCGTTGGCGGTATGGGGGGTCTGGGGCCATTGGTTCTCTGTCATCTTCGCTCTCTTTCAGAAAGGGTTAGCTGGCGATCAAGAACCAGCAATGCTGGCGAGTTAGTAAGCAGGGTTACTAATTAGATACTAAGCACACTTCCCATTTGGATTGCAAGGGGCAGTGCTGCAGTTTCGAAGTCGCGGGGCGCCTGGCGATAGCGTTGGGTGGCCGCTGGATAGTAAGCCTACTTGCGAATATGTTGCTAAGCATGCTTATTGTAGGGGTGTAGCGACGCAGGGTGACCAGCACTTCGCCACCTACAGGAAGGCCGCGGCCGATGACCAGCAATCTCGATCCGGACGCCCGGAGCAGCTACCGCCTGATCACTTTGGCGGCCCGGCTCATCCAGCGGCGCCAGGACGATGCACTGGCCCCCCTTGGCCTCACCCGTGCCGCAGTTATTGCACTGGAAGGCCTGACGGGGGGCCCACTGAACCAGGAACAGCTTGCCGATGCGATAAGGGTCCAGAGCCAGACACTGGGCCGGGTCCTTACCCGGCTTGAGGGGACGGGGCTCATCACCAGGACCCGGCACGCCTCGGACCGCCGGCAGTTGAAAGTGGAGCTGACGGACGCCGGTGTTGCCGCCGTCGAGGCGGCGCGCCAAGCGGAGGTCAACGCCTATCCGGACGATCCGGACATCGGCTGGAAGGAACTCCGGGAGGAACTCACCAAGTTCGTCCGTGCCGTCCCACTCCACCGCGATAGCGGCGTCGTTCCGTTTGCTCCGCCGGAACACCGGGCCGGGCACCGGCCCCAGACCGGGCGGGCAGCCGGAATGCGTGGCTGGGAACAGCCACACCAAAACTGACAGGGCCGGCAGGGAGCCGGAGGCGGTTCCTCAGGAAGCGGTGGCGGCGCGTTAGTACCGGCACCGCCTTTTCCTACTCCTTGTCTTCTTCCTCCTCCAGCAGGCCCCGTTGCGCAAGGTCTGCGGCATCGGATGCCTCCGGCGGCAACGGATCCGTGGCCGATGGAACGTCGGCCGGGGCGTAGTCAGCCAGCCCCGCGGCAACCCGTTCCTGCTCGACTGCCTTTTGGTAATCGTCGTCGTCAATTTCTTCGGGCATCTTGCCATGCCCAGTGCGCGTGGGGTTGGGCAGCGCATCCTCTTCCGGAACCATGACGCTGTCCAGCGCCTTATCCGGATTCTCATCTGCAGTGCTCATGGTGCACCTTCCAATCGCTGGTTTCCGGGCGGACAGGCAGCAGGGCTTACGACGACGGGACGTCCGGTCCCGAGGACCAGCGCAGAAGTGCCGCGATATGCACGCCCTTCGGCAGGACCGGTCCCGGAACCAGGAGAACGCGTGCGTCGGTAAGGGCGGCCGCGCGAAGCAGCGCCGCAGGGGCCGGCACTTCTCCCAGGATGCCGGCAGTCAGGGCTTCTTCCCTGGCTGTGGCAACCCACGGTTCCGCATCCAGGGCCAGCAGGGTCCGTCCGGACAAGGCGGCATCATCAAAGATCAGGACGTCCGCCTGCGCCTGCTGGAGTGCATGCACAACCGCTCCGATGCCGTGCGCTGCCTCCGGATTGGCCTGGCCCTCCTGGACGGCCAGCCTGTCCATGACGGCTTGCTGCTCCTCCGCCCACAGTTCAGCAACGTGCTGGTTGACGTGGTCCTCCAGGTTGGCGCTGCCAGCCCCGGCGGTATGGGTGTGGGACTCCACCTCCGACACCAATGCCCTGCCGGCTTCGGAGAGGTTGTCCTTGACCAAGCCCCTGGCACGGATGTCACCGGCGAGCACGATGAGCCGGGCGCCGCTGGCCCTGGCCACCCTGTCGATTTCGCCTGCCACTTCGTCGGCGTTACGGCGCCAGACGTCCTCGGTATGGTGCTGGAACCGCAGTTCGGACCAGCCCCCGCCATGGAACTTGTGCACGTGTTCGGATTCGCCTTCCACGTCCTGCACAATGGCGGGAACCCTGGCCCCGGCCCGGTACAGCCGGATTTCGCCGTGTTCCCGGCTTACCTCCGCCACCACGTAGGCAAGGTCTTCGGGCCGGTGCTTGACCAGCGGCAGCAGGTCCGGGACGGGCTCCACTGCGAGCCGCTCCGGCAGGACGGGATCGCCGGGAAGCACCTCATTGACTACGGCCTTCCCTGCGTGGACCAGGACGAAGCGTGCCACGGGGGAGGGAATCCCGGCGGCCGGCTGGAGGGCCTGTTCCATTGCCTCGATATCAGCGGAGGTTGCCCCCTGTGCTTCAAGCCGGGCGCGTGTATTTCCGGCCCTGACATCCCCGGCTTCAAGGGTGTCCACTGTTCCGGTTCCCGCGTCCACGTAGGCCGTGCACCAGGGGCCGGGAGTGCGGTAGAGATCGGCATATTTCTGCAGGTTCGTGGTCATTCTTCCTCCTCCCCGATGCGTGGGGCCGAGGTGGTTTTGCCGCGTTCTGCCATGACGATCTCCTTCGCGCGTGGCGTACTGCCACAGGCTTACTGGTTCGTCATTTCACCGTAGCAGCGGCGATCCGGGCGCTGAAGGGCCTTCCGGCCCCTTGCCGGTCAGCCGCTGCAGGCGTCCTGCAGGGCCCGGACGGAGTCTGCCGGCACCTGGTCCCCGGCCTCCGCAATCCGGCCCAACGGCGTCGTGATCTCTGCAGGAACCCCTGCCGTCCGCGCGGCCGAAACCAAGCCGGCCAGCGCCTGGCGGTCTTCAGCGCTGACCAGGCCGTCCTTGACCACTGCGCAGATTTGCCGGTTGACTTCCTGCGCGGCGGCCGAGGCCGCCCTGGAGGCGGCGTCGCTGGCCGCGGTGCCTGCGGCTTCCCCCACGGCGCCGCATCCCGTCAGCAGCAGGGCGGCGGCAAAGGCAGTGGCGGCGGCGGGGCGAAGTGTCATGCCTCCAGCGTACCGGCGGCTTCTACCGGCGTGCCGGCACCCCGAGGATGCTGTCCAGCAGGGCATTGCGGAACTTGCCCTCGGGGTCATGGCCGGCCGCAAAGGCACGGAAATCGGCGAAACGCGGGTACAACGCCTCCCAGTCATAACCCTCCGGCGTGAACAGCTTGCCCCAGTGCGGCCGGGCACCAAAGGGCCGCAGGGCTTCCTCAAGGACCGGGAGGAAGCCTTCCACCTCAGGCTGCAGCGGCTTCCACGTGAAGTGCAGCGCCGCGCTTTGCTGCCGGTAGAAGGGGCTGAGCCAGAACTCATCGGCGGCGCCGGTGCGGATCTCCGAGACGAACAGCAGGGGCGAGAGGTCCTCAGCCAGCGCACGGACTGCCTGGAGGGCGGCGGGGGCCTGCTCCAGGGGAAGGATGAACTCGCTCTGGAGTTCGTCTCCGTTGCTTGGGGTGAACTCGTGCCGGAAGTGCGGCAGCCGGTCCAGCCACAGCCCGGGTTCGTCCAACTGGGCCGTGCAGTTCTCCGCTGACATGTCCGGGAGGGGGTGCCGGGGATGCAGCGCGGCGGTTGCCCCGAACAGGTTTGGAAGCGGCTCCTCGCCGTCGAGCGCTTTGAGCCAGACCTGGTTGATGCTGCTGCCCGCGTAGTCCGTAAAGAGGCTCACGCTGTAGGCACTGGACACGATGCCGGCGAATTCTCCCAGGGCGTTGTCCCACGGCAAGTCCTCCAGAACCCGCTGGCGCATCCTGAAGCTGGGCCGCACCGCCAGTTCCAGCCCGGTGACAATGCCCAGGGCCCCAATGCCCACCACGCTTGCAAGGAACTCAACGCCGTCATCCCTGGTCAGCGTGACCTGCTCTCCGGAGGCCCGGACCAGGTCGATGGACTCCACGGCACCGGCGAGGGACGGGTTGTTCACACCGGAGCCGTGCGTGCCGGTCTGGACCGCGCCTGCCACCGAGATGTGCGGCAGCGAGGCAAGGTTGTGGATGGCAAGGCCGGCCTCTTGGAGCGTCCGGCAGAGCGCCCCGTAACTCACGCCCCCGCTGACGCGCACTGTTCCGCGGCCGGAATCCAGTTCCACCTGCTGGGGCAGGGCATCGAGCAGCACGTGCACGCCGTCGGTGTCCGCTACCCGGTTGAACGAGTGCCGCGACCCCAGGGCCTTGATCCGCGGCGAAGCGGCCACGATGGATGCCAGTTCCGCTACGGATTCCGGCCGCCTGACATCCGTGGAGGAGTATTCGAGGTTTCCTGCCCAGTTCTTCATCGAGTGGCTTTCGCTTGGCATCGGTTTCCTCCCACTGTCAGCGCTAACAATCGAGGCTGTCAAGGCGCTTCCGCTGGGTGGGCGGGGATGTGGCGTGGTCGTGATCCGCCTGCCTCCAGCCGCCGCGGGCAGGGCCGAAGGCAGGCGGACACCGAAGCCGTCCAGTCAGGAGCTTCTTTCGTTGCAGGGTGTGGTGGTGCGGGGCGGGGGCATGCGGCGGCTCCCGGTGGCTTCGATGGCCGCGGCGAGCCGGAGCAGGGCGGTATCACTATAGGCCTTGCCGGCGATGGTGAGGCCCACCGGCATGGCGATGTCCGCCGCGATGCCCATGGGGACCGTGACCGTGGGTATGCCAAGGTGCCGGGGGACCAGGTTCCCGTTGGCCACCCACACACCGTTGCGCCAGGCGGTGTCCGCCGAGGCGGGATTGGTGTCCGCGTCTGCCGGGGCAACATCGGCTGCCGCCGGGAACACCACGGCGTCCAGGCCCAGCTGGTCCATCCATTCCTCCAGGTCCACCCGGCGGGTTTCCTCCAAGCCTGGCAGGCCCCCGGGCAGGTGCGGAATGTCGGCCAGGACGGGCACGCCGTGCCCGCGGATCCAGCCGGGATAGTCGCTGATGTCGTCATCGAAGCCGTCGTAGCGGTCCGGAAGGGCGCCGTTCGGGGCCGGGAAGATGGCGGCACCGTCGACGTCGGCAAGGCGGTTCAGCTGCGGGTCGCCGTTGGCGTCCAGGAAGTCATTCCACGCCCAGGCCGACAGGTCCACGATTTCCCGGCGCAGGTATTCCGGGGACACCAGCCCCCGGGTGGCGATGGTGGGCGCGCCGGGCCGGTCGCCTTCGTAGTTGGAGACCACGGGGAAGTCCACCTCCGCCACGTCGGCGCCTGCGGCTTCCAGGTCGCGGCGGGCCGCGTTCCACAGCTCCACGATGGACGCGCGGGTTTCAATCCGCTGCCCTGTGGGCCCGCCGATGCCTGGCGCTTCGGCAGTGCCGGCTTCCGGGTCCGCGTTGATGTACATGCGGGGCACGCCCAGTCGCTTTCCTGCGAGTACGCCTGCCGCCGCGGCGGCGTCCGTAACGGTGAGGTCAAGGTACGACGCCGGCCGGACGGTGGATGCCTTGGGCACCCGGATCCAGGGCTGGACACGCCAGAAGTCACCGCGTGGTTCGACGTCGTCCGCCACCACCACATCCAGGACCTCCAGCAGGTCGGTCATAGTGCGGGTATGCGGAACCACTACATCCATGGTGGGCACCAGGGGCCAGTTCCCGCGCACGGAGATGACGCCGCGGGAGGGCGTATAGGCGCAAAGGGCATTGTTCGACGCCGGCGCCCGGCCTGAGGACCAGGTCTCCTCCGCCAGTCCGAAGGCTGCGAAGCTGGCGGCCGTCGCCGTTCCGGACCCGTTGGATGAACCGGACGCGAAGGCCGCGGTGAGGAAGTCCGCGCTGTAGGGACTCTCGGCGCGGCCGTATACCCCGCGCTGCATACCTCCGTTGGCCATGGGCGGCATGTTGGTCAGTCCGATCAGGACGGCGCCCCCGGCCCGCAGCCGCTCGATGGTGAAGGCGTCGCGCTGCGCCACCAGGTCCTTGAAAGCGGGTGAACCGGCAGCCACGGTAAGGCCTTTGACCTGGTAGCTGTCCTTTGCGGTGTAGGGGATGCCGTCCAGCGGGCCGAGAGTGTACCCGGCGGCACGGCGGCGATCCGATTCCTGCGCCTCGGCGATGGCCTCCGGGTTCATCACGACGAGCGAGTTCAAACGTATTCCTGATGAGTCATACTTCTCGATGCGCGCCAGGTAGAGGCGGACCAGGCCTTCACTGGTGACCACACCCGCGTCAAGGGCCGCCCGGAGCTGGCTGATGCCGGCCTCCACCACGTCGAAGGTCCCCGCAGCGGCCGGTGGACGAGTGGCCTGCGCCTGCTTCATGCTGCATCGCCTTTGCGCAGGGCCGGCTGCTGCTGGGTGATGCAGTGGATGCCGCCGCCGAAGGCGAAGATGTCCCGGGCATCCACCAGTTGCACGGTGCGTCCGGGGTAGGCGCGCGCCAGGATGCCGGCGGCGATGGTGTCGTTGGGATCGTTGAAGCCGCAGAGCACCACCACGTTGTTGGCCACGTAGTGGTTGATGTAGGACCAGTCCACCCAGCCCTCGTCATCCTTGAGCGTGGTGGGGGCCGGGACATCGATGATGCGCAGCGGCCGGCCCTGGGCGTCCAGTTGCCCGGCAAGGACTGCCTTCAGCTGCAGATAGACGGCATGGTCCGGGTGGGCGGGGTCGTCCTGGCGGTGGAGCAGGATGGTTCCCGGGCCGGCAAAGGCGGCCACGATGTCTACGTGGCCGCGGGTGCCGAACTCGTCATAGTCCCTGGTGAGTCCGCGCGGAAGCCAGATGGCCTTGGTGGTGCCCAGGGCTGCATGGACTTCTGCCTCGACGGATTCTTTGGTGGCGCCGGGGTTGCGGCCGGGATCGAGCTGGACCGTTTCGGTCAGCAGTACCGTGCCTTCACCGTCCACATGGAATCCGCCGCCCTCGTTTACCAGGGAGCTTCGCCTGACTGGCACGTTGGTGCCGGCTGCCACGCTCCGGGCCACGTCCTGGTCCTTGGCCCAGGCAGCCCAATCCTGCGCGCCCCAGCCATTGAAGATCCAGTCGACCGCGGCAAGGGAACCGTCCGCCGCATGAACGAAGGTGGGGCCGCTGTCCCGCAGCCAGGCGTCGTCCAGCGGAACGGCCAGGACGTCGATGCCCTGGCCGAGCCATTCCCGCGCGGCGGTGGCATCGCGCGGATCGGCGACGACCGTAACGGGCTCGTACCTTGCAATGGTCCGGGCCACCGTGGTCCAGGCGGCCCGCGCCCGGTCCAGGGTGGAGCTTCCCACCGGCCCGAAGGTCTCATTTGGCGGCGGGAAGGCCATCCAGGTCCGCTGGTGGGCTTCCCACTCGGCGGGCATGTGGGACGCGGTACTGACGGCCGCATGGTCAGGGGCGGCGCTGCCACCGACTGCTGTCGTATAAATGAATGCCATTCATTTATTATGGAGACGGCGCCGTCCGCACGCAAGGGTTTTTCGAACCCTGCGGGTATTGGTCCGGTCAACGGCCGCCAGGATGGCCCGTGCCAGCTGCTCCGGCTTGGTGAACTGCGGCCAGTGCCCGGTGGGCAGGTCGATGTACTCCACGTCATGGACCTTGGCCAGCTCGGCGACGAAGGGGTGCCCGGCCACGATCCATTCCCGGATCATGGCGGAAGGGAACTCGCAGGCGATCACGGTGGCGGGGACCTCGTAGCGGCGTTCGTCATGCAGTTGCTGCTTGCCGTATGCCACGCCCCGGGGCTCCGGAATGGCGCGGTCACGGAAGGCCTGGCGAAGCCCGTCATCGAGATCCACCAGGTCGGCGTCGTCGAAATTCCCCCACGGCGGCAATGGCACCTCGTCTCCAACGGCCGGCAACTGGTCATTGATGACGCCCCCATCACCGAGTGGTCCACTGTCCACGTACACGGCGCGCGCCACCTTGTCCGGCCGCGCATCCACCACGCCGTGGATGATGGCACCGCCGCCGGAATGGCCCACCAGGACCACCTTGCCGGAGAGGCCGTCCAGGACCTCCACCACCGCGTCGATGTGGTCCTGCAGATTGATGCCCGCCCTGGCGGCGTCCACGGATTCCTTTCCCGGGAGGGTGAGGGGGTGGGGGCGGTGCCCTGCCGCCTCCAGGAGAGGGGTCACCGCCTCCCAGGATGACGCGTCCAACCAGAAACCGGGAACCAGGATGATGTCCATGACCGAACCCTACTCCCCGCCCCCACGCGGGAATACGGTCTCCTACCGCTTCCGCTTACGGTCCTTCCCCGCGGTCCGGCCTTGGCGTTCGGAGGCCTCGCGTTCCGCCCAGCGCTGCGATTTTCCGGCGGACACCACCTTCTGGTGCCACTCCCGGTGGTAGGCGCGCTGGGCGGCGACGTCGGAGCGGCGTGCCAGCGAGGCCAGTTCGCGCTGCATCTTCAGGTAGGAGTTCCAGCGCCGTTCCTCCAAAACGCCGCCGTCAATCGCTTCCCGCACCGCGCAGCCGGGCTCACCGCCGTGGCCGCAGTCCGCGAAGCGGCAGCCGGCGGCCAGTTCCTCCACATCGCCGAACATCCCGCCCAGGCCTTCGCCGGCGTCGAACAAACCGAAACCCCGCACACCGGGCGTGTCCATCAACACCGTGCCGTTGGACAGCGGCACCAGCTCGCGGGCGGTGGTGGTGTGCTTGCCCTTGAAATCCCCGGACCGTACCTCCCCGGTCTGCTGGACCTCGCGGCCCACCAGCGCATTGATCAAGGTGGACTTGCCCGCGCCGGACGGACCCAGGAGCACGATGGTGCCGCCGGGCTGGATGCGGGACATCAGCTCGTCGATCCCGTCGCCGTTTTCAGCGGACGTGGTGACCACCTCCACACCTGCCGCCTGCAGGATGACCTTCCCGACGACGTCGTCCGCCACATCAGCCAGGTCCGCCTTGGTGACAATCACCAGCGGGGTGGCCCCGGAGTCCCAGGCGGCAACGAGGGTGCGTTCCAGCCGGTTGTGCGTGAGCGGCCGGTCCACGGGCACCACCACCCCCACGGTGTCCATGTTCGCGGCCAGGACCTGTTCCTCGGAGGAATCCTCGAACGCGCGTTTGCGGCTGAGCTCCGAGCGGCGGGGAAGCACTGCCAGGATCTGGCGGTCACCGGCCCGGTTGGGGCCGATCCAAACCCAGTCGCCGGTGACGGCGGGCTCCCCGGACAGCGGATACGGCAGGTGGAGCAGGCCGTCCTCGACCGCGACCAGCAGCAGGGTGCGGTCCACGCGGACCACCCGTCCGCGTTCCGTGGCGCCGGGGCAGGGGTACTGGTCGAAATGGCGGGCGACGGCGTGGATGTAGCCGTAAGCGCAGGGGCCGCCGGTTGGTTGGGTGGTACTTGGGGTGTTGTCCAGGGGGTTGCCTGAAGAATTGTGCACTGTGGTTTCCTTGCGGGGTCCCCGGTGCAACAGCGCCGCTGCTGGCAACTGCCGACAGGTCAGGCGGGTGCAGCCGGGAGGATGGATGATGTGATGGGTGCGGAGCGCTCTGGGCGCGCGGCAACTGCAGTCATCAAAACCACCTCCATTCCCTCGCTGGTTCACCGTCCTCCTGCCGGGGACGGCAGGGTCTGAACGGGTCCCACTTTAGCGCCCGCCGCCGTCGGGGACCAGGCCTAACGGCTGTCTCCTAAAGACGGCCTGCGGGGCGCCCGCGCTCGCGGTAACGCATCACGGCATCGCCGTTGCCGCACCGGGCGGAGCAGTAGGCACGGCGTCCGCCACGGCTGGTGTCGGCGTAAACCTTCGGGCAGCCATCCCTGGCGCAGGTACCCAGCCGGCCTCCCGCTGCCTCCGTGACGAAGAGGGCCAATCCACCCGCGGTGAGGGCGCGCACGCGCTCAACGAGGCTGTCGCTGGTTTCAGCAAAGTGAAGGTGTGGGCCCAGTCCGTCGTGGACCGTCAGGAACACACGCTTGACCCCCTGTTCGAGCAACGAGTTCACCGCGGCACAGCGGTCCCCCTCGCTGTCCGACTCAAAGACAGCGCGCAGGCGTACTGTCCACTCCTGCAGGAGCGCTTCCTCCTTCGCGCCCACCTGCGGATTGTGGAAAAGGTGGTCCGCCAAAAGGTCCTCCAGTGCACCTTCGTCCCAGCCTCTGCCGCCCAGCATGTTGACCAGTGCTTCCGCCACCCGGACGCCGGACATATTGTCATGGTTGAACTGCATAAACCCATGACACCACACTGGGCATGACGGCGGGCTGCCCCAGAGGGTCCTGCCACACCCCACGTTTTCCTGACCAGGAGCCAGATTTTTGACCACCTCCTCCGAAACCACTCGGTCCCTGCAGTCCCGCATGCGCAGGACGCTGGTGTCCGCCCAAATCTTTTCCGGGCTGGGCAACGGCTCCACGCTGGCCTTGGGTTCTATCCTGGCCGTGGATTTGTCAGGCTCCGAGGCCTGGGCAGGCTCAGTCAACACGTTCCTGACGCTGGGAACGGCAGTGACAGCCATACCGCTGGCGCAACTGGCGCTCTCCCGCGGCCGCCGTTTTGCCCTAACTTCAGGGCTTGTCGCTGCGATTGCCGGTACCGCCCTGATGGTGGGCGCCGTGATCACGGGGTTCTTCCTCCTGCTGCTCGCCGGTGCCTTCCTGGTAGGCGTGGCTTCGGCAGTGAACCTCCAGGCCCGCTTCGCGGTGACGGACCTGGCCGAACCCGCGCACCGCGGACGTGACCTTTCCCTGGTGGTGTGGGCCATCACCGTCGGGGCAGTAGCCGGACCCAACATGGTAGGTCCCGGCGCGGTGCTGGCCGGTTGGCTGGGCATTCCTGCCGCAGCAGGGCCGTTCCTCATCTCGGCGGCCGGCATGGTCATCGGTGCTTCGATTGTGTGGCTCTTCCTCCGGCCCGACCCGCTGCTGACCCGCCGCACCACGGATGGTGCTGATTCCGGCAGTGTCCGGCGCCGGGGCGCCCTGCAGGCCGGATGGCGCATCGTGCGGGAGAACCGCACCACCCGCGGGGCGGTGGTGGCCGTGGTGGCCGCGCACGCTGTGATGGTGGCGGTGATGTCGATGACCCCGCTGCACATGCAGCACCAGGCCGGAGCGGCCGCGGGCCACCCGGACACCATCGCGCTGATCGGGCTGACCATCTCCCTGCACATCGCGGGGATGTACGCCCTGTCGCCGCTGGTGGGGTGGCTCACGGACAGAATGGGGCCCGCCCGGATGGTGCTGGCGGGTCTGGCAACCCTTACGGCCGCACTGGCACTCACGGGATTGGCACCGGAGTATCCAGCGGCCGTGACCATCGGGCTGGTCCTGCTGGGCCTGGGCTGGTCCGCCACCACCGTGGCCGGATCCACGCTGCTCGTCGCTGCCTTGGCACCCTCCCAGCGGATCCCTGCCCAGGGTTTTTCGGACGCCGCCATGTCTCTCGCGGCAGCGCTGGGCAGCGCGGCCGCAGGGCCGGTCATGGGCATGACCGGGTATTCGGGAATCAGCGCCGCCGCAGCCGTCCTGGTGGCAGCGGGCGCGGTTGCCCTGCTGCGGCTTCCGGAACTGGGCCGCTGACTTCCGGAACGGCCGTCCCTACCGCCGCAGCTCCAGCGCACGCTTCTGGCGGGCGCTGATGGACGAGACGTAGCCGCAGTTGGTGCAGGTGATCCGGTATTTCCGGGACACGGTAAGCACCGGGATGAAGAACAGCGTGAACCTGGTGGCCTGCTCCTCAAGGAGGTGGTGGATGAAGGCGCCGCAGTGCGGGCAGGTAGCGGTCCGTCCCGGCAGGGCCTTGTGCACGGTCTTGAACCCAAAGAGAAGAAGCATGGCGGCCTTTCGTGGTCCGGTGGCTAAGCACCACCCTAGGCGAGTTTCGAAGGTCGCGATCAGGGGTACGGAAGCTTCTGCAGTGTCTGTGTGAAATGCAATACTTGCGTGAGCAGCAATCGCCGCGTTTGGGGGGACTTCTGGCACATGGTTCTGGATACGGCAACCCTGCGCATCGCTTTTGGCCTGATGGCCCTGGTGCTGGTGGTTCTGTTCTACTTTTCCGCCTACCGGGTGACGCGCTCGCCGTACAGCGCCTGGTGGTGCGGCGCCCTGCTGTTCTTCCTGTCGGGATCGGCCTGTTTCCTCCTCGATGGCACGCCCCACCAGTGGTGGGCCAACCCGGTGGGGAACACCTTGCTGGTCCACGGCGGGGTCGCGGTGTGGGCGGGGGCACGTTCGCTGCGGACCGTGCGGCCGCCCAAGTGGGCCTTCACGGGTATTCCGCTGATCACCCTGGTGGCCTCCCTGCTTGACCATCCCGCTACGAACACCTGGTCCGGCGGTCCCGTCTTCCTGGCCGCGATGAGCTTGACCGTTGGCCTGGCGTCCCGTGAACTGTGGCGCCTTGAACCGGGGTATTCACGGGTGCGCATCCCCATGGCGGTGGCTGCGGGCGGACTTTCCGTTTATTATTTCTTCCGCTGGCTGGCATTCCTGGCGGAGGGCCAGGATGGCCCCGTGTTCGTTAATGTCTTTGGATCGGCCATCACCACGCTGGTCACCATGGTGTTGCTGGTGGTGGTTTCCTTCAGCATGGCGGCGTTGAGCAGTGAACAGCAGACACGTGCCCTGCGCGTGGTGGCCACCCGGGACGACCTCACGGGGCTTTTAAACCGCAAGGCCTTCATGGACCTTGCTGCAGAACAGCTTGCCGACCGCAGCATCACGGGCGGCTCGGGAGCCCTGATCCTTGCCGACCTGGATCACTTCAAAGCGGTCAACGATACGTACGGCCATGCCGCCGGGGACCTGGCGCTTCAGGCCTTCGCCGACGCCTGCGTGGCAACTGTCCGCTCCACTGACCTGATCGGGCGGTATGGCGGGGAGGAGTTCGTCATCCTGGTTCCGGGGGCAAGCGCGGAACGGGCAGAGACGATCGCGGAGGAAATCAGCAGGCGCCTGGCCGGCGCGAAAGCACCGGATGGCATGGAGATGCCCACCGCGAGTTACGGGATTTCCACGTACGACGACGGAACTTACGATGCGGATGACCTGGTCGCCTCGGCGGACGCGGCTTTATACAGGGCCAAGTCCCAGGGCAGGAACCGCGCCGCCCGCAGCGATCGGCTGCACTAGCCCTGCTGCTTCGGCGGCGCGGTTCCGGACACCGGCCTACTTGGACTGGAGCGCGTCTGCCTGCTCAGCCAGGACCGTCAGCTCCACGCTGTCAGGCCGCTCAACGGTGCTTTGGATGGCCACCGCCGTGCCCTTGTGTGCGGATTCCAGGACGGATTCCATGACCTCCAGGGCGTGGTAGGCCAAGGCCCCGCCAGCCCGGGGCTCCTTGCCCTGCGGGGTGGCGGCCAGGTCCGCGATGCCGAACCCGCGGCCGGAATCAACGTAGCCGGCGGACACTGGCAGGGTTTCCCAGTCCTCGGCGCCCAGGGAAAACAGCTGGACGTCGCCGTCGAAGTGGTTGGGGTCCGGTACCACCAGGGAGCCGCGCTCACCGTGGATCTCGATGTTGGGGGATTTGGACTTCACGGCATCGAAGCTCATGAAGAGCGTGGAGAGCGCGCCGGATGCGTGGACCAGGACGCCGGTGACGTGGGAATCGATGTTCACGGGTACCTTTTCGCCCTGGCGGGGCCCCGAGCCGATGGTCCGCTCATTCCGGGTGTGGCTGGCGGCACCCATCACCGACACCACGGGGCCCAGCAGCGTCACGAGTGCCGTGACGTAGTAGGGGCCCATGTCCAGGAGGGGGCCGCCGCCGGGCTGGTAGTAGAAGTCCGGGTTGGGGTGCCAGCGCTCGTGGCCCGGCGTCACCATGGTGGCGGACGCCGAGATGGGTGCGCCGATCAGTCCGTCATCGATGGCTTTGCGGGCGGTCTGGATGCCGGTGCCCAGCACGGTGTCAGGTGCACAGCCGACGACGACACCTGCCTCCCGCGCCGCCTCCAGCACCCGGCGTGCTTCTTCGGTGGTGGCAGCCAAGGGCTTTTCGCCGTAGACGCTCTTTCCTGCGGCGATCGCCTTCAGCGCCACCTCCGCGTGGGCGGCAGGGATGGTCAGGTTCAGGACCAGGTCCACGTCCTCCGCGGAGAGCAGTTCCTCCACCGTGACGGCGCGGACGCCGTCGTAGTCATCCGCAACTGCCTGCGCACGTGCCGGATCCAGGTCCGCCACGGCCACCAGCTGGATCTGGTCCAGGCGGCGGAAGTTGGTGAGGTACTGCGCGATGATGGCTCCGCAGCCAACGATTCCGACTTTCAACGGCTTGCCCACAGCAGGCCCCTTTCGATGATGGTGCGTACGTTCCGGTCCTGGAGGATTTCCACGCGGTGCCCGGGGGTGGACACGAAGATCCGGCCTTTGCCCCACTGGCGGGTCCAGATGGCGGGGGATGTCACTTCGCGGTTCCAGGGGTCCCACTCGCGGACTTTTTGGGTGGTGGTGGCCAGGACGTCGATGTAATCGTCAGAGAGGACCCAGTACTGCTCGGTGACCAGGTCGAAGTCCTTGATGCCCTTGGTGATGGGGTGGTCGGCGGCGGCCGGCAGCATGTTGACGGTGTAGGGCACGTAGTTGTCCGACTGCTCACCGATGCACTCGTCCGGGTGCTTGCCGGGGTGGCAGGCGAACTGGCCGCCGATCAGGTGCAGGTAGTCGGAGGTGTTCCGGTAGGAATCGGCAATCCCGCCGTGCCAGCCGGCCAGGCCGGTGCCGTTCTCCACGGCTGCCCGCAGTCCGGCGAATTCGTCCTTTTCGATGGTGGTCATGGTCATGCACTGCATGATGAGGTCCACCCCTGCCATGTAGGCAGCATCGGCGTAGACCTTGGGGGATTCCTCCACCCGGACGTCGTAGCCGTTGTCCTTGAGGTAGGGGATGAAGAGCTCTGTGGCCTCGTAGGGCTGGTGGCCGTCCCAGCCGCCGCGGACCACCAGGGCGTTCTTGCGTTCTGTCATTGGAGTTTCCTTTGGTTGGCTGCCGGCTCTTGCCGGCAAGGCGTGGGGTCAGCGGCTGGCGAAGGCGGCGTCGAAGGCTGCTGCCGGCGGGGCGATCCGGGCCAGGTGCTGGACCATGGCCAGCGCCTGCGGGGCGCCGATGAGCCGGTCCATGCCGGCGTCCTCCCACTCGATGCTGGTGGGGCCCTCGTAGCCGATGGCGTTCAGGGTCCGGAAGATCCGGTTCCACTGCACGTCCCCGTGCCCTGCCGTGACGAAATCCCAGCCGCGCCGGGGGTCGGCCCAGGCCAGGTGCGAGCCCAGGCGGCCGTTGCGGCCGTCGAGCTGGCGGATGGATTCCTTGACGTGGACGTGGAAAATCCTGTCTGCGAAGTCCTGCAGGAACATCACGGGGTCCAGGTCCTGCCAGATGAAGTGGGAAGGGTCGAAGTTCAGGCCGAAGTTTTCCCGGTGGCCGATGGCTTCGAGGGTGCGCTTGGCGGTCCAGTAGTCGTAGGCAATTTCGGACGGGTGGACTTCGAGGGCGAACCGGACACCCACTTCGTCGAAGACGTCGAGAATGGGGTTCCAGCGGTCTGCGAAGTCCTGGTAGCCGGCGTCAATCATTTCCTGGGAGGCGGGCGGGAACATGGCCACCGCCTTCCAGATGGAGGAGCCGGTGAAGCCGGTGACGGTCTTCACCCCGAGGCGGGCAGCAGCCCTGGCGGTGTCCTTCATGGCTTCCGCTGCCCGGCGGCGTACGCCTTCGGGCTCGCCGTCGCCCCAGACGTCCGCTGACAGGATGCCCTGGTGGCGTTCGTCGATGGGGTCGTCACACACTGCCTGTCCGGTCAGGTGGTTGGCGATGGCGAACACCTTCAGGTTGTTCTTTTCGAGGATGTCCAGCCGGCCCTGGAGGTAGTTGTCATCCTCGGCCGCGCGGTGCGGATCCAGATGGTCGCCCCAGCAGGCGATCTCCAACCCGTCGAAGCCCCACTCGCCCGCGAGCCGCGCCACTTCCTCGAAGGGCAGGTCGGCCCACTGGCCGGTAAACAGCGTGATTGGTCGTGTCATGTCTATTCCTTGGATCGCTTGAAGCTGGTCAATGCCGTGCCGAACTGCCGCTCAGACTTTTTGCCACTGGCTGGAATTTGCGGCACTGGACTCCACGGCGGCCAGGACCCGCTGCACCTGCAGGGCGTCCGCGAAGGACGGTTCCGGCTGGCGGGCTTCGCCGATGGCCGTGACGAGGTCCACCACCTGGTGGGTGAAGCCGTGCTCATACCCCAGGCCGTGGCCGGTGGGCCACCAGTTTCCGACGTAGGGGTGCTCGGGCTCGGTGACGAAGATCTTCCGGAACCCGGCGTCGGGGGATTCGGCGGCGTCGTAGAAGGACAGGACGTTCATGTCCTCGAAATCGAAGGCGAGGGAACCCTTGGTGCCGTTGACTTCCAGCCGCATGGCGTTCTTCCTGCCCAGGGCGTACCGCGTGGCTTCAAAGACGCCGATCGCACCCGAAGCCGTGCCGCCGTCGAACCTGGCAGTGAAGATTGCCGCGTCATCAACCGTGACTTTTCCGCGCGGAGCATCACTGCTGAGGTCGCCGTGCCCGCCGAGGCCCACCAGGTCGCCGGCCAGCGGGCGTTCCTGCACAAAGGTCTCCAGCAGTGCCGAGACCCCGCTGATGTTCAGGCCCGTGACCCACTGCGCGGCGTCGATGCTGTGTGCTCCGATGTCACCCAGGGAGCCGGATCCGGACTTGCTCTTGTCCAGCCGCCAGGTCATGGGGGCGTTGGCATCGGTGAGCCAGTCCTGCAGGTATTGGGCCCTGACATGGCGGATGTCGCCCAGCCTGCCCTGTTCCACGAACCGCTTGGCCAGCGCCAGTGCCGGAGTTCGGCGGTAGCTGAAGCCGCACATCGAGAAGACGCCGTTCTTCGCAGCGGTTTCCGCGGCGAGCGTCATCCGTTCGGCTTCCTCGACGGAGTTGGCCAGCGGCTTCTCGCACAGCACGTGCTTGCCGGCTTCCAGGGCGGCGATGGCAATATCGGCGTGCGTGTCGCCGGGCGTGCAGATATCGATGAGGTCGATGTCGTCGCGCTCGATCAGGCGGCGCCAGTCCGTTTCAACCGATTCCCAGCCGAGCTTGTCTGCCGCGGCACGGACGCCCTCGGCATTCCTGCCCGCGACCGCGGTCAGCTGGGGCTGCAGGGGCAGGTCGAAAAACCGGGGTGCGGTCCGCCAGGCGTGGGAGTGGGCTGCACCCATGAAGGCGTAGCCCACCATGCCGACCCGCAGGGGTTGTGCGGTGGTCATGGAGATGTCCTTTCTACTTACTGAAGCCCGCGGTCAGGCCTGCGAGCAACTGGCGCCGGCCGATGACGTACAGCACCAGGATGGGCAGGGTGCTGAGCACCACGGAGGCGAGCACGGCGGGAATGTTGACGCTGAATTCGCCCTGGAAGGTCCACAGGCCCAGGGGCAGGACCCGCAGGCCGGGGCTCTGGGTGAGGACCAGCGGCAGCAGGAACCCGTTCCAGACGTGCAGGCCGTTGTAGATGGCTACTGTCACGATGGCTGGCCGGGTGAGGGGCAGCGCGAGCCGCCACATGGTCTGCCATTCGCTGCAGCCGTCCAGCCGCATGGACTCGAACAGTTCGTTCGGGACGTCGCGGATGAAGTTGGAGAGGATCAGCACCGTCAGCGGGATGGCGAAGGCAATGGACGGCAGCATCAGCGCCAGCAGGCTGTCATACAGGTTGAGCCGGATGATCATCAAGTAGATGGGAATGATCGTTGCCTGCAGGGGAATGGCAAGCCCCATGAGGAACACGCCGTTGACCAGCTTGAGGAACCTGCCGCTGCCACGGACGATGGCGAAGGAAGCCATGAAGGAAACCAGCACCGTGGGGATCACGGAACCGAGCGTGACGATGGCGCTGTTCATGAAGTACGTTGCGAAATCCGCCTCGAGGACCATCTGGTAGTTCTCCAGCGTGGGCGAGGTGGGCAGGGCCAGGGGATTCTGGCCAAAGTAGCCTGCCTGCGTCTTCAGGCTGGTGATCACCACGTAATAGACCGGCAGGATGATGATGGCGAGCCAGAACCAGCCGCCAAGGCCGCCGGGAATGTTCAGCCGCTTCAGCCGTGAACCGAGTCCCCTTGTGGCGGCCGGTGTGCCGCCAATGGATCCGGTCCGGTCCTCCCGCGTATTGCTCTTCAGGACGGTACTCACCCTACAAACCTTCCAATTGGCTGCCCTGCTTGTCCTTGCCTCCAAGGCGCTGGAGGAACAAGGCAAGTGCAAGGCCGATGATGACGAGAATGACGGCGATGACGCTGGCAGGGCCCATGAGGTTGGCCCGGAAGCCCCGGAGGTACATGTCCAGGGCCAGGATCCGGGTGGAGTTTCCGGGTCCGCCGCCGGTGAGGACGAAGATCAGGTCGAAGTACGTCAGCGAGCCCACCACCATCAGCGTGGAGGAGGTGATGATGGTGTACTTCAACTGGGGCAGGGTGATGTGGAAGAACTGCTTGATGGTTCCGGCGCCGTCGATCTGGGCCGCTTCATACAGCGACTTGGGGATCTGCCGCACGCCGCCCTGGTAGATGAGCGTGTGGAACGGCACGAACTGCCAGGCGATGACGAAGATGACCAGGCCCAGGGCAAGGTGCGGAACCCCCAGCCAGTCCTGCGCCAGGAAGGGCAGGCCCAAGCCGGTTGCCAGGCCGAAGTTCGGGTCCAGCAGGGCCTTGAAGGCGATGGCGACGGCGGCCGAGGACAGCAGCAGGGGCAGGAAGTACAGCACCGCCAGGGCGGCACGGTACCGCTGGCTTCCTGCCGTGAAGACCCCCAGCAGGAGGCTGATGGGGGTCTGGACCAGCCACGAGACGATCATGATCAGGAAGGTCAGGCCCAGGGCGTTGTACAGCCCCGGGTCTGCCAGCACGGAGAACCAGTTGTCCAGCCCCGCCGCCCCGATGGCACCGATCCCGTCCCAGCTGGTGAAGCTGAGGATGAGCACGCCGGCCAACGGGATGACGGCGAACACCAGGAAGAAGAACAGGGCAGGCAGTGTCAGCCAGGCCAGGGCGGCCTTGCGCTGTTCGGTCTGCCTGGATTCCTTGATCCTGGCAGTGGCCCGCGGGGCGGTGGAGACGGCGTTACTCATTTCCCGAGGGTGCCGTTCATGTTCTCGGCGAACTGCTGCGGCGTAATCGACTTCAGGAAGAGCTGGTCGATGTTGTTCAGCAGGGCTTCGGCGGCGGTGGGGCTCAGCGCCTGGTCCCAGGACTGCTGGAAGTTCGGGGCGTTCTTGGCCATGTCGTAGACAAAGTTAAGGAACTCTTTGTCCTCGGACGTATTCAGCTTGTCTTCGATGCCGTTGACGATGGGCACCGAGCCGGAGTTGATGTAGGCGTCGATCACGGTCTCGGTCAGGATGCCGTCCTTGAAGAACTTCTTGGCGGATTCCTTTTCCTTGTCGCTGGCCTTGGAGGAGATGGACATGTAGGCCGCGGGGTTTCCCACGCCGTTCTTCGGATCGCCCTTCCCGCCGGCAATGGTGGGGAAGGGGACGAAGCCCAGTTTGCCGTTCTGGACGAAGTTCTGGCCGGCCTTCTTCATGGCACCGTAGGTCCAGGAACCGTGCAGCATCATGGCGGCCTTGCCGGAAAACAGCAGTGCCTGGTCTGCCTGCGAGTCAGCGGTAATGGAGGAGAAGCCCTTGATGAAGCCGTCGGCGGAGACCAGCTCCTGGACCTTGGTGCCGGTCTCGATCACCGCCGGGTCCATCCAGGCATTGGGCTTGCCTTCGAAGATCGCCTTGAAGACTTCCGGGCCGCCAATGCGGTCCAGCAGGTACTCAAGCCACATCATCGAGGTCCAGCGCGACTGGCCGCCCAGGGAGAAGGGAGCCACGCCCATGTCGTTGAAGGTCTTGACCAGGGACATGATGTCTTCCCACGTCTTGGGCGGCTGGACGCCTGCCTTCTGGAACAGGTCCTTGTTGTAGAACAGGACAATCGGGGCCACGTACTGGTTGGGCAGGGCGTAGATCTTGCCGTTGATCGTGGCGGCACCGAAGGAGGATGGGAAGAACTTGTTCTTCACGTCCGGGTTCTGCTCGAACCAGCTGGTCAGGTCCTCGACCTGGTTGGCCTCTGCGTAGGTCTTCAGGCCACCGCCGCCCCAGCCGTAGATGATGGTTGGCGCCTGGTTGGCGCCGATGGCGGTCTTGATCTTGGTCTTGTAGGCGTCGTTCTGGAAGTAGGTGACGTTGATCTTGTCAGCGGAGTTGGCCGAATTGAATGCATCCACCGCCTTCTGCATGGTGGTCTGGTTCGGCTCACCGGACAGATACCACATGCTGGCGCCTCCACCGCCGCTCGAGGCGCCCGGACCTGACGTTCCGCAGGCAGTGGTTGCGGCAACGGCAAAGGGAGTAAGGGCAGCGAGGGCGAGGAAAGAGCGCCGGGACGTCTGGGGTTGCTTCATTGCTTCTCCATTGTGAATTTGCGGTCGAGGTACGGGGCATCGGCTCCGACGTTCATTCGAAACATTTCGAACGGTGATATAAGTCACGCTGTAAACTAAAGCCCTAAATATTCGCGTGGTCAAGGGATCGTAGAGGATCTTTTTTGGCTCAACACCATAAACCGAGCCGAGCTTGACGTTTCGAAGTCGCCTTCCCCAAAATGAATCCACTCTCCATTTTCGAAAGATTGCGAACCAATGACGACCAGATTGCCTGAGCGGACAAAGCCCACGCTCGCCACCGTTGCCAGGCAGGCAGGGGTCTCGGCTCCAACTGTTTCCAAGGTGGTGAACGGCCGGGACGACGTGGCGCCGGAAACCAGGGCGCGGATCCTCGCGGTACTGGAGCAGGCGGGGTACCAGTCGCCCGTGCAGCGCCGCGCAGCCACGGAAAGTGCCACCGTGGTGGAAGTGGTCATCGACGTCCTTGATTCCGCCTACACCATCCAGGTCCTGAACGGCATCCTGCAGTTCGCAGCCGGCGCCGATGTCGAAATCCTCGTGAGTGTGACCGGCCAGTCCACCGTTGGGGCGCACAGCCCCGAACGCCGTGCCCAGCGCATCCTGGAAGAGGGCAGGGCGGGAATGATCGTGGTCACCTCAGCCTTCAGCGAGGCCCAGCTGAATGCGTTCCGGCGCCGCCAGATTCCGGTGGTGGTCATCGACCCGCTCAATCCGCCTTCCGCTGACGTGGTCAGCGTCGGCGCGACAAACTGGGCCGGCGGCAAGGCGGCCACCGAGCATCTGCTGGGGCTGGGGCACCGCCGCATCGCCTACATCGGCGGGATTGAGGGGGCCGAATGCAACCAGGCGCGGCTTCACGGTTACATGGCTGCCCTCATGGCTGCCGGCGTGCCGGTGGACCCCCGGTACATTGTCTCCGGGGGCCGGTTCCGGACCGAGAGCGGGGTCAAGGGACTCAAAGCCCTGCTGCAGCTCGATGAACTTCCCACCGCCATTTTCGCGGGAAGCGACACGATCGCGCTGGGGGTCCTGAGCGAGGCGCGGCACCACGGGATCAGGGTCCCGGAGGACATCAGCCTCATCGGTTTCGACGGCACCAACCAGGGCGAGCAGTCCGTCCCCTCATTGAGCTCGGTGGCCCAGCCCCTCGAGGAGATGGGACGGGCTGCCCTGAGGTCGCTGCTGCGCCAGGCACGCGGGGAAGTCCTCGATTCCCACCGGGTGGAGCTGGCCACCCACGTGATTGTCCGCGAGTCCACCGCCCCTCCCGCCGCCTGAACGCCGGGGCGGGGCGCACGGGGCGTCAGGCGGGCTTTCCCGCCAGCTGTTCGCGGCCAGGCTTCCCGGTAGTGGCCGGGCACGGCCCCACTGACCCACGCCGCACCAGGGTCGCCGTGAACTGTGCGGGAGCGGCAGGCGGGAGCCCCTCCATTTGCCGGATCAGCGCCTTCGCTGCCGCCACTCCCATGTTGTAGACGGGCTGGGCGATGACTGTGAGGGGCGGGGTTGTAAGCCTGGTCCACGCAAAGTCGTCGTACATCAGGAATGAAACATCCGCTGGAATGGACAGGCCCAGTTCCTGGACCGCTTCCACAACGCTGAGGGCGATGAGGCCGTCGGACGCCACCACGGCCGTGGCCCGGTCCGGCCCCCTGAGCACTTCCCGGGTAGTGCTGCGGATGGAGTCTTCATCGCCCGCGTTCAACCGGACCAGGTCCTCCGGAAAAGCCAGCCCGGATTCCAGGAAGGCCTCCCGCATGCCTTCGATACGGTCGGCGATCTGGGAGGACTCCAGCGTCATTCCGGGGGTGTACGGGGCATCGGTCCTCAATGTGGAAATGAAGGCGATCCGGCGGTGCCCCGCATCCAGCAGGTACCGCGTAGCCTCGCGCGAAATCCGCGCCATGTCCACGGCCATGGTCTCAACCGGCATGTCCCCGGCAGTGCGGTCGATGAAGACCATGGGCCGGCCGGACCGGTGCACCTCCTGGAGATGTCCGGTGTCCACCGATGACGCAGGAGCGACGATCAGCCCGTCCACGCGCTTGTCCAGCAGCACCCGCACGGCGTCCACTTCCGCCTCGCGGTCTTCGTCGGTATTGACCAGGATGACGTTGTAGCCGGCCTTCTTTGCCGTGTCCGTGATGCCCCGGGTTGCCAGTCCAAAGTGGGGGTTTTCGATGTCTCCCACCACCACGCCGATGGTGTGCGACTTGCCCGTGTTCATGCTGCGCGCAAGCTCATTGGGCCGGTAGGAAAGGGCCTCCGCCGCGGCCAGGACGCGCTCGCGGACATCGTCACTGACGGCGCCGTAATTGCCCAACGCGCGGGCGGCCTGGGCCTTGGAGACCTGGGCTGCCTTTGCGACGTCCGCGACGGTGACGTCCCGCCGTCGTGCTCCTTCAGCGCTCATCTTCACCTTTCGAAGAGGCTGTTGACGCCCCCTGTGACTTCCGCTACATTTCTATCCATCGATGTGAGTCCGGTCTCAATCCTAGGGTGTGAGACCGGACTCAACAAGAGCATCGGCGACTTTCTTCGGCGGCCCTGACAGCACCGCCTCCCTCCCAACGATTGGACAACGCTGTGAAGAAAAAGAACCTCCGCCCGGCCGGAATCGCCGCCGCGGCACTGGCTGCGGTCCTGGCGCTCTCCGGCTGCAGCTCCACCTCCCCCGCTTCCACCACAGAGAACAACCCCTACGGACTGATCCAGCCGGGCACCATCCGCGTGGCCAGCCTGGGCGACTCCAAGCCGTACACCTTCGCCGACGCGTCCGGTAATTTCACCGGCTTCGACGTCGAACTGTTCAAGGATGTGGCCCACCGGGCCGGTGTGGACAACGTCGTCTTCACCGGACAGGACTTCTCCGGCCTCCTGGCCGCAGTGGCCAACGGGCAGTTCGACGCCGGGGTTGCCGCGATCGGCATCACGGACAAGCGGAAGGAAACCGTGGACTTCTCGGACGGCTACCTGGCCGGTTACCTGACGGTGATCACCACCAAGACGTCGGGCATCACGAGCGCCGAGGGCCTGGCCGGCAAGCGCCTGGGCGTGGTCCAGGGGACCCTGCAGGAAGCGTACGCCGTCAAGAACTTCACCTCAGCCAGCCTGGTCCGCTTCCCGGACAACAACACCGCCATCGCGGCCGTGAACAGCGGCAGCGTGGACGCCCACTTCCTGGATTACGAGGCAGCGAAGGCTTACGAGGACCAGCACGGCCTGGTCAGCGCCGCGGACATCCCGTCCTTCGACGCTCCGGCCGGGTTCGCCGTCGCCAAGGGCAAGACGGCCTTCAAGGAAGCCCTGAACAAGGGACTCGCCGCCGCCATGGAGGACGGCACCTGGAAGAAGCTCTACCAGAAGTGGTTCCCGGGCTCCCCGATGCCCAAGCAGTACCTGCCCAAGGCCGAACAGGCCGCCTCCGCCTCACCGGCACCCAGCAAGTAGCCCGCGAGCACCAGCCCTCCGGCTTCACGGCCGGGGCGGGCCCGCGGCCCGCCCCGGCACCTCCACTCAATCTACGTCTGAGAGCAACCATGGACTGGTTCAACACCATCATCCGTACTTTCTTCGACTTCGGCGCTATGGCCGAGGTCCTGCCCCAACTGTTGGCGGTCGGCCTGCTGAACACGCTGATCATCTCCATCGCCGCCACCGTCCTTGGCACGGTGCTGGGGATGGTGGTGGCCGTCATGGGCATCTCACCCTCGAAATGGCTGCGGGTTCCGGCCCGCATCTACACGGACCTCTTCCGGGGCCTGCCGGCCATCCTGACCATCCTGCTGATCGGCCAGGGCTTCGCCCGGCTCAGCCAGTCGATCTTCGGCCCGTCCCCTTACCCGCTGGGCATCATCGCGCTGAGCCTGATCGCCAGCGCCTACATCGGGGAGATCTTCCGCGCCGGCATCCTCAGCGTGGACAAGGGCCAGGGCGAGGCCTGCCGCGCCCTGGGGATGAGCTACGCCAAGTCCATGGCCCTGGTGGTGGTCCCGCAGGGCGTACGCCGGTCCTGCCGGCCCTGGTGAACCAGTTCATCGCGATCGTCAAGGACTCCTCCCTGGTGTACTTCCTGGGCCTGCTGGTCACCGAACGCGAACTCTTCCGCGTGGGCCAGGACGCCGCCGTGCTCTCCGGCAACCTCTCACCCCTGGTGGCGGCGGGCCTGTTCTACCTGGTAATCACCGTCCCGCTGACACACCTGGTAAACCACTTCGACAACAAGTTCCGCACCGGACGCCGCCGCGCCGCGCCGCCCACCAGCGGCCTGAAAGAAGTCAAGGAACTCGACGCGGCCTCGCCGCTCACCACCGGGAGCAACACATGAACACCCCCACAAAGAAAGCCACCACAGCAGGGCCCGCGGAGGCCCCGACATTCCACGGCTCCAGCCTGGAACTGCGCAACGTCACCATGGCATACGGCGACATCGACGTCCTGCGCAACGTCAGCCTCACGGTTGCCCCCGGAACCACCACCTGCATCATCGGTCCCTCCGGCTCGGGCAAATCCACCCTCCTGCGGGGCATTAACCGCCTCCACGAACCCAAAAGCGGCGACGTGCTGCTCGCCGGCGACAGCATCCTGGGCACCAACCCGGACACCCTGCGCACCCGCATCGGCATGGTGTTCCAGCACTTCAACCTCTTCCCGGACCATACTGCGGAAGAAAACGTGGCCCTGGCACTCTGGAGCGTCAAGGGCATGCCCAAGGCCCAGGCCATGGATCGCGCCCGTCAACGCCTGGCCGAAGTAGGCCTCGCCGAACGCGCCGACCACCGCCCCCGCGACCTCTCCGGCGGCCAGCAGCAGCGCGTCGCCATCGCCCGCGCCCTGGCCATGGAACCCGAAGTCATGCTCTTCGACGAAGCAACCAGCGCCCTGGATCCTGAGCTGGTCAAGGGCGTCCTGAACCTCATGGCCGGCCTGGGCGGCCGCGGCATGACCATGCTGGTAGTCACCCACGAAATGGGCTTCGCCCGCAAAGTCGCCGACCAGGTGGTCTTCATGGACGAAGGCGAAGTGGTTGAAGCAGGAACCCCCACCCAACTCTTCGACAACCCCCGCAGCGAACGCCTTCAACGCTTCCTCTCCGAGGTGCTCTGATGGGTACGGTTACCGCTGCACCCATCCGGACCGCCGTCGTCGGCTTTGGAATCTCCGGAAAGGTCTTCCACGTGCCGCTGATCGCGGCCAACCCGGACTTCTCGCTTGACGTGATCGTGACGGCCCAGCCCGGGCGCGCCGCCGAGGCGGCCCGCCTCTACCCACGGGCACGGATCGTTGGAACTCCGGAAGAGCTGTTCGCCCTGTCCGCGGACCTGGACCTGGTCATCCTTGGCATCCCGCCGCACACCCACTTCGGACTGGCCGCGACGGCCATCGCCCACGGCCTGCACGTGGTGGTGGACAAGCCGTTCGTGCCCACGTCCGCCTTGGGTGAGGAGCTGATCAGCAGGGCGGACGACGGCGGGGTGCGGCTCACGGTGTTCCAGAACCGCCGGTGGGATGCGGACTTCCTGACCCTCCGGAAGATCCTGGCCTCGGGAGCGCTGGGGCAGGTCAGCAGCTTCGAATCACGGTTCGAATGGTGGCGGCCGGAAGGGTTTGGGAACTGGCGGGACACCGTGTCCCTCTCCGAGGGCGGCGGCATCCTGCACGACCTGGGAGCCCACCTGATCGACCAGGCCATCCAGTTGTTCGGCCCGGTGGACCGGAGCTACGGCGAGACGGCCAACCGCGGGCCACATCCGGACGCTGCCGACACTGAAGCCTTCGTGTCACTGCTGCACGCCTCCGGAGTCCGCTCCCGGCTGTGGATGAACGGCATGGCCGCCCAGGCGGGGGCCCGCTTCCACGTCCTCGGCTCCGAGGCCGGGTACACCAAGTGGGGCCTTGACGGCCAGGAACCTGCCCTCGCGGCGGGGATGCCGCCGTCGGACGCTGCATATGGCCTCGACCCCCAGGAGTCTTGGGGGCTCCTGGGCATCGATGGTGCAACGTCCCCCGTTCCTGCCGAACGTGGCGCCTACCCCCAGTTTTACGTGCAACTGGCCGCAGCCCTGCGCGGGGAGGGGGCGCTGCCCGTCGACCCCGCCGGTCCCCTCGAAGTACTGAGAGTCATTGAGGGGATCCACGCCCTGGCGTGAGGTACCCCACCCAACTCTTCTCCATTGACGCACCGCTCGCGTCCCATCAGAACCACGAATTCCACAGAAAGGGACTCCAATGTCCTCTGCTCCAGCCACCAAGCGCGTCGCGATCATCGGCGGCGGCATCCTGGGCGTCTCCACCGCCGTACACCTGCTCCGCGAAGGCGCCTCGGTCATCCTGCTGACCGAGCGGGGCCTTGCCAGCGAAGCCAGCGGACGCTCGCTGTCCTGGCTCAATTCCGCCGGCGAACGGTCCACCCCCTACCACCAGCTGCGGGTGGCCGGCGTGGACCGCTACCGCACGCTCTTCGCCTCCAACCCCCGGCGGGAGTGGCTCCAGTTCGGCGGCGGTCTCATGTGGAACGTGGCCGGCCAGTCTGAAGCGACCGAAGCCCGGCACGCCTACGAGAAGTCCATTGGCTACGACTCCAGGCTGCTCGCTCCGGAAGAGATTGCATCAGCCACCCCCGGCGTTGATTCCAGTGCCGTACCGGACAACGGCATCTTCAATCCCGGCGAAGGCTGGGTAAGCCTGCCGGACCTGATCGACTTCCTGATGGAGGAGTTCCACTCACGGGGCGGCGAACTGGTCCTCAACGCCGGCAAGGCCTCCGTCATGGTGGAGGGCGGCCGCACCACCGGGGTGGAGACTGCGGCGGGCGGGACCTACCCTGCCGACGCGGTCCTGGTGGCGTGCGGCGCCGCGACGCCCGCCGTCGTCCAGCCTCTGGGCGTGCACATCCCCAATGGTTCGCCCGTGTCCATGCTGGTGGTGACCAAGCAGGTGCAGCACGACGTCACCGCCGTGATGAACACTCCGCGCGCCGCGC
Organism: Pseudarthrobacter sp. rb; assembly: GCF_056389225.1. Taxonomy (NCBI): domain Bacteria; kingdom Bacillati; phylum Actinomycetota; class Actinomycetes; order Micrococcales; family Micrococcaceae; genus Pseudarthrobacter; species Pseudarthrobacter sp. rb. The sequence continues at coordinate 105,302 of NZ_JBWJAR010000013.1, read as the reverse complement.
TCCGGCCCAACCCCGGCGGCACGTTCGCGCTGGACCACGACTGGTATGAGGAACACATCACCGAGCACGCGGACGGTTCGTTCACCATTCCGGAAGAAGTGGTGCAGGAACTGGCTGATGAAGCCTCCAGGCTGGTTGCCGGCAATCCGGAACTCAAGCCGGCCTCCTGGAAGATGGGCTACAAGCCGATCCCCGGCGACGGCGAACCCGTCCTGGGGGAACTGGGCCAGGTGCCGGGATGCTTCGTTGCCTTCACGCACTCGGGCGCCACCCTGGGACTCATTGCCGGCGAACTCCTGGCCGGCGAGATCCTGACCGGCCGGAAGCACCCCATGCTGGCAACGTTCCGGCCGGGGCGTTTCTCCTAGTTCTCCAACAGGAAGGGGCGGGGCCGCGGCCCCCCCCCTTCCGCGCACGCGCTGCTGCTCAGGCGCCCAAGTGCCCCGTAAGGCGCCGGTGGAACCCGGTGCTCCGCTCATCGAGGCCTTCAATGGACACCACCGCGCCGTGGTGCCCGTACTTGGTTTCGATGGAGTCCAGGGCAGCGACCGTTGACGCGTCCCAGATCTGGGCCCGGCTGAGGTCAATAGTCACCGAAGCGGGATCGTCGGCGTACGCGAAATGCTCCACCAGGTCATTGCTGCTGCCGAAGAACAGCGGTCCCACCACCTCGTAGCGCACGCTCCCGCCGTCGCCTGCCAAAGTCCGCTCGACGGTGATGACGTGGGCCACCCGGCGGGCGAACAGCACCATCGCCAGGACGACGCCCACCAGGACGCCGTAGGCAAGGTTGCCCGTGAAGACGACGACGGCCACCGTGACGCCCATGACGATCGTCTCCGGCAGCGGCATCCTTTTCAGGGTGGAGGGCTCCACGCTGTGCCAGTCGACGGTGGTAACGGCCACGACCATCATCACCGCGGCAAGGGCAACCATGGGGATCTGCCCCATGATCGAGCTGAGTCCCGTCACCAAGGCCAGCAGGAACAGTCCGGCCACGAACGTCGAGATCCGGGTGCGGGCCTGGCCTGTCTTCACGTTGAGGACGGTCTGGCCGATCATGGCGCAGCCGGCGATGCCGCCGTAGAACCCGGCGAGGATGTTCGAGACGCCCAGGCCCCAGGACTCGCGGCCCTTGTGCGAGGGGGTCTCCGTAATGTCATCGACCAGTTTCGCCGTGAGGAGGGTTTCCATGAGGCCGACAAACGCCACGCTCAGCGCCGTGGGCAGGACCAGCTTGAAGGTCTCAGCGTCAAACGGAACCAGGAAGGGGGTGATCCCGGGCATCCGGCCCGTGAGGGGACCCTCGTCGGCGACGTTCGGAACGGAGAGGCCCGCAATGATGGCGATCGCCGTGACGACGACGATGGCCACCAGGGGCGACGGGACCACCTTGGTGAAGCGGGGAAGAACGAAGATGATGGCCAGCGTCAGGGCAAACAGGACGTAGGCGAGCCAGGGGACATTGAGGACATGGGGCACCTGCGCCATGAAAATCAGCACGCCCAGGGCGTTGACGAACCCGATCATCACCGATCGCGGGATGAACCGCATCAGGCGGGCAAGCCCGGCCAGGCCGAAGACCACCTGGATCACCCCGGCAAGCAGCACCGCCGGCAGGACGTACTGGACCCCGTGCTCGTGCACCAGCGGGGCGATGACCAGGGCGACGGAGCCAGCTGCCGCCGTTACGACGCCGGGCCGTCCGCCAAGGATGGACATCGCCAGGGCAAGCACGATGGAGGCGACAAGGCTGACCATCGGATCCACCCCGGCCACGATCGAGAACGAAATGACCTCCGGGACGAGCGCAAGGGTGGTGACCATGCCGGCGAGGACTTCGCGGGTCAGCTGCCGCGGAGAGCGCAGCGCGGCCATGACGGTGTTCGGCGGCCGGGTGGGGCGGGGGCGGTCGGCGACGGCCAAGGAGCGGCTCCAGGGACTTGGCTCTCAGGAAAGAGCGGGTGGGCAACGTTGTGCGCGCCACGGTGCGCAAGGGTCCAGCCCTGCCATGGAAGACAATTGGGGTGGAGAGAAAAGGCGCCGGTGACTGCCGGCTGCGCATGCAACACTACCCTAACGTGAGGGTTGAGCCCGGATTGGTGACGTGATGGTGAAAGAGATGACCGCCGAAGAAGTGGTGGCCACGATGCATATTGGCGAACTGGCGGACCGTTCGCAGATGTCCCTGCGCACCATCCGCCACTACGACGAGGTGGGCCTGCTCAAACCGTCCGGCCGCACCGACGGCGGATTCCGCCTCTACACCGAGCGTGATTTCACGCGCCTGCTGCTGATCCGCAGGATGAAGCCGCTGGGGTTCACGCTCGAGGCCATGGCCGGGCTCTTGAAGGTCATTGACGCATTGGAGGCGGCCGCGCCCGGCGAGGATGTTACGGATATCAGGACTGAGTTGAACGGTTTCATTGAAGAGGCAGCACGGCGCCGTGCGAAGTTGGAGGAACAACTCGGCATGGCCGACGAGTTCCTGGCGCTGCTGCGTGCACGGTAGGGAACCCGCCGCTGTTGCCAAACTGTGCCTTGCCGCCCGGCCATGGCCCCGGGGCAGCAGTAAGCACGGCTGATAAAATGACCGGGTTGCAGGGCGGCCCGGAGAGCCGGTGCAACCAGTGCCGTAACAAAGTAGGGGACCACACAATCATGACGGCAGGCGGGTCACACCTTGAGACGTCGGAGAGCCGGCCGGGCAAACCGGTCGACGCCTCCGCGCCCGCCAGGGGCCGCGCCTACCTCGCCACCATCGAAGGTTTCGTCGGCGCCCTCATGATGTTCGTCGGCTCCATCGGCACGGGCTGGATCGCCAACGGCTCGCCCATGATCCGGCAGCCAGTGGTCATCGCGCTCCGCACCGAGGGGTGGGGTGTTGCCGTGTCCACCGTGCTGCTGACGGCCGGCGCCATGCTCCTGATGCGCTCCTGGCTGAGGTTGGGCCAGCGGCTGGGGGACTGGGGGCAGTCCTCGCTGCGGTCCGTGGTGGTGGCCATCTCCGCCTGGTCCCTGCCGCTGCTGTTCTGCGTCCCGGTCTTTTCCCGCGACGTCTACGCCTATACCGGCCAGGGCCGCCTGGTCCAGGAGGGCCAGAACCCGTATGAGGTGGGCATTTCCACGCTCAACAACTGGTTTTCGCTGGGCGCCGACCCCGCCTGGGCCGAGAACAGGACCCCCTACGGACCGTACTTCCTGTGGCTGGCACGCGCCGTCGTGGGGCTGACCGGTGCCCAGCCCGACGCGTCAGTCCTGCTCTTCAGGCTCCTGGCCGGCGTCGGCGTCCTGCTCTGCGTCATCTACGTCCCCAAACTGGCCGAACTGCACGGCATCAACGGTGCGCGGGCCCTCTGGATCTCCGTGGCCAACCCGTTGTTCCTCATCAGCTTCATCGCCAGTGCCCACAACGACGCACTCATGGTGGGGCTCGCCGTCGCCGGTGTCTATCTGGCCGCCACGCGCCGCTACCTGCTGGGCATCCTCCTGGTCACCGCCTCCATCGGCATCAAGCCCATCACCGTGCTGCTGCTGCCGTTCATCGGGGTCATGTGGGCGGGCCCCTCCGCTTCCTGGCCGCGCAAGTTCCTGATGTGGGGCGCGACGGCGGGCATCAGCTTTGGCGTGCTCGCCCTCAGCGGCATCCCCTACAACCTGGGCATCGGCTGGACCTGGGCCATCATGGACCCCACCCCCGGCTACACGGGTTACTCCCCGTCGGGCTTCCTGGGCCAGCAGGTGGAGTTGCTCGCCAACGCCCTGGGCCTGCCCGGGGGAACGCTGGCCACCTGGCTGAGGACGGCCATGAAGTGGGCCGCCATCGCCTTGGTCCTGCTGCTGATGTTCCGCGGCGACTACTCCCGGGCGGTGCGCCGGATGGCCCTGGCGTTCACCGCCGTGGTGATGCTCTCACCCATCATCCAGCCCTGGTACATCCTGTGGTTCCTGCCGTTCCTCGCGGTCACCGGCATCCGGGACGACTGGCAGATCCGCTCGCTTTACGTGGGCGTGACGTTCTTCGTGGTGTTCGGCGCCCAGGACCAGCTCTCTGTCTGGTCCTTTGTGGAACTGCCCATCGACGCGTCCTCCCTGGCGTTCTTCACCGCCCTCGCGTTCACGTTCTACCTGCTGGTGCTGGACGTCCACACCCGGAAACTGCTCATCGAGGGAAAGCCGCTGGACCTTGCCCGGCGCGGGTGGCAGTGGGCCGTGGAGCGGCGGGCGGCACGCCGCACCCGCGCACCCCAGGCCCCCGCCGCCGTCGACCGGTCCGAAAGCCGCTAGCCGGGCGGCCGGCCACATAAAAAGCTAGGCTTCCGCCGGCACCCGCGTGGACGTCTTGCGGCCCAGTTCCGCCGTGCGCTTCACCGACCACCACAGCAGCACCACCAGGAGCACGTTGCGGGTGGTGAGGATGGCCGCCATGACTGGGTGGGCGTGGATCAGCGGCGTATAGAACAGCGGGTAAATCACGAACGTGGTCATGGCGATGCCCATCAGCAGGGCAGCGGGTACCTTCCAGCGCTCCCAGTCGTGGGTCAGGCCGGCGATGATCACCGGAGCCAGCCAGATGATGAACTGCGGCGAGCCCACCTTGTTGAACACGATGAACGCGGTGACCATCATGAGGGAGCCCTCGAGGAACAGTTCCTCGCGCTCGGCGCCCCGCCGCATGGCACGCACCAGCAGGATGGCAGCGGTCACGGCGGCGAGGACCAGCAGCGGCTGCATCAGGAAAGCTGCAGTACTGGCTCCGGGGCCGTAGACCTCGGTGGAGTTGATGGCCGTGTTGTCCGCCATCTTCGAGCCGGCAATGTGGAAGACGCTCAGCCAGACCCACGGTGTGGAGAAGGTGGCCTCGAGCTGCATGCCGCGCTCGCCCTGGTTGAGCAGGAAGTCCATGATGTGCGGCAATCCGCCGGTCAGCCAGGTCCCCAGTCCAACGACGGCGGTCACGGCGGCGCCGGCGAGCACCACCTGGATGCGCTTGTGGCTGGCGATGACGATGGGTACAAGCACGGCTGCGGGCCACACCTTGATCCAGGTGGCCACGCTGAGCAGGACGCCGGCCACCACGGGCCGCTCGGCCGCGTAGAGCAGCGCGATCAGCACGATGGGTGCGGTGATGCCTTCCACCCGGGCGAAGCTCAGGTAGCCCATGAAGACGGTGAAGAACAGCCACCACCAGGCCGGGGCCAGGCCCGTCACCTTCCGCGGGCCGCGGGTGAGGTAGAGCAGGCCGACGGCGTTGAGCGCCGTGATGATCAGGAACCACACCAGCAGGTAGAGGCTTGGCCCGGCGATGTTCGCCAGGAAGATGGGGATCTGCGCCAGCACGGGGTAGACCCAGGGGCTGATCTTCCCGGTCAGGTCCGCCGGGTTGTACCCGGCCGTGGCCCATTGCCGGTACTGCTCGGTGTCGCTGAACGTGTCGCCGTTCAGGAAGAAGGACGCCATCCAGCCCAGGAAGTACAAGTGGACGACGGCGAAGCCCCACCACACGCTGGACGGGCGGGCGAACCAGTCCACTACCTTGGCCGGCAGGACTTTGCTGCGGACCGTCACCAAACGGTCAAAGAACCTTGTGGAAATCTCAGGTCTCCTTGAGCGCGGGGGCGGGTGCGGGGGTCTTCTTGCCCAGTGAATACAGGCGGCGGACGCTCCACAGGAACAGGACCACCAGCAGGACGTTGCGGATGGTCAGCACCAGTGCCATCCACGGGTTGTTGTGGCTGAGGGCGTCGTAGAAGAGGGGGTAGATGAAGTAGGTGGCCACGGCGATGGCGATCAGCATCAGTGCCGGGACGCGCCATTCGCGCCAGCTGTGCGCCAGGCCGACGGCGACGGCGGGGCCGAGCCACACCATGAACTGGGGCGACCCCACCTTGTTGAAGACCACGAAGGCGGCGGCCAGGGCGAGGGCGCCGGCGAGAAGCAGCTCGGTCCGGTCCACGCCGCCTGCGACTTTGTGCTGCTTGCCGTTGTGGAGCGCCCAGAAGGCCAGGCCCGCCACGAGCAGGGCGGCCAGGACCAGGAGCGGCTGCATCAGCACGGACATGGTGGCGGTGCCCGGACCGTCCACCTGCATGGAGTTGATGTCCGTGTTCATGTACATGCGGGAGCCGCCCACGTTCAGGACGGACAGCCAGAGCCACGGGGTGGTGAAGGTGGCCTCGAGCTGCATGCCGCGGTCGCCCTGCTGGGTGAGGAAGTTCAGGAGCTTGGGGACGCTGCCCAGGGCTGCTGCCAGCGCAACGACGCCCGCCGTCGTCGCGATTCCTGCCAGCACCACCAGCAGGCGGTTCTTGACGACGGCGAAGAGGGCCAGCATGATGGCCGCCGGCCAGACCTTCACCCAGGTGCCGATGGCCAGCAGGACCGAGGCGATGAACGGGCGCTGGACGCCGTATGCCAGGGCAACGAGGACCAGCGGTGCGGTGAGGCCGTCAACGCGGGCGAATCCCAGCCAGCCCATGAGGAACGTAAAGGCCAGCCACCACCAGCCCGCGGGGATGGCGTTGGTGATGCGGCCGCGTCCGGTGAGTTTCAGCAGCGCCCAGCCGTTGAGGAGCGTTGTCATGAGGACCCAGAGGAAGAAGAACGGTCCAGGACCTGCGAGGCCCGCAATGGCCATGGGGATCAGGGCCAGGATGGGATAAACCCAGGGGCTGGGGCCGCCCCGGAGGTTGGCGTCGTTGAAGCCGGCCATGGCCCAGTCGCGGTAGATAAAGGTGTCGCTGAATGCCTCACCGCGCAGGGAGAGTGAAGCTGCGAAGACCAGGAAGACAAGGTGGACCACAATGAAGCCGCCCAGCAGTCCGCGCCCGGAATTCAGTGCACTCCGCACGGGAGTGGGGAGGATGACGTTGCGGATCCTGGTCAGATTGCCGAAGAGAGCGTCGGTGGAAATGGCGGAATCCTTGTCAGGTCGTTGCACAGTCAGCGGTCGCGCAATAATGGCTCGGTGGGCCGCGAGGCGGGTTTCAAGGGCAGATGGAAGCCCCGAAAACCGGCTCCCACTCCCTTTCAACTCTAATTGACGGCGCCCTGCGGCCAGTAATTGTCAGGACAAAAGGTGGTGCCCAAGGCGCTGACCTGCGTCATTTATCTAAAGTTGCTGGCCCATTTTTGCTCAGGCACCATGGTCGAGGCGCGAAAGCGCCCACCGCCTATGCAGCCAGGGGGAGCGCTGGGCGGAGTATGCCCACCCATCCCCTGAAAGACACAGGCAATACCATGAACTTCCCCCTGACCCTCACCGTCTCCGACCGCCACAGCATGGACACCGAGCTCGACGCCGCGGTGGCAGCCGCCAAGGCCCATGCACTGATCGGCCGCCGCCACGGCATCCTGGTGACCCGCCACGGCGCCGACAAGTTCACGGTGGACCTCAGCGACGCCGTCCCCTTCGGCCTCACCCGCGAACACCAGGCCTGGTAGGCCCCTTCGGCCGGCGGCTGGCATAGCCGGCCCCCGAACTTGGCCTGCCACTGACGGCGGTGCCTTTGGCCCCGCCGTCAGTGCCGGCGTCGCCCGCTTGCCCCGTCTAGCTGCCGGTGCTGGTGTCCCCGTCGCCGCCCACGCGATTGCTGCGCTGCTGCAGCCGGTCGATGTGCTTTGACGCCTCCGCCTTGCTCAGGTCCGCCGGAAGTTCCTCCCCTGCCTCGCGTGCAAGGGTATCGAGGTAGCTGCGCTGGGCCGCCGTCATGGGCTCGTCCCCGGTCACCCAGTCTTCCGGGTCCCTGTTGAGGCCTGCGTTGGGTTCCGGTTCCGGGCTGCCGATCGTTTCCTGGTTGCTGTCGCTCATGGGTACGAGTCTAGGCCGGGGCGCAGACATTCCGCCGGAGCGTGCGTGCTGGAATGCCTCCCCTTGAATAAGTCGGGGAATCATGGAGACGTTGAGTAGGTAGACGCCAGACACCAACGCAGCCAGGAGAATGACTCGATGGATACCAAGCTCAAAGTCGCAGTGCTCGGGACGGGAATCATGGGAGCGGCCATGGCCCGGAACCTCCTGCGGGCGGGCCACGAGGTTTCGGTGTGGAACCGGGATGCGGCCAAAACGGAACCCCTGGCTGCTGACGGCGCCCGGCGTGCCGCCAGCCCGGCCGACGCCGTTGAGGCGGCCGACGTGGTCCTGACCATGCTCTACGACGCCGCTGCGGTGGAAGAAGTCGTTCGGGCTGCAGCCCCGGGCTTCCGGCCGGGCACGGCCTGGGTCCAGTCCACCACCGTGGGTGTGCAGGACGCGCCCGCTGTGGCCAAACTGGCCGCGGAGCTCGGCCTGGACCTGGTGGAGGCGCCTGTGTCCGGCACTCGCGCGCCCGCGGAAGCCGGCCAGCTTCTGGTGCTGGCCGCCGGGCCTGACGCGGTGCGACGGCGGGTGGCACCGGTGCTGGATGCCATTGGCGCCCGGACCATCTGGACAGGGCAGGACCCCGCGGAAGGGTCCGCCACGCGGCTCAAACTCGTGGTGAACAGCTGGGTTATTGCCGCCTCCAATGCGGCCGGCGAGGTGGTTGCCCTGGCTGAGGCGCTCGGCGTCGATCCGCAGCAGTTCCTCAACGTCATCGACGGCGGCGGCCTGGACCTTCCCTACCTGCGGACCAAGATGGGCCTCATTTTGGATGAGGGACTCGAGCCTGCGTCCTTCGCTGTGGATACCGCCTGCAAGGATGCACACCTGATTGTCGATGCCGCCGCCGAACAGGGGCTGAAGCTTGACGGCGCCGAAGCGTTCGCCGCCAGGCTGGACCGAGTGGCAGAACAGGGCCGTGCCAAGCAGGACATGGCTGCGGCGTACTTCGCGAGCCGGTAGCAGGGACGTCCCGGCGGCTCCACAGCAGGCCGGATAGCGCTTGCCCGTTGACGTAATGCACGTCACCTTCTATATTTGATGAATCGATTCAAGAGCTGACGCTCAAGCCCCTCTCCGGCGGTTTGCGGCGCAGACACCGCCACAACTGTTTCCAGCGGTTCCGGTTCCTTGCCAAAGAAGACGAAGGACAAGCACATGAGCACCACCCCAACCCGCGTGGCCCCTTCCAGCCCAGCTGCCGGTGCGGTTTTGCGGGATCCGAAGAAGGCGGCCATGAGCGGCTGGATCGGAAGTGCCCTTGAGTACTACGACTTCGCGCTGTACTCGCTGGCCGCCACGCTGATCTTCCCCACCATCTTCTTTCCCGCGGAAAACCCCACCGTCGGAATCATCGCCTCCCTTGCAACCTACGCGGTAGGCTACGTCTCCCGCCCGGTAGGCGCCGTCGTCCTCGGCGCCTACGGGGACCGGCACGGGCGCAAGAAAGTGCTCGTCTTCGCCATGCTGCTCATGGGCTTCGCAACTTTCGCGGTCGGGCTCCTGCCCACCTACGGGCAAGTGGGCCTCCTCGCCCCCGCCCTGCTGGTGATCCTCCGCCTGATCCAGGGCTTCGCGGTGGCCGGCGAACTCGGCGGTGCCAGCGCGATGATCGTCGAACACTCGCCGGACGCCCGGCGCGGCTTCTTCGCCAGCTTCAGCCTCCAGGGCACACAGGTGGGGTCAATCGTGGCCACCGCCGTCCTGCTGCCGCTCGCCGCCCTCCTCCCGGCTGACCAGTTCGGTGCCTGGGGCTGGCGCATCCCCTTCCTGCTCAGCGCCGTCGTCATTTTTGCCGGCTACCTCATCCGCCGCCGGGTGACCGAGCCCCCTGCCTACACCGCGGGTACCGAGGGAACCAAACACCGCTTTCCGCTCGCCGAGCTCCTGCGCACCCGGCCGGGCGCACTGCTCCGCTGCATCCTCATGACCTTCACCAACGTCATCGGCATGGCCACCCTGATCTTCGGCGTCTCCTTTGCCACCCAGAAGGGCTACGGCAACGGCTTCTCCAGCAGCGAGTTCCTGTGGGTGACGCTGGTGGCCAATATCGCGGCCGTGGCCACCATTCCGGTGTTCGGCGCGCTCTCGGACAGGATCGGCCGGCGGATGCTGATGGCGGCCGGCGGCGTTATCGGCGGCGTCCTGGTGACCGGATACCTGTGGGCGATCGAGCAGGGGAGCCTCCCGCTGGTCTTCGTCTGCGTGGTCATCGTGCAGGGCATCTTCTTCCAGATGTGGAACGCCACGTTCGCCACGTTCTTCCAGGAGCAGTTCCCCATGCGGATCCGGGTAACCGGCTTCGCTGTCTCGCAGAACATCGGACTCATGATCGCGTCGTTCTTCCCGAGTATCTTCACCGCCATCGCTCCTCCCGGCTCGGCCAACATCCCCCTGACCATCGGGCTGGTCACGCTCGGCATCTGCCTGGTCTCCGCGGTGGCCACCCTGATGTCCTCCGACACCAAGGGCACGTCTCTCGAGGACCTCGAGGCGCAAAAGACCGGACGAATCGCAGGCCGCGTTTAGGTCCGCAGTCAACCAGCCAGAAGGAGGGGCAGCGCGTGCTGCCCCTCCTTCTTCGTGGGCCGGGCCTGTGCCCCGGGCAGGGCGGCATGCGCGCAATGACGATTTGTATAGATGTATACAAGTATGATGACTGGCGGAGGTACAAACGATGCCAGAGTCACCCGCCCGGAACACCGGCGCACACTTTGTCTACCAGGAACTCAAACGCCGGATCCTGAGCCTTGAGCTGAAGCCGGGGGAGCGCATCTACGAACCGGCGATGGCGTCGGCGCTGCAGGTGAGCCGCACGCCGCTGCGCGAGGCCATCCGGCGCCTCATCAGCGAGGACCTGCTGGAACAACAGCCCACAGGCGGGGTGCTGGTGCCGGCCCTGGATGAAGCTGCCATATCAGAACTGTATGAGGTCCGCGCGGCAATGGAATCCCTGATGGCCCGCAACGCCTGCCTGAAAGCGACGCCCGCTGATATTGAAGCCTTGCACGGCATCCTTCAACGCAACGCCGCCATGGTCACGTTCGCCGACGATGCCATGCAGCAGGGCATGGCATTGCATGCCAAAATCGCCGCGATCGCCGGAAACTCCTGGGCCCGCCGTTTCCACGGTCAGATTTCCAGCCACATGGAGCGGTACCGGCACTTCACCAACAGCACGCAGGAGCGCCGGGACCAGGCCCTGGCCCAGCACCGGACCCTGGTGGATGCAGTGGCCGGCGGCGAGCCGGACAAGGCTGCCGCCATCGCGTTCGATCACGTGATGGGCGCCCGGGACGCCGCGGTGCGGGCCATCTCCGGCACCGCCACAACCGGCGCATGATCGGTGAACTCGGACGGCGCACGTCCACGGCCCTGCTGGTCCATTCCGCGCTTATTCAGGCCGTCACGTTCCTGGTCCGCCCGGCAGCCACCTACCGTGCATTGGAGCTGGACGTTCCCGGCTTCGCCCTGGGGCTGCTGGCCGCCAGCTACGCCGTCTTTCCGCTGCTGCTCGCCGTGCCCACGGGCGGCCTGGTGGACCGCCTGGGTGAGCGCCGGCTCATGGCGATCGGGTCCGCCGTCGTCCTTTCCTGCTCGGTCTTCCTGCTGCTGTGGGGCTCCTCGATCGTGGCCCTGGTCATCGGAACCGCGCTGCTGGGCGCCGGGCAACTGGCCTGCGTTGTGGGGCAGCAGGCGGTGGTGGCCAACAATGCCGCCTCGTCCCGGATGGACTCCGCGTTCGGATACCTGACGTTCGCCGCGTCCCTGGGGCAGGCGCTGGGGCCGTTGGCGATTTCCCTGGTGGGCGGCGCTTCCATCCGTCCCGATACCCAGGCGATCTTCCTCCTTTCGGTCGTCATGAGCCTGGTGCTGTTCGCCACCACCTTTGTTGTCCCGGCCCACGTCAGCGCCGGGAAAAGGAAGGCCGTTTCCGCCGGTACGGGCAGCGCGGTATCGCTGCTGAAGTCGCCCGGCGTGGCGCGAGCCCTGGCCACCAGCGCCACCGTCCTGGCCGTGGTGGACCTGACCATGGTCTACCTGCCGGCCCTCGGCGCCGACCGTGGACTCACCGCGGCAACCGTGGGCGCCATGCTGACGGTCCGCGCCGTCTTCTCCATGGTGTCGCGGCTCCTGCTGGGCCGGGTGTCCCGGAGGATCGGCCGGATGCGGCTGCTGGTGGTGAGCCTGGCCCTGTCCACCGCGGCGCTGGCAGCCGCAGCCATTCCCATGCCGGCGTGGCTGCTCTTCATTGTGATGGCCGTGCTGGGGCTGGGCCTGGGCATCGGCCAGCCCCTGACCATGTCGTGGCTTTCGGCGCAGGCACCGGCCGGGCAGCGGGGGCGGGCGCTGGCCCTCCGGCTCGCCGGCAACCGGGTGGGACAGGTGGTCCTGCCCAGTGCCATCGGCGTCGTTGCCGCCGGACTGGGCGCGGGCGGCGTGTTCCTTGCGTCAGCCGCCGTGGTGGGCGGGACGCTCCTGCTGCTCAGGGGAGTACAGCTGGACTAGCGCGTCCTCGCGTCACGCCGGGCATGCTTTCAGGCAACGCACGACGGCGGGTCCCCGGGTTTCCGGGGCTTCCCCGCCCATGGTGGGCCGAAAGCCTGCCGTGCGTGACGCCGTCGTCCGTCTTTTAGCGGCGGCGGACGGCGGGGTCAGTAGACGGAGCCCTCCAGCAGCTCAGAGAGCCGGCCGGCGGCGCGGCGCAGCTCGGGGACCCCGGCTTTCAAGGTCGCCTCACTGGCCGCTTCCACTGGGCTGGTGAGCGAGATCGATTCGGTGGGCCGGCCCGTCCGGTTGGGCACGGCCATGGCCACTGACAGGACGCCCGTGGCACGCTCATCGGCGGAGAACGCGAAGTCGGTTCCCGGCGCGGGGAGCCGCGCGCGCAGTTCCTTTGCCGTCAGGTCCGCGTCTTCCTGGCCGGCTGCCGCGGCTGCCGCCACCGCCTGCTGAAGTTCGTCATCGGACGCCGATGCGAGCAGGATCTTTCCTGCAGCGCCGAGCGTCAGGGGCAGCCGCTTGCCAAGCGGGAGGTCGTAGCGGAGGGGCGCCTCGCCGTCGACGCGGGCCACCAGGATGCGCTCGAAGCCGAGCCGTGAGTACAGCGACGCCGTCAGTCCGGTCTGCGAGGCCACCTGCTGCAGGACGGGGCGGGCGGCGACCACCAGGGGATCGTTCTCCAGGAAGCTCCGTGCGGCGGGCAGGACGGCGGGACCAATCCGGTAGGACTTATCCGTCTGGCTCACCATTCCGAAATCCTGCAGCACCCGGAGGATCCTCAGCGTGGTGGGCAGGCTCATGCCGCAGTTCCGCGCCAAGTCACTGAGCCGCTGCGGCCGTTCGGCCCGCTGCAGTTCGGCGAAGACCTCCATGGCCCTCGAGAGGGAGCGCATATTCGAGGACTTGGGGCCCTCTTCTGCCGTGCCGGCCGTACTGGAAGTCGTCATAGCCATTCTTTCATTCTATGTAAGTTTCTTGCGCTTGACAGTCCTTGTGTCTCCTGTCACTATTTCTCAGTACGCAATATAGTTTCATTCTATGAAATGCAATGACGCGCTGTGAAAAGGAAACTCATGACAACGGAGTCAGTCACGACAAAAGCAGGGAGCACCATCCGGGTCGCGCCCGGTGTGCTGGCGGGGATCGGCGCCTTCGCCGCCGTCGGCGTCTATGTCTTGGTCAGCTCGGTCGGCCTGGGGCTCTGGACCTCACTCGGCCCGGGCGCCGGAATGTTCCCCTTCGCGATGGGGACGCTGCTGGTGGCGATGTCGGCCGTCTGGCTCCTCCAGGAACTCCGCAGGCCCAGCGCCAGGGGTGCGGGCGTGGACAAGGAGGTGGTCATCTCCGTCGTGACCAGCCTCGTCATCCTGGCGGCCGTGATGGACCTGCTGGGCTTCCAGCTGAGCATGTTCGCGTTCCTGCTCTACCACCTGAAGATCCGTGGACGCCGGACGTGGGTGCCCTCACTGATCATCGCCCTGGCGGGAAGCGTCGGCGCCTTTTACGCCTTCAACTACGGACTGAACGTGGCCCTTCCCGTCTCGGCATTTACTCCGCTGAACCTGATCGGACTCTAGGCATGGAAACCCTCAACGAACTGCTTGGCGGCTTTGCCACCGCCATGACCTGGCAAAACCTGCTGTTTGCCTTCCTCGGCTGCCTGCTCGGCACCATCATCGGCGTCCTGCCCGGCGTCGGACCCGTCGCGGGCGTGGCACTGCTCATCCCACTGACGCTCAACCTCGACCCCGCAGGGTCCATCATCATGCTGTGTGCCATCTTCTACGGCACCCAGTACGGCGGAACCATTACCAGTGTCCTGCTGAACACTCCCGGCGAAGCCTCCTCAGCCATCACCACTATCGACGGCTATGCCATGACAAAGATGGGGAGGGCCGGAGCGGCGCTGACGCTGGCCGCCGTCGGCTCCTTCATCGGCGGCACCATCGCCACCGTCGGCTTGGTCGCCGCTGCCAGGCCGCTCGGCGAGATGGGCCTGCTGGTCGGGCCGCCCGAATTCTTCGCGCTCATGGTGGTCGGCATCTCACTGCTGGTCGCATTGGCTGGAAAGTCCATGGTCAAGGCCCTGATCTCCGGCGCCCTGGGCCTGCTGATCTCCATGGTGGGCATCGATCCCGTGGCTGGAGCGCCGCGCTTCACCTTTGGCATCGACAACCTGATGGACGGGGTCAGCTTCGTCGCCGTCATCGTCGGCGTCTTCGGGCTCTCCGAAATCCTCTCCTTCCGCCGGAACGAGCCCACCCCGGTGGTGCATGCCCCCGGTTTCCGGCAGCTGTTCCCATCCAGGACCGAATGGCGCCGCAGTGCACCCGCCATGGCCCGTGGCACGGGCGTCGGCTTCGGCCTGGGCCTCATTCCCGGCATGACCGGCTCCGTGTCCTCGCTCCTTTCCTACGCCACGGAGAAGAGGTTCTCCCGGTTCCGCCATGAACTCGGCAAGGGGGCCGTCGAAGGCGTCGCCGGTCCGGAGACCGCCAACAATGCCCACGCCAACGCTGCCCTCATCCCGCTGTTCACCCTTGGCATCCCCGCCTCGCCCACCATCGCCGTGCTGATGGGCGCGTTCCTGCAGCAGGGCCTCACCCCGGGACCCAGCCTGTTCACGGAACATTCGGAGATCGCCTGGGCCATCATCGCCAGCCTCTTCATCGGAAACGTCCTGCTGCTGCTGCTGAACGTCCCGCTCGTGGGCCTGTGGACCTCCATCCTCCGCGTGCCCACCCCGATCCTGACCGCAGTGATCCTCGTGTTCATGGTCATCGGGGCCTACACCATCAACTTCAGCGTCTTCGATGTCTACGTCATGATCGGCTTCGGCCTCCTTGGCCTGGCATTGCGGAACCTCGACATTCCGCTGGCCCCGATGGTGCTCACCCTGGTGCTGGGGCCGCTGATGGAACGCTCCCTGCGCGAATCCCTGGAAATATCCCAGGGCGACTTCACCGTCTTCACCAGCCGTCCCATCTCCGCCGTGCTGATCGGCCTTGGCCTGCTCATCATCTGCAGCCCCCTGCTCAAACTCCGCAAACCCAAGGCCCTCATGGAGGACCCGGAAGCCTGATTCCCCACCACAACCCACATTTCCCGCACCGCTTCAAAGGAGAAGAACCATGTCACGCAAGAAGATCTTCGCAGCCGTTGCAGCAGCGTCCCTGCTCGCCCTCACCGGCTGCGGCGCCAACGCCGGAGCCAGCAACTCCGCCGCAGCCGCCGGCGACTTCCCCAAGAAAGGCAAGTCAATCGACCTGATCGTCGCCTTCTCTTCGGGCGGCGCCGTGGACACCGCCGCCAGGCTCATCCAGCCGGTCCTCGAAAAGGAACTCGGCACCAACGTTGAGGTCATCAACAAGCCCGGTGCCGGCGGCCAGATCGGCTACACCGCCCTGACCAGCGCCAAGCCGGACGGCTACACCCTCGGCGCCACGGGATCCCCCTCGGTGGTGGTCTCACCCCTGGATCCGGCCCGCGGCGCGAAGTACACCAGGGACAGCTTCCAGCCACTGGGCCGGCAGGTGATCGACCCCACCGTCATCGCCGTCCAGCCGGACAGTCCCTACCAGACCCTGAAAGAGCTGCTGGAAGCGGTCAAGGCCAAGCCGAAGTCACTCACCGCCAGCACCACCGGCATCCAGACCGGCGAACACTTCGCCCTGGCCCAGATCCAAGAGAGCACCGGCTCGGAGTTCGCACCGGTCCACTTCTCGGAGGGGGCCTCGCAGGCCACCACCGCGTTCCTGGGTAAGCACGTAGACGTCCTGGTGGCCAACGTGAGCGACGTGAACGACCTCAGCAAGCAGGGCAAGGCGCGGGTGCTGGGCGTCATGTCCGGGGACCGCGCCCCCTCGCTGCCGGACATCCCCACGTTCAAGGAATCCGGCTACGACCTGACCGCCGGGACCGCCCGCGGCTACTCCGCTCCCGCAGGGCTCCCTGCTGACGTTGCCAAGAAGCTCGAAGCCGCCATCGAGAAGGCCATCGAGGACCCCGCCGTGGTGCAGAAGATGAAGGACCTGGGCCTGCAGACCAGCTACCTCAACGGCACCGACTACCAGAAGTTCTGGGCAGGCCAGGAAGACGACTTCAAGAAGGTCCTTCCGCTGGTCCAGAAAAAAGACTGACCCACAGCCCCTAAGGAACCGACCATGACAACTCCAGCCATTGACACCAGCGCCGACTTTGCCCGCCCCGACCAGGGGATCGTGGACCGGCTCGCCAAGCTGCCCGCTGCCAATATCGGTGACGCCATGGACCGGCTCGGCGTCGCGGACTCCGCCATCCAGGCCGTGTGGCCCGGTGCGAAGCTGGCCGGACCGGCGTTCACCGTATGGACCCGTCCCGGCGACAACAAGGGCATCCACGCTGCCCTGCAGCTGGCCCGTCCCGGAGACGTCATTGTGGTCGCCGGCGGCGCCGATGAAACCCGCGCCCTCCTTGGTGAACTGATCGGGGAGCGCGCCATCAACCTCGGCGTCGCGGGCTTCGCGCTGGACGGAGCAGCGCGCGACGCCGAGGCGCTGGGTGAGATCGGCATGCCGGTCTTCGCGCGGGCCACTTCGCCCGCCGGCCCCTACAAGGACGGCCCCTTCAGGCTGGGAACCGCCGTCGCCTTCGGCGGCGTCCCCGTCCTGCCAGGCGATGTCATTGTCGGTGACTCCGACGGCGTGGTGGTCGTCCCACGGGAGCAGGCCGCCGCCGTCGCCGAAGCCGCCGAAGCGGTGTTCGCGGACGAGTCCGGCCGCCGCCAGGCAATCGTCGCCGCCCGCAACTGAACCGCACCACCCCCACAACGTCCCAGAAGGAACAGAGCAAACCATGACAGCGTGCACCGTCATTGGCCTCGGCGAAGCCGGAGCCACCTATGCCGCAGCGCTCGCAGCTGCGGGCCACCAGGTCACCGGGTTCGATCCCGTGGCCCCCACCACCCCGGAGGGCGTGATTCGGGTGGCCACCGCGGCCGAAGCATGTACCGGGGCTGACATCGTCCTGGTGATGACCGGCGCTGCCGCGGCACGCAGCGTGGCGCAGGAGTGCCTGCCGGTCCTTGGCGCCGGCAGTGTCTATGCCGACTTCACATCCTCCTCCCCGGGCGTCATGCAGGAACTTGGACAGCTGCCCACCAAGGCCGGCTTTGCCGACGTCGCCATCCTTGGCCCGGTCTCCGCGCTGGGGGAAAAGACTCCGCTGATGGTGAGCGGTCCAGGCGCCCAGGCCGTTGCCGGCCTGCTGCGTCCCCTCGGCGTGCAGGTTGAAATCGCCGAGGGCGAGCCTGGATCGGCGATGGCCCACAAACTCCTGCGCAGCGTCCTCATGAAGGGCCTGGCATCCGTGGTGGTGGAAGCGGTCACGGCCGGTAAGGCAGCCGGCCTGGAGGACTGGATCCGGGGCCAGATCGCGAACCAGCTGGCAGGCGACGGCCAGGCTGTCATTGACAGGTTCCTCACCGGAACCGCCAAGCACGCCGTCCGCCGCTCCAAGGAAATGCAGGACACCGCCAGCTACCTCTCGGACCTCGGCGTCCCGGCCGAGATGACCACCGCCTCCGCCGCCGCCCTTGCCCGGATGACGCAGGACACGGAGCCGGCCTTGCGCTGACCGCGCAGCAGGGCACAATCAGGAACGGGAAATACGTGATTTCAACAGCAACCGGCATTCCACCGTCAGGAGCAGCAGCATGATCGGCATCTGGGCACTGGGCGCCTACCTTGCCGTCATCCTGCTTTGGACGACTGCAATCAAGCGCAGCGTGGGGGAGGCCATGATCCTGGGCTTCCTGGTGGTCCTGCCGTTTACCGGGGCCGCCGCGGCGCAGGTTGGGTGGTCGGCCTTCTATTCGGCGGCGACCGACGAGATTGTCTACGCCACCATGGCATTCGTCTTCATGGGCTACCTGTTGGATAAGGGCGGCGTGCTGGATCGGCTGATCGACCTGCTGAACTCGCTGATCGGCGGAGTTAAGGGCGGTCCGGCCTGGGTCTCCACGGTAGCCTCCGCAGGCCTGGGCGGAGTGGTCCACAACCAGGCGGCCATCGCCGCGACGGTGGGCTCAGTGACCATTCCCTGGATGGAAAAGTCCAGGCTCGACAAGCCTGCTGCCGCAACCCTCGTGGCCGGGAACGCCGGCATGGGCATCACCTTTCCGTTCAGTGCCTCCATGTTCGTCCTGGTCGGTTCCGCCACGGTGGGGCCCCTGCTGGACATCAACGCCCTCGTCCTTCCCCTGCTGTTCGGCGGCCTGTGGTGTTTCCTGCACCGGCTCATCGTCACCTGGATGCTCATCAGGAAGAGCGGGATGGCGCCGCTCGACGCCGCCCACCGCCTGTCTGTCCGGGCCGCCTTCGGCCAGGGGTGGGCCACGCTCCTGCTGTTCGTCGTCGTCGCCATTCCCCTGGCCATCACCTCCGGGTTCCTCACCCCGGCGCTCTCGGACTGGACCGGCGGTGACGTCAGCAAGTCCGTCAGCGTCATCGTCTGGATCCCGGTGGTCCTCCTCATCACCGGTGCGCTGTTGGGCAGGAAGCAGCTGCCCCGCACCGGGCGCGACTGGGGAAACCTGCTGCAGGGCTCGGCTCCGCGGTTCGGCATCGTGGGCGTCACCGTGCTCTTCGCCTTCGCCGGAGCCAACGCTCTGGCCGCCACCGGCCTTCCCAAGCAAATGACCGCCCTGCTGAACGGGATGAACCTTCCCCTCTGGCTGCTCGCCATCCTGATCGGGCTGATCGTCATCGCTGTCGCGGCCCCGCTGTCCGCCACGGCCACCATGGCCGCCGTCGGAACGGTCGGCGTCGCCGCCCTCGTCGCGGCCGGTGTTCCGGCCACCACCGCGGCCGTGGCTGTCCTGGTGTTCTCCTCCTGCGAGGCCGCGGTCCCGCCCGGCGGGGCACCGCTCTATGTTGCCTGCGGCATCGCGGACGTCAACCCCATCAAGACCTTCGCCCGCCTGCTCACCCACTATGCGCTGCCCCTGCTGGTCATCGGCGTGCTGATCATCCTCGGCGTCCTGCCGATCTAAGGAACCACCATGAACACATCCCGCAGGATCACCGGAACCGTCTTCACCCTCACCCTCGCAGTCCTCCTCATCGGCGGCGTCCTGTTCGTGGCCGGGCAGGCCGCGGGCCTTGTGGCCGGGCAAAACGGCTGGCTCGAGTTCTTCAACAACGTCATCAAACCGCCCCTCTGCATTGCCGCATCGGCGTGCGCGGTGGCAGGCTTCCTGCTCAGCTACGGGCAGCCCCGGAAAGAGGCCGGGGAGAAACAGGAAGCAACCAGCCGATGACTGCCCACAAACCATTTCCCACCTTCGCGGAACTCCTGGCGAGGGAGGGCAACCTGGCGGGAACATCCTGGGGCCTCTTTCCGGCCCCGGACAGGGGTACACCGTCCTTCATCACCCCCGCGGCCGTCCTGGAAGCCAGGAACAGCATCCGGACCGGCACCGTGTTCGGGTTGGACTATCCCGCTGACGCCTTTGATCCGGGCATGTCGCTCAAACGCGGTGCGCCCCGGCACACCATGTACTCCTCCCATCCGGCCCACCGGGACGACTATCTGGACGGGTACTTCCTCCAGGGATCGACCCAGATTGACGGGCTCCGGCACCGCCGGGCCGATGACGTGGGGTTCTACAACGGCGTCCCGGACCACCGGATCACCGAAGGCACCCGGGACCTGGGGATCCAGGAATGGGCCGAACACCCCATCACTGGCCGGGGCATCCTGGTGGACCTCGACGGATTCCGGAACGGCCTGGGCCAGCCCATAGACCACGCAGCCGGGGAACCTTTGGGCCTTGACCTGCTCCATGCGGCCCTGGAGTCCCAGTCCCTGGCCACCCGTCCCGGCGACATCCTCATGCTCCACACCGGGTGGTGCGAATGGTTCCTCGCGCTGGATCCGGGGGAGAAGCAGCGGCTCCGTGAGAGCCGGAAGGCAACGGGCGTGGCGCAGTCGCAGGAGTTCGTGGCCTGGGCGTGGGACAGCCGGTTTGCCGTGATTGCCGCCGACAACTTTGCCTTCGAGTGCCTCCCCGCGGTCCCGGGAAGCCCCTACCGGGAGTCCGCGTTCAACGACCACGGCATGATGCACCAGCAGCTCCTGGCCAAGCTTGGCCTGCCCCTGGGCGAGCTGTGGCGGCTCGGCCCGCTGGCTCGGCACATGCGCAGCACGGGCAGGTGGGACGCGTTCATCACCATCAAGCCGCTGAACATCACCGGCGGCACCGGCTCCCCGGCCAACGCCACCGCCATCGTGTGAGCTGAGGCCGCGCCGCGTCACGCCGGGCATGCTTTCAGGCAACGCACGACGGCGGGATCCCGGGTTTCCGGGGCTTCCCCGCCTATGGTGGGCCGAAAGCGTGCCGGGCGTGACGCCGTCGGCCGCCACAACACCCGGT
Organism: Pseudarthrobacter sp. rb; assembly: GCF_056389225.1. NCBI lineage: Bacteria > Bacillati > Actinomycetota > Actinomycetes > Micrococcales > Micrococcaceae > Pseudarthrobacter > Pseudarthrobacter sp. rb. Next base: position 84,528 of record NZ_JBWJAR010000013.1, on the reverse strand, counting down.
TCCACTGGACAGAAGCCACCCGTTGCCCGTGGGCCGGTTGCCGGGCAGGCTGTGTGAATGACGAAGCTGCAGCCCGCCGCCAACCATTCAGGCCTCGACGCCGACGCTGTTGCCTCCGGGATCGAGCCGAACCCCGCCGGGGTCATCGCGCTGGAACCGGCGCTGGCCGGGATCTGGGAACTCGCTGCGCCGTACTTGACGATCCGGGACAACGACGCCCATACCCTGTACGCCTTCGGCCTGGCCCGCGCCCTGCTGGACGCCCACCCGGACGCGGACGCCGCCGTCGTGCTCCCCGCCATCCTGCTGCACGACATCGGCTGGTCACAGGTCCCGCCCGGCGACGTCCTGGCCGCCATTGCACCGGGCGGCGGCAGGCCGGACCTGGTGCTGCTGCACGAAAAGGAGGGGGCGCGCCTGGCCGCGGACATCCTCGCGGAGTGCCGTTACGACCGCACCAGGATCCCCGCCATCCTGAACATCATCGACGGCCACGATTCCCGGCGGGAGGCCCTCTCCATCGAGGACGCCATCGTCAAGGACGCGGACAAGACCTGGCGCCTCAGCCCGCACGGGATCGACACCGTCATGGACTGGTTCGGGCTGGACCGCGGACAGGCCCTGCGGCTCTGCTCGCAGCGCGTGCACGGCCACCTGTTCACCGCAGAGGCCCAGGCAATGGCGCGGGCACTGTCGGCACTGGAATCGGTCACCCTCTGGCCGCAGCGGCAACGCCTGCTTGGCTGAACTGGAAACCGGCGCGGCCCGGAGCCGTTCCCGCGCTTAGACTCTTTCCGGACGCTGCCGGCACCCTGGGCCCAGCGCCAGGAGCGAGGAGGCCCCCATGGCCGGCGGCAGCCGCGACCCCGGACGCACCGTGACGTCCAAAGTGCTGTCCATCCTGGAAGCCTTCGAGACCTCCCGCGGCGCCCTGAGCCTGACCGACATCGCGGACAAATCCGGGCTGCCGCTCAGCACCGCGCACCGCCTGGTGAACGAACTGACCGACTGGGGATTCCTGTCGCGGGAACCGAACGGCCGCTATCAGCTGGGCATCCGGCTGTGGGAGCTGGCGCAGAACACCGGCCGCCAGCTGCGAGATGCCGCCCATCCCTACATCCAGGACCTGTTCTCGCTGACCGGCGAGACGGCACACCTGGCCATCCGGGCCGGCAATGAGGTCCTTTACATCGACCGCGTTTACGGCTCCAAGCGCGTGCCCCGCGCATCCCGGGTGGGCGGCCGCCTGCCCATGCACGCCACCGCCGTCGGGAAAGTCATCCTGGCGTTCGAAGACGACTGGGTGCGCGACGCCTACCTGCACCGGGACCTGGAACGCGCCACCGCCCACACCCACATCGACCCGCAGAAATTCACCGCCGAGCTGGCGGACATCCACGCGCAGGGCTACGCCACCACCCTCGAGGAAGTGCGGCTTGGCTCATGCTCCATCGCGGTCCCGGTGTTCCATACAGGCCGGATTGGCGCCGCCATCGGCCTGGTGCTGCCCACCGCCCAGGCGTCCACCATGACCAGGTACCTTCCCGTCCTCAAGGGCATATCGGCCCAGATCGAAAAGGCCACAGCACGCATCCCCCTGGAGACACTGATCGGCGTCCACAAAGGACCTCGCGGCTGAGGCCATTCGTTTCCGTCCAGTGGAAGCCCGCGCTGTCCCTGCCCGGTGATGTGGACCACACTGGTCACTAAGAACCCCCCGCCGCCCTGAGGCGCCGGACGGAGCCAAAGTCACCAGGAGTCACCATGTCATCGTCGACAGAAACGGCTGGCCGCTGTCCTTTCGGGTACGGCGCCGAAGCCCCCGCCGGGCACCACGGCTACGAACCCTTCCAGATGAAGGATCCCTTCACCGCCTACGCAGAACTCCGGGCCGAGCAGCCCGTGATGTTCGATGAGCGTATCGGCCTCTACGTCGTCTCCCGCTACGACGACATCAAAGCCGTCTTCGAGGACTGGGAAACGTTCTCCAGCGAGAACGCACAGGCCCCGGTCCGGGAGCGGGGACCCGCCGCGAAAAAGATCATGGAGGACGGCGGGTTCACCGCCTACTCCGGCCTGTCCGCCCGCCGTCCGCCGGAGCACACCCGCATCCGCGCCGTGGTGCAGAAGGCCTTCACGCCCCGCCGGTACAAGGCCCTGGAACCGTTCATCCGGCAGAACGTGGTGGACCTGCTCGAAAAGATGCTTTCCCGTGAAGAGCGCCGCGGGGACCTGGTCAAGGACCTGGCCTACGACGTTCCCACGATCACCATCCTCACCCTGATCGGGGCCGACGTTTCCCAGGTGGACACGTTCAAGCGCTGGTCGGACTCCCGGGCCGCCATGACCTGGGGCGACCTCAGCGACGAACAGCAGATCCCGCATGCCCACAACCTGGTGGAGTACTGGCAGGAATGCCTGCGCCTGGTCCGGGTGGCCCACGAACAGGGCGGCGACAACCTCACCGCAGACCTGGTCAAGGCCCAGCAGGACGGCGCCGAGATCTCGGACCACGAGATTGCCTCGGTCCTGTACAGCCTGCTCTTCGCCGGCCACGAGACCACCACCACCCTCATCTCCAACGCCCTGCGCGAGCTCCTGGCGCGACCGGAGCAGTGGCAGCAGCTGGTGGACGATCCTAAGAAGATCCCCGCCGCGATCGACGAGGTCCTCCGCTACGCAGGCTCCATCGTCGGATGGCGCCGCAAGGCCCTGAAAGACACCGAGGTGGGCGGCGTTCCCATCGAGAAGGGCTCGCAGTTGCTGCTCCTGATGGGCTCGGCCAACCGCGATGAAACCAAGTTCACCGCCGGCGAGGACTTCGACATCACCCGGCCCAATGCCCGCGAGCACCTTTCCTTCGGATTTGGCATCCACTACTGCCTGGGCAACATGCTCGCCAAGCTCCAGGCAAAAATCGCGCTCGAGGAAGTGGCCCGGCTCGCCCCCAGGCTGCAGCTCGACGCCCCGGAGGACATCGCCTTCCGCGAAAACCTCTCCTTCCGTGTTCCCGAGACCGTTCCTGTCACCTGGAAGGCCTAAGCACCATGCACAGCAATGACTATGTCCAGTTCTTCGACGGCGGCATTGAGCCGAAGCTTGAAAACCTCGGCGGCAAGGGCGCGTCCCTGGTCACCATGACGTCCGCCGGCATGCCCGTTCCGCCCGGATTCGTCGTCACCACCGCGCAGTTCGATGCCTTCATGGACGAAGCCGGCATCACGGCGAAAATCCACGAACTGCTCGCCGGCCTCGACCCGGAGGACACGCGGCAGGTGGACCAGGTGTCCGCAGCCATCCGCGAGGACATTTGCTCCCGCCCGGTACCGGAGGCCCTGCGCAGTATGACCATTGCCGCTTATGAATCGCTGATGGCCCGCTTCGACGCCCCCGTCCCGGTGGCAGTGCGCTCCAGCGCCACCGCCGAGGACCTGCCGGACGCTTCCTTCGCCGGCCAACAGGACACCTACCTTTGGCTGGATGGCGTAAAGGCAGTCACCGACCACATCCGCCAGTGCTGGGCGTCGCTCTACACCTCCCGCGCCATCATCTACCGGCTCAAGAACAGCATCCCCAACGAAGGCCTGTCGATGGCCGTAGTGGTGCAGAAGATGGTCAACTCCAAGGTCTCCGGCGTGGCCATCACCATGGACCCCACCAACGGCGACCGGTCCAAGATCACCATCGATTCCTCCTACGGCGTGGGCGAGATGGTGGTCTCCGGCCAGGTCACCCCGGACAACATCGTGCTGGACAAGGTGACCCTCGCCGTCGTCAGTGAGCACCTGGGCGACAAGCACGCCGAGCTGGTCCCGGACGCCGGTGCCAAAGGGCTGGTTGAACGCGAGGTCGACGACGAACGCCGGGGCCGCCGCAGCCTCACCGACGCCGAGCTCACCGCCGTCGCCCAGATGGCCAAGCGGGCCGAGAAGCACTACAAGTGCCCGCAAGACATTGAGTGGGCCCTCGACGCCGACCTCCCGGACGGCGAAAACCTGCTCCTCCTGCAGTCCCGGCCGGAAACGGTCCACTCCTCCAAGCCCGCACCGGTGACCGCGCCCCAACCGGTCGTCACGGGCGGCTACTTCAGCGGACTGAGCACCCCCGCGCTCAAGCCGACTGCCTGACCCCCATCCGAGGCTTCACCCCCACCAAGGCTCACCGCCGAGCCCTCCTGAAAGGACCGCCATGTCCATGAAGTCGTTCCCCAAGCCCTCCGAGCTGCCGGTTCCCGCCGGGGCCGAAGGCTGGGAAAAGATCTACCCCTACTACCTGGTGTTCCAGGACAAGCTCAAGGAGCAGGAGGACGCCAAGTTCTGGTTCTGCGACAGCCAGCACTGGCCCACCGTGTTCAAGCCCTTCGAGACCATCGGCGGCGAATTCGCGGTCAAGTGCCTGGGCCAGTACAACGCCCGGCACCTGATGATCCCCAACGCCAACGGCATCGAGTTCCGCATCCACCTGGGGTACCTCTACATGTCCCCCATTCCCGTCCCGGAGGATCAGATTGCCGCCCGTGTGCCGCTGTTCGAGCAGCGCGTCGGCCACTACTTCCAGAACTGGGAGCAGCTGCTCAAGGAATGGCACGTCAAGGTCAAGGGCACCATCGCCGAGATGGAGACCATTTCCTTCCCCAAGCTGCCGGCCATGGTCCCCATGGAGGACATCACCTCCGGCAAGGGCAAGGACGGCTCCGAGAAGCTCCTGGAAAGCTACGACCGCCTCATCCAGCTGGCCTACCAGAACTGGCAGTACCACTTCGAGTTCCTGAACCTGGGCTACATCGCCTACCTGGACTTCTTCAACTTCTGCAAGCAGGTCTTCCCGAACATCCCGGACCAGTCGATCGCCAGCATGGTCCAGGGCGTGGACATGGAACTGTTCCGCCCCGATGACGAGCTCAAGCAGCTCGCCAAGCTTGCCGTCGAACTGGGCCTCCAGCCCCACTTTGGAAACACGGACGACGTCGAGGCTACTTTGGGTGCCATCGCCGCCGCCCCGGGCGGGGACCGCTGGCTGGCCCAGTACGAAGGTGCCAAGGACCCGTGGTTCAACTTCACCGTGGGCAACGGCTTCTACGGCCACGACAAGTACTGGAACGTGAACCAGGAAATCCCGCTGGGCTACATCGCCGACTACATCCGGCGCGTGGACGAGGGCCAGGAGATTATGCGTCCCGTCGAGGCCCTCATCGCCGAACGCGACCGCATCATCGAGGAATACCGTGACCTCCTTGAAGGCGAGAACCAGGCAGTCTTCGACGCCAAGCGCGGCCTCGCTGCCACCGCCTACCCCTACGTGGAGAACCACAACTTCTACATCGAACACTGGACCATGGGCGTCTTCTGGCGCAAGATCCGCGAACTCTCCCGCATGATGCATGCCGAGGGCTTCTGGACCCAGCCGGACGACCTGCTCTACCTGGGCCGCAACGAGGTCCGCGACGCCCTCTTCGACCTGGTCACCGGGTGGGGCGTGGGTGCCAAGCCCATCGGCCCCGACTACTGGCCCGAAGAGATCGAACGCCGCCGCGGCATCGTGGACGCCCTCAAGACCGCCCGCCCCGCGCCGGCCCTGAACACCCCGCCGGCATCCATCACCGAACCCTTCACCCGGATGCTCTGGGGCATCACCACCGAACAGGTCCAGCAGTGGCTGGGAGCCGGTGAAGAAGTGGAAGGCGGCGGACTGCGCGGCATGGCCGCCTCACCCGGCGTGGTGGAAGGCCTGGCCCGCGTGGTCACCGACGCCGACCAGCTCTCCGAGGTGCAGCAGGGCGAAATCCTGGTGGCCACGGTGACGGCTCCCTCCTGGGGTCCCATCTTCGGCAAGATCAGCGCCACGGTCACGGACATCGGCGGCATGATGAGCCACGCCGCGATCGTGTGCCGCGAATACGGCCTGCCTGCCGTCACCGGCACGGGCTCCGGATCCACCACCATCAAGACCGGCCAGCGGCTGCGTGTGGACGGCACCAAGGGCACGGTCCAGATCCTGGACGCCGAGGACGACCTCGTGGTTGCCGGACCCGGCGCCCACAGCCACAGCCATGTCTGAACGGGACATGCCCTCAGGCGAATATTCCGCTGAAGGCATGAACGAAAAGACGGTCCTTATCACCGGCGCCGCGGGCGGGCTGGGCAGGGCGTTCGCGCTCGGTTTTGCCGGCCGTGGATACCGGGTGGCGGTGGCGGACATCAATCTCGAGGGTGCCGAACAGACCGCCAAGCTGGTCCGTGAAGCGGGCGCCCACGCCGCTGCCTTCGCCGCCGACGTGACCGACGTCGACTCCACGGAGCAGCTAGCCGCAAGCTGCGTGGAGTTCGGCAACGGCCGCATCGACGTCGTCCTCAACAACGCGGCGGTGTACGCGGGGGTGACCCGCAGCCGCTTCGAGGACATCAATCCGGCCGAATGGGACCTGGTGATGAACGTCAACCTCAAGGGACCCTGGCTGGTGACCCGTGCCGCGAGCCCCTACCTGGGGGAAGGCGGACGCGTCATCAACCTTTCCAGCGCCACGATCTTCAGCGGCTCCGAGCAATGGGCGCACTACGTCGCCTCCAAGGGCGGCGTGGTGGCACTCACCCGGGTCATGGCCAAGGAACTGGGTCGGCGGGGGATCACGGTGAACGCGATCGCCCCCGGCTTCACGCTCACCGAGGCCAGCTACGGACTGATGGAAAACGCCGAGAACTACGGCGTGGACCGCGGCGCCATCAAACGCGCCAGCCAGCCCGAGGACATTGTGGGCGCCGCCCTGTTCCTCGCCGGGCCTGACAGCTCTTACTACACCGGCCAGACCATGGTGGTGGACGGCGGCCGGCAGTTCATCTGACCGGCCACCCCCGCCCCCATCCAACCAACTTCAAGCAAGGAGGACCACAATGCCAACGGTTCACTTCACCGACGCAGAAGGCACCGTCCGGGACGTCGAAGGCAATGCAGGCGATTCGGTCATGGAAACCGCGGTGCGCAACGGCGTTCCCGGCATCGTGGCCGAGTGCGGCGGTTCGCTGTCCTGCGCCACCTGCCACGTCTTCGTCCGCGAGGACTGCGCCTCGCAGCTGCCCGCCATGGAGGACATGGAGGATGAAATGCTCTATGGCACTGCCGTGGACCGTGAGGACAACTCCCGGCTGTCCTGTCAGCTCCGCCTGACGGAGGAGCTGGAACTCTTCGTCACCACCCCCGAAACCCAGGTGTAGCCATGGGAACGCAGGCAGTACAGCAGGAAGCCGGAACGGCCACGGTTCCCACCAGGACCGGGCTCCTGATCATCGGCGCCAGCCAGTCCGGCGTGCAGTTGGCGGTATCGCTCCGGGCGCTGGGCTTCGACGAACACATCACCCTGCTGGGGGACGAGGACCACCGCCCGTACCAGCGGCCGGCGCTGTCCAAGGAGTTCCTGCAGGGCACCGTGGAAAGCGAATCCCTCATCTTCCGGTCCAACGACTACTGGGCCGAGCACAACGTGGACCTGGTCAAGGGCGAATACATCGTCCGGATCGACAAGGACGCGGACGGTTCCGGGGTGGCGCATGCGTCCTCGGGCCGGGAGTTCCCGTTCAAGCGGCTGGCCCTCACCGTCGGCGCCCGTGCCCGGAAGCTGGAGATTGACGGCAACGGCCTGGACGGCGTGCTCTACCTCCGCAATGCCGACGACGCCCTGGCACTGAAGGCAAGAGTGGGCGACGCCACGGATGTGGTGGTGATCGGCGGCGGGTTCATCGGCCTGGAGGCCGCGTCCAGCCTGCAGAAAATGGGTAAAAATGTCACCGTGCTCGAGTTCGGGCCGCGGCTGGTCGGCAGGGCCGTAGGGGAGGAGACCGCCGAATACTTCCTGCAGGCCCACCGGTCCCGCGGCCTGGATATCCGCCTCAACACCAGTGCGGCGCGCTTCACCGCTGACGACGGCGGCACCCGGGTTGCCGCCGTCGAACTCCAGGACGGGACGGTACTGCCGGCACAGATCGTCCTGATCGGCATCGGCGTCATTCCCAACACGCAGCTGGCAGAACAGCTGGGCCTGGCCGTGGACAACGGCGTGGTGGTGGACCGGTTCGCGCTGGCCTCCGACGGCACCACGGTGGCCGTGGGGGACGTCGCCAACATGCCCAACCCCGTTCCCGGCTCCGAGCCCGGGGAACGGATCCGGCTGGAAAGCGTCAACAACGCCATCGAGCACGCCAAGGTGGCCGCCTATTCGCTGACCGGACGGCGCGAGGAATACGCCGGCATCCCGTGGTTCTGGTCCAACCAGGCGGACCTCAAGCTGCAGATCGCCGGCCTGTGCAACGGCTACGACCAAACCGTGGTCCGGAACGACCAGGAACGCGGAAAATTCAGCGTCCTCTACTACCGCCAGGGCCGCATCATCGCCGCGGACTGCGTCAACGCACCACTCGACTTCATGGCCGTCAAGAACGCGCTCGCCAAGGGCCTCAACATTCCCGCCGATGCCGCCGCAGACCCCGGCACCCAACTCAAGACCATCACTACGGACAGCTAGCCGCGAGGCCGGCCAACCCGAAGGAGCATTATGAGCACCCCCAAGACGCCGTTTGCCCCGGCGGAGCCCGGCACCGCCGCCGGCAGCGCCCCCGGCACCGCACCGGACACGGGCGACGCCCTGGCCGATGCCTTTGCCGCTGAGTACAGCGTCCGGCCCATTCCCGCCCCGGGACCCGTGGATACCACCCCCATCACGGGCACCCCCGCGGCCCTGGACTCGCTCGACGCGCTCTGGAAAGCAGTGGTCCACGAAACCAGGACCCGCGGCAACGACATCCACCTGCCCATCTCCCTTGCCTTCGCCGAACGGCTGTGCCGGGCCTACCCGGACGCGGACGCCGAACTGGTCCGGGTGGCAACGCTGCTGCACGACACCGGCTGGGCCCACGTGGATGAGTCCCGGATCCTCTCGGAAGGGTTCACGGGGGACTGGCGCAAGGCCACCATCCGCTATGAGCACGAGAAGCAGGGCTGCGACGTGGCCCGACGGGTCCTCCCCGGACTGGGCTACGCCCCCGGCTTCGTGGACCAGGTCTGTGCGATCATCGACGGCCACGACACCCGGCCCGTGGCCCGCTCACTGGAGGACGCGCTGATGCGTGACGCCGACAGGCTGTGGCGGTTCGACCACGCCGGCATCGCCCTGGCCTCATCCTGGTTCGGGATGGACCCCGCCACCTACACGGACCGGCTGGCCGCCGAAATCATCCCGGAACTCATCACTGAGGCTGCCCTGGAGATGGCCACCGCGGACCTCTGCCGGTCCAACGCCCTGCTGAAGACGGCGGTGATCCGATGACCTCCGCCACGCATGACGCACCGGCCCTGGCCACACGGTCCGGCCTTGCCCTGCCGCACACCCACGTGGACACCATCTACTTCGACGGCGCCTGGCAGCGGTCCCGGGGCACCGGCCGGAACCCGGTCACCGACCCCGCCACCGGCGAAATCTGGGGCTCGGTCCCGGACGGCACCCCGGAGGACGTGGATGCCGCCGTCGGCTCCGCCCAAAAAGCGTTCGCTGGCAAATGGCCCCGGCTGGCACCGTCCGGGCGGGCCGCCTACCTGCTCCGGATCGCCGACGAAGTGGAGAAGCGCGCTGACGAACTCTCCCTGACCAACTCGCGGGAGAACGGATCGCCGGTGGCCGAATCGTCCGGTGCTGCCGCCAACGCCGCCGGGATCCTCCGCTATTTCGCCACCCTGGCCGGATACCTGGAACAGGAGGACGTCCGGCCCTTCCCCCGTGGCGGCGGCGAATCGGTGGTGCGGCGCGATCCCCTGGGCGTCTGCGCCCTGATCGCCCCGTGGAACTTCCCCATCAACCTGGTGATGATCAAGCTGGCGCCGGCGCTGCTGGCCGGCTGCACCGTGGTGATCAAACCCGCGTCCCCCACCCCGCTGTCCATCCGCGTGATCATCGACGCCATTGCCGCAGCAGGCGTCCCGGCCGGCGTCGTCAACCTGGTCACCGGCTCCGGCCGCCTGGGTGACGTGCTGGTCAAGCACCCCGGAGTGGCCAAGGTAGCGTTCACGGGTTCGACGCCGGTGGGCCGCAAGATCGCCGCGGCCTGCGGCGAGCTGCTGCGCCCTGTCACGCTGGAACTGGGCGGCAAGTCCAGCGCCATCGTCCTGCCGGACGCGGACCTGGACGCCATGTCCCGGGTGCTGATCAAGTCCTCCATGCGCAACACCGGGCAGACCTGCTACATCTCCACGCGCATTCTGGCCCCGGCCAGCCGCTACGACGAAGTGGTGGACATGGTTACTGCCACCATCGCCGCCGGGAAACAGGGTGATCCGCTGGATCCCGAGACGGTGTTTGGCCCCTGCGCCACCGAACCGCAGTACCGGACCGTCATGGAGTACGTCGAGTCCGGGCTGGCTGAAGGCGCCCGCGCCACCACCGGAGGGCGCGCTGCGTCGCTGACCGGAGGGTTGGAGAACGGCTACTTTGTGGAGCCAACTGTGTTCGCCGACGTCACCCCGGACATGCGGATCGCCCGCGAAGAGATCTTCGGGCCGGTGATCACCATCCTCAAATACAACGACGCCGGCGGCAGTGTCGAGGAGGCAGTGGCGCTGGCGAACAACACTGAATTCGGCCTGGGCGGCCTGGTGTTCGGCCGGGACGAGGACGCCGCGCTCGCCGTGGCGGACCGCATGGACACGGGCTCGGTGGGACTGAACTTCTTCGCCTCCAACCACTCCGCCCCGTTCGGCGGCCGGCACGACTCCGGGCTGGGCACCGAGTACGGGATCGAGGGCCTCAACGCCTACCTGAGCTACAAGTCGATCCACCGGAAAGGTAGGGCGCGGCAGGCGTCGCGCCAGGCATGCTTTCAGGCAGCGCACGACGGCGGAAGCCAGGATTTCCGGGGCTTCCCCGCCCAAGGTGGGCCGAAAGCGTGCCGTGCGTGACGCCGTCGTCCGTCTTACGTCTTGCAGGGCGGGGCCTGCTACGGCAGGCGGGACGGACGGAGGACGCTCGCCTCGCCTGCCCGGGCAGGGTCCAGCGGCACCGGGCTGACCAGCACGGCAGGACCCTGGTGCAAAAATCCACTGGAGACGGCCCGGCAGCGGATGCCGCCACGGCCGCGCATGGCCGGATGGGCGCCGGGGGCGAGCATTTCGTTCATCCAGGCGCAGGGCTGGGCGTGCCGGCCGCCGTGCAGGGTCACCGAGGAGCCGCCGGATTCCAGCACGAAGTCCTGCCCCAGCAACGGCACCAGCTGGGCTCCGCGCAGCACCACGTTCCGGCGGGTCAGCAGCGGATCGAACGGCGCCGTGCCCAACTCGGCGGCGATGGCTTCGAGGGATTCGACGGCGAACAGGGTCACCGCAGCATCCATGTGGGCGGCCTTGCCGAAGAAGCGGTCGCCCACGATGCCCTTGCCGGCCACCACCTCGGCCTGCGGAGCATCAGTGGTGGGAACGCTGGCGGCACCGTCCCGGGCCCGGCCAAAGTAAGCGTGCGCGGGGGATACCAGCAGGTGCAGGATCTCGACGTCGTACCGGAACTTTTCGGGCATACGGCCAGCGTAGGCCAGCCCGGCATTGAAATCCTGCCGCCGGATGGAAGGATCAGGAACCATGGAGACCTCACCTGCCGGCCAAGCCAGCGCGCTGCCCAGGAAACGGACGGCCCTTTTCTGGGCATCGGCAGGGTGCGCCGCCGCCCTGACCGGCGTTGCGCTGTGGATGCTGGCAGGGAACTCGGCTGTCCTGGGCGGCCACCCGCTGCTGCCGGGCATCCTGCTGGCAGCGGCTGCCGCCGGTGCCGGCTGGGCAGCTCTGCTCTGGCGCCGCCGCGATGTCCCCCGGCCCCGCTCCCGCGTCCGGGCCGTCGCGGCGTGGGCCGGCAGGGTTGCCGTCCTGGCGCTCGCCGCCGGGCTGGCCTGGCTCAGCCCCTTCGCCTACCAGCCGGGCCCAACGGCGGAGGCCGGGCCGGCATCGGACCTCACTGTCACCGAAACCAGTACCGCCATCACCATGTCACCCGACGCAGCAAACGCCACCAAAGGACTGGTCTTCTACCCGGGCGCACGCGTGGACGCCCGGGCCTACCAGGACATCCTGGGCCCCGTGGTGGGCGCCGGGTACCGGGTGGTCATCCTGAAGGAGCCGCTCGGGCTGAGCCTGCTGGACGGCAACCAGGCCCGCAGCGCCATCGAGGACAACCCGGACATCACCACGTGGGCGGTGGGCGGCCACTCCCTGGGCGGGGTGTCCGCATCGTCATTCGCCCTGGCGAACACCGACATTAATGGCCTGGTCCTGTACGCCTCCTACCCGGTGGAATCGCTGCGGGGACGGCCCGGCCTCTCCGTCCTGTCCGTCTCCGGGACCAAGGACGGTCTCAGCACGCCGGACAAGATCCAGGCCTCCCGGGAACTCCTGCCCCCGGACACGGAGTTCGCCGCCGTCCAGGGCGGAGTGCACGCGTTCTTCGGTGACTACGGCGCACAACCGGGCGACGGCCAGCCCGGCATCAGCCGCAGCGCCGCCCAGCAGCAGGTCGCCGCCGCCACCGTCAGCTTCCTGGGTCAGCTGCCAGGCGGACGCTAAGCAGGGTCCAGCGGCTTCAGGCCCCGACGTACGCCGCCAGATGCTGGCCGGTGAGCGTGGCCCGGCCGGCCACCAGGTCAGCCGGGGTGCCCTCGAAGACGATCCTGCCGCCGTCGTGCCCTGCTCCCGGGCCGATGTCGATGATCCAGTCACCGTGCGCCATCACCGCCTGATGGTGCTCGATGACGATCACGGACTTTCCTGAATCAACCAGCCGGTCCAGCAGCCCCAGCAGCTGTTCGACGTCCGCCAGGTGCAGCCCCACCGTGGGCTCATCCAGGATGTAGACGTCTCCGGACTCCGCCATCTGGGTGGCCAGCTTGAGCCGCTGGCGCTCGCCGCCGGACAGGGTGGTCAGCGGCTGGCCCAGGGAGATGTAGCCCAGGCCCACGTCGGCCAGGCGTTCCAGGACCTTGTGCGCGGCGGGCGTTTTGGCCTCGCCCTCGGCAAAATACGCCAGTGCCGCATCCACCGACATGTCCAGGACGTCCGCAATGTTCTGGCCGCCCAGAGTGTATTCGAGGACGGCGGGCTGGAAACGGCGCCCCTCGCAGTCCTCGCAGGTGGACTCGACCGTGGCCATGACGCCCAGCTCGGTGAAGATCACGCCGGCGCCGTTGCAGGTGGGGCAGGCACCCTCTGAGTTGGAGCTGAAGAGCGCCGGCTTTACGCCGTTGGCCTTGGCGAACGCCTTTCGGATGGGCTCCAGCAGGCCCGTGTAGGTGGCCGGATTGCTCCGTCGGGACCCCTTGATGGCACCCTGGTCGATGACGACCACCCCTTCGCGTTTTGCCAGCGAGCCGTGGATCAGGGAGCTCTTGCCGGAGCCGGCCACGCCCGTCACCACGCAGAGGACGCCGAGCGGCACATCGACGTCGACGTCCTGCAGGTTGTTCGTTGACGCGCCGCGGACCTCGAGGGCGCCGGCGGCCTTCCGGAAGGAGTCCTTCAGGCGGGCGCGGTCGTCCAGGTGCCGGCCGGTAATGGTGCCGCTGGAACGCAGCCCGTCCACATTGCCCTCGTAGACAATCTCGCCGCCGCCGGTACCGGCCTTGGGACCGAGGTCGACGACGTGGTCGGCGATGGCGATCATCTCCGGCTTGTGCTCCACCACCAGGACCGTGTTGCCTTTGTCGCGCAGCTGCAGCAGGAGCGTGTTCATCCGCTCGATGTCGTGCGGGTGCAGGCCGATGCTCGGTTCATCGAAAACGTAGGTGACATCGGTGAGGGAGGAGCCCAGGTGCCGGATCATCTTGGTCCGCTGCGCCTCACCTCCGGAGAGGGTGCCCGCCGGGCGGTCCAGGGAGAGGTAGCCGAGGCCGATCTCGGCGAACGAATCCAGCAGGTCGCGCAGCCCGGCGAGCAGCGGCCGCACGGAGGGCTCGTCCAGCCCGCGGATCCACTGTGCCAGGTCGCTGATCTGCATGGTGCACAGGTCCGCGATGTTCTTGCCGTTGATCCGGGAGTTGAGCACTTCCGGGGTCAGGCGGGTTCCGCCGCAGTCCGGGCAGGTGGCGAACGTGACGGCGCGCTCCACGAACCGCTTCACGTGCGGCTGCATCGCCTCCACGTCCTTGGAGAGCATGGACTTCTGGATCTTGGGGATGACCCCTTCGAACGTGAGGTTGACGCCTTCCACGTTGATCTTGGTGGGCTCGGCGTACAGCATCGTGTCCAGCTGCTTCGCCGTGAACTTGGCGATCGGCTTGTCCATGGGCAGGCCCATGCCCTCGAACAGGCGGCCGTACCAGCCGTCCATGGAGTAGCCGGGAACGGTGAGCGCGCCCTCGTTCAGGGACTTTGACTCGTCATAGAGGGCGGTCCGGTCGATGTCGCTAATGTTCCCCATGCCCTCGCAGCGCGGGCACATGCCGCCCAGGTAGGTGACTTGGCGTACCACGTTCTTCTCCACCCGGCCACCTTTCTCGGTGCTCATGATGCCGCTGGCCTTGCGGGTGGGCACGTTGAAGGAGAAGGCCGTGGGCGGGCCGACGTAGGGCTTGCCCAGCCTGCTGAACAGGATCCGCAGCATGGCGTTGGCGTCGGTGGCCGTGCCTACGGTGGAGCGCGGGTTGGCGCCCATCCGCTCCTGGTCCACGATGATCGCCGTGGTCAGCCCCTCCAGCCGGTCCACGTCCGGCCGGGCCAGGCTGGGCATGAACCCCTGCACGAACGCGCTGTAGGTTTCGTTGATCATCCGCTGCGACTCGGCGGCGATGGTGGCGAACACCAGCGAGCTCTTGCCGGAGCCGGAAACACCCGTAAACGCGGTCAGCCGGCGCTTGGGCAGCTCCAGGCTCACGTCCTTCAGGTTGTTCTCCCGCGCGCCCTGCACCCGGATCAGGTCGTGGCTGTCGGCAACGTGCGCTCCCTGCCTGGTTTCCATGTCTGCTTCCGTGCTCAAAGTGTCCCCCTTCTTCCTGGAGCGGCGCCGAAGCGGAGCTGCGCTGGCAGCCCCCGTTCCGGCCTCGTCCGGTATATACGTGTCTGTTTATATGCCTAGGGCTGCTGGTTGATGCGGACCGTGTTGCCGGCCGGGTCGCGGAAGGCGCAGTCGCGGATGCCGTAGGGCTGGTCGATGGGTTCCTGGACCACATCGGCCCCGGTTGCCTCCACCTTGGCGAACGCGGCGTCCACGTCGGGGGAGGAGAGGACGATGGTGGCGTAGGTACCTTTGGCCATCATCTCGGTGATGGTGCGGCG
The DNA here is from genome assembly GCF_056389225.1 of Pseudarthrobacter sp. rb. Classification (NCBI taxonomy): domain Bacteria; kingdom Bacillati; phylum Actinomycetota; class Actinomycetes; order Micrococcales; family Micrococcaceae; genus Pseudarthrobacter; species Pseudarthrobacter sp. rb. Next base: position 69,243 of record NZ_JBWJAR010000013.1, on the reverse strand, counting down.
CTCACTCTCGGTGATGCCCGGGTCCACGGCGGGCGGGTGAAGGACGATGGAAACGTCCTTCTGGCCGGCGGGGCCTACGGTAATCCACCGCATGCTGCCGCGGCCTACGTCGTTGCGGATTTCGAAGCCCAGGGCGTCGCGGTAGAACGCCAGGGAGGCGTCCGGGTCTGTGGCGGGAAGGAAGGTTGAGGAAATGTTGATGTCCATGGCAGTCATGCTAGTGACGGCTCACGGGCCGGCGCTTCTCGATTCCTGACCGGTCTGGTGACCTGTTTCGCCACGCAGGCCGGGATCCCCGCCGTCGACTCCGCTGCCTCCTGTTTGTAGACGCTCGGCGGCATGCCCACCAGTTCGCTGAAGCGGGTGCTGAAGGTGCCCAGCGAGGAACAGCCGACGGCGAAGCACACCTCGGTGACGCTGAGGTCACCTTTGCGGAGCAGCGCCATGGCCCGTTCGATCCGGCGGGTCATGAGGTAGCTGTACGGGGATTCGCCGTAGGCCAGCTTGAAGCGGCGGCTGAAATGGCCGGCCGACATATGGACATCCCTGGCAAGGGATTCGACGTCCAGCGGCTGGGCATATTCGCGGTCCATCCGGTCTTTGACGCGCCTCAGCTGGGTGAGTTCGCGGAGGTAGGGATCGGAGGCAGGACTGCTGGTCACAGCTTCGATCGTGCTACGCCGCGCAGGCCTTGTCCAGACGTGGGGAGTATCACGTATCGGCAGTAATTTGGGCGTCAGCGCGCAGGATATGATTATGCCGCCGGCCAGCGTAAGAGGTCCTCGCCCGAACAGGGCTCGAGTCAACGCAGAGCTGGATGATGCAGATTCCCACGGAACGGCATCCGGCGAAACCACCCTTGAACCACCTCTTGAGCCCTGCCCTGATACTGCGCAGGCACCACCTTGGAAGGACGCCATGGAACTGCTGTGGGAAATTGCCGGCTGGGCAGGCGCGGTTGCGATTCTCAGTGCGTACCTGTCTGTTTCCATGGGGTGGCTGAAGGCCGGGAAGGGCTTCCAGACCGCCAACCTGTTCGGTTCGGTCGCCTTCATCATCAACGGAACGCTGCACGGCGCCTGGCCGTCAGTGGTTACCAATATTGCCTGGTTCCTGATCTCTGCCGTGGCGCTGGTCCGCATGCGTTCGGAGGAAGCGGCCGCCGAGCCGGTTGAAGCCGCGCATGTCCAGTATCCGGGTGTTCCGGACTCCACCGGCCAGCTGGCCGTCGTCGAGGCATTCACTGACGCCCTGCCCGTGGTCAGTTCCGCGCCCGTCCTGTCGGACGGGCCCCGGCTGGCCGTCTAGGCCAATGACGGCGTCCGGCGGTTACAGCAGGGGGTGGCCCTGGTTCTCCGGATCTCCGGCGCGGACGGTGGCGCGGTCAACGATGTCCTGCGCAACAGCGTAGACCTTGCGGTTTGTGTCCTGGCTCAGTTGGTTGATGAGCCCGTAGGCCTGGTCGGCGGTGACTCCGGTGCGGCCCATCAGGACGCCCTTGGCTTGTTCGATGACCGCCCGGTTGAGGGCCGACGCCGCCACCGCCTCGGTGGCAAGCTGGTGCCGGTCCGTATGGATTGACGTGGTGAGGTCCACCACCACGCCCCAGACGCCGATCGGGGTGTCTCCGTCCATGATGTAGTCAGCAGAGTAAAGCAGCTTGTGCTGGCGGTCCTTGCGGTCCCGGATGGACAGGTAGAGGGATGACGGTCCGCCATGGGTGGACACATGGTCCCAGTATGCCTGGACCCTTGGCCGGTCTTCGGGCTCGACGTGGGGAAGAACCATCTCCATGGTCGGGACCACCTCGCCCCGTTCGTACCCGTACATCCGGTACAGCCCGTCTGACCAGCGGAAGACGCCGTCCGCGAAGTAGTACTCGACGAATCCGGTGGGGCAGTTGAGGAAATCGGTGGGCGGGACTTTCCCCTGTATGGAGTCTGGGTGTGCACTGTTGGGAATCACTGAAGGGCCGTTCGACGTGCTGTAGCCCGGCTCCCCTGCGCCCAGGCCTGAAAACACCAGAATATAGCAGCGGGCCCGCGGCTGGGCCCGCAGGCCCGGGCGGCTTAAACAGGGCCGGGCGAACAGCGGACTTAGTGCGGAGACTCCTCGGCGGAGGCGGTGCCCAGATTGGCAATGGCCTGCCGTACCGCGGCCAGGTCCTGGTCGCCCAGGCCCTGCGCCACCAGTTCTGCGTACAGGTCGACGCCAGCGGAAGCCATGGGTGTAGCGGTGCGGGCATTGGCGGCGCTTTCCAGCACGAAGGACAGGTCCTTGTGCATGAACTTCGCCGGTCCCGTCGGCGTGTAATCCTTTGCCGCGAGCCGGGGGCCCACCAGATCCAGCACCCTGCTGGCAGCGAGGCCGCCAGCCAGGACCTCGAAGAGGGCACTGACGTCCAGGCCGGAGCGTTCCGCAAGCTCGGCAGCTTCGGCGAGTGCCGCCGTCGTGGTTCCCACGATCAGCTGGTTGCATGCCTTGGCCAGCGAGCCGGCACCCAGGTCCCCCAGCCGGCGGACGGAGGTCCCCATTGCTTCCAAAGCCGGGAGGGCCCGGTTGAAGTCTTCCGGGGATCCGCCGGCCATGATGGCCAGGGTCCCCCGTTGCGCTCCGTCCGTTCCGCCGCTGACCGGGGCATCGAGCACTGAGGCGTTCCCGCCGCTGGCATCCGCAACAGCGAGCCCGAAGGCCCGCACCGCGACCGGGGACACGCTGCTCATCACCACAACGAGTGTCCCGGCTGCGGGCGGTTCCGCCCGCCACGCTTCCAGGAGCCCCGCCGCAGCGTCCTCGATGAAGGGGAGGTCGGGGAGCATGAAGATGATGACGGGCTCGTCCCGAAGGTCCGCAACGTGGCTGGCGCCGGTCCCGCCCAGCGACTCGAGGTCGCGGACCGCGGCGGGGGAGCGGTTCCAGCCCGTGACCTGCCACCCTGCCGTGAGCAGGTTGGCGGCCATCGGTGCCCCCATCAGCCCCAGCCCGACGAACCCCGCGCGCTTGGGTGCGGGATCCGCCGGGCCGGGGTTGCCGTTGTTCACCTGGCGTCCTCCACGAGGACCAGGTCGCGGCCGTTGGTTTCCGGGGTGAAGAACGTGGTGGCGAACGAGATTGCCGCCAGGACCAGCGAGTAGATCGCGGGCACCAGCCAGGAATGGTTGGTGGCCGCCAGCAGTGCGACGCCGATCATCGGGGCAAAGCCGCCGGCGAGCACCGCGGAAAGTTCGCGGCTGAGCGCCACGCCGGTGAAGCGGTGCTGGGAGCCGAAGAGTTCCGGGAGCAGGGCGCACTGCGGACCAAGCATGGACTGCACGCCCAGGGCGATGCCCACCACCATGACCGCCCAGACCAAGGCGACGTTGCCGAGCGTGACCAGGTAGAAGGCCGGCAGGGCGATGACGGCCTGGAAGAGCGCGCCGTAGCGGTACACGGGGACCCGGCCGAAGCGGTCGGACAGGGCGCCGAAGGCAACGACCAGCACCGCTGCGAAGCCCGCGGCAATCAGCAGGCCGGTGGGGCCAATGAACTTGTCGCCGGGGAAGACGCCGGCCGGCATGCTGATGAAGGACACCAGCAGCGCGGAGTAGATGGACGAGTTGCCGTTTTCGCCCATGCGGAGGCCAATGCCCACCAGCACGTTCTTCTTGGAGTGCTTCCAGATCTGGCCCACCGGGTTCTTGACCACGGCCTTGTGCTTCTCCAGTTCCTGGAAGACGGGGGTCTCCTTGAGGCGGAGGCGGATGAACACGGCAATCGCGATCAGGATGATGCTGGCCAGGAACGGAACGCGCCAGAGCCAGCCCTGCAGGACCTGCTTGTCCGCCAGGGCCATCAGGGCGAAGGTGCCGGCGCCCAGGAGGGTGCCGAGCTGGATGCCCACGAAAGGCAGGGAAGCGAAGAAGCCACGACGACGGCGCGGGGCCACCTCGGAGATGAGGGTGGTGGCGCCCGCCTGCTCGGCGCCTGCGCCCAGACCCTGCAGGATGCGCAGCGTCACCAGGAGCACCGCTCCCAGCATTCCCGCCTGTTCAAAGGTGGGCAGGAGGCCGATGGCGCAGCTGGACAGGCCCATCAGGCCGATGGTCAGGATGAGCACCATCTTGCGGCCGAAGCGGTCCCCGATGTGGCCGAAGACCACGCCGCCGAAGGGCCGCGCCGCGAAGCCGACGCCGTAGGTGGCGAAGGAGGCGATGACGGCTCCGCTCTCGCCGAGCGGCGCGAAGAACAGCGGGCCAAAGATCAGGGCCGAGGCCAGGCCGTAGATGTAGAAGTCGTAGTACTCCAGGGCGGATCCCACGGAGCTGGCAAGTGTTGCCCTTCGCAGCTGGTCCGGATCGACGACGGCGCCGTCCGTGGTGGCCTGCGGTGAGTTAGTACGAGTTGTCACGAGAACTCCCTCTAATGCACTCCAGGCCCCCGTTGGCCTGGTGGGATAGCGACAACACCTGTTGTGTCGGTCACTATGCTGAACACAATACAGCAAGCTGAACAACGAGCAACAGTTTTTGGTTTTGAGTTACGAAAAGCCCGTCCGGTTGGCGCGTTCCTAGCCCATCGGGTTGCCCAGGGAGTGGGCAAGTTCCTGCAGTTCCTTGACCATTTGGGAGCCCTGCTCCGGCGTGTAGGTGGCCTTGAGCGCTGTCACGGAAAGGCCCAGGCTGGGACCGTGGGCGCCGCGGGTGGGGACGGAGACGGCGAGGCACACCACGCCGGTGGTGGATTCTTCGTCCTCGAAGGCAAAGCCCTGCTCGCGGATCTCCTTCAGCTGCGCCTTCAGTTCCGCACCCGTGCGCAGGGATTTGGGTGTGAGCACCGGCAGTTCAGCGTCGTCCGGGAACATTTCCTCCAGGTCATGGTCACGCAGCCGCGCAATCAGCGCCTTGCCCACGGCGCACAGGGACACCGGCATCTTGTCGCCGATGTTGGACGTGAGCCGCACCGCGGGATGGCCCTCGTACCGGGCCAGGTAGATGACATTGGTGCCGTCCAGCATGGCAATCCGCACCGTCTCGCGGGAAAGGACGGAGGCCTGTTCGCAGTAGCGGTAGAACTCCTGCACCTCATCCATCCGGCCAAGGTAGGCGGCGCCCAGTTCCACCAGCTTGCGGCCCAGGGTGAACTCCGAGCCCTGCCGGCTGATCAGCCGGGCCTCCTCCAGTGCCAGCAGGAGGTTGGAAGTGGAGGACTTGGGGATGCCCACTTCGCGCGAGAGGTCGCTCAGGGTCAGGCGCCCGGTGGCCGAGGCGGCGAGGGCATCCAGGACGGCTGCTGCCCGGGTGACAGCCGGAGCCGGCGAGGTGGCTCCCGCTTTGTCGGATGAAGCGGGGGCATGGGAATCGGCCATGATTCTCCTTTGGGTCGCCAGGGCAGACGTCGGTGTCGTTCAGTCAACTGAACGCAATCCATCATAAATGCCGCAACGGCCCACGACGCCGTCAGGCCACCGGGCTGCTCAGGGTGCCGATGCCCTCCACCACAATCTCCACCCGGTCCCCGGGCTCGACGGGTACCACTGTGGCGGGCGCTCCGGTCATCACCACGTCGCCGGGTTCCAGAATCAGCCATGATGTGACGTAGATGAGGCATTCCACTACCGAGGAGGGGAGGTTGAAGGTCCCGGAGGTGGCCTTGGCTGTCCCGTTGACATAGACGTCGATGGCCACCTTTTCGGGGTCCGGGAGTCCGGTTTCTATCCAGGGGCCGATGGGTGTGTAGTTGACGCCGGCCTTGCCTTGGAAGTTCCGCTCGTCCACCGCGTTCTGGTCCACGTTGGTGACGTCGTTGACGCAGGTGTAGCCGAGGACGTGATCCAGGGCGTTTTCTGAAGTCAGGTTGGCGGCTGTCCTGCCGATCACGACGGCGAGTTCGCCCTCGGCATTGACCGTGCCGTGACCGCGGACTGCGGTGATGGCGTCGCCCGGCCCGGCGACGGTGTGGACGGACTTGTGCCACGCCTGGATGGGCAGGGGGTGGTCATTCAAGGTCCGGTTGTGGCCTATGCCGAGGACGACGGCGGGCGTCACCGGGGCGAGGAACGTAGCCTCGCTGTGAGCGGTGGCGCCGCCGGTGTAGCGGAGGGTTTCCTCAAACGGGTCGGCAATGTGGTGCCACGTGCCGTCCCGTTCGATTGCGTGCTGCGGGCCTGCTGCTGTTTTTAGTCTTGCGATGCGCACCGGTTCTCCGCCCAGCCCTAGTAGAAGTGGACGGTGTCCACGAGGTGGGGCAGGTCCCCGCCGTCGAGGAACGTCCGGAGATTGCTGCAGAACCGCTCCGTGATGAGGCGGTTCTCGGCGGCGCTGAGGGCCGAGGTGTGGGGTGAGACCATGACCTTGGGGTGGTTCCACAGGGGGCTGTCCTGCGGCAGTGGCTCCACGGCGAAGACGTCCAGGCACGCGTAGCCCACTTGGCCATTGTCCAGTGCCTCCAGCAGCGCATCCTCGTCCACGACGGTTCCGCGGCCCACGTTAACGAAGGTGGTCCCGGGCTTCATGGCGGCGAACATCTCCCGGTTGAACAGCTTTTCCGTGTAGGCGGTGCCGGGCAGAGTGTTGACGACGGCGTCTGCCGTGGCCAGGAGGGCGGGGAGGCCTTCGTTGTCCACGACGTGGTCGATCCCGTCGATGGGCTCCACGGTCCGCTTGGTGCCACTGACCTTCATGCCCAGCGCGCGGGCGATCCGGGCGGTTTCCAGCCCGATTTCACCGAGGCCGCTGATGACCAGGTTTGATCCGTTGACCAGACGGGTGGGGACCCGGAGGCTGGGCCAGGCCTTCGCGGCCTGGTCCTGGGCAAGTTCGGCGCTGCGCTTGAAGCCGTTGAGGATTCCCATCGCCGCGAACTCTGCGAGGGGCAGGGCGTGCACCCCGGCGGAGGTGGTGATCCTGAACTTCTGCAGGACGTCCTGGCTCAGGCCCGATGCCTTGACGGCTCCGCCCGCCCCGGCCGCCATCGCGTGGACCCACTCGAGCCTTGGGTTTTCCCGCGCGATGCGCGCCAGGCCGTCAGGATTCTCGTTCGGAAAGCCGTACAGCACCTCGGCGCTGTTGAGCATTGCCCAGTAGCGCTGTTCCTGTTCGTCCGTCCGTTTGAAGGCCGGATCCCCTGCGTGGTCGGCCGGGAAACGTTCGGGCGGCAGGAGGTCCGGCTGGTAGAGGACGTTGATGGACGGGTCAACGGCGCGGATCTGGTCCACAAGCTCTGCTTCGAGCGGGACGGCGATGGCCACGGTCTTGATGGAAGTCATGCGTACAGCATAGTGGTCAACGTTCGAAATAATGAACATTTGTGGACCTCCAACTGACGGAGGTGGCTTAGGCGGGTCCAGTTGCCCGCTACTGAGGCCACAGTCACAAGGGGAACCATCGGGATGGCGCCGGAGCGCCCCGCAGCATCCATCCGTCCCCTCGGCAGGGGCTGATTACGTCCTCGGAGGTAATTCATAAGGCCACCCCTAGTACTCGGAAATGAAAGAAGGGGAGTATTACCCCTAGTTGCTGCGTGACAACGGGTGGAGGATGGGCGAATTACGTCCATTCTGGAGGTCCGGATGCGCCATTTTCGATCCTTTTGCATTCCTGGAAATCTGCTGACCCTTTTTCATTTTGGCAGCGGCGTCTCTGCGGGTTCTTATCCACACGCCGGGCCAGCTGGGATCGCGGTGCGCCATGCCTGACGTCGCAGGAGGTCCTGAAGTGAATCCGGCGGAAGGGCGGTCGTCGGGTCAATCCTTCCCGCCCCAGGAGATCAATCACGGGCATGACCAGCTGACTTATGAAATGTTGACTGCCCGATTCCTTGCGCACGACGAATTGCTATGGCAAACGCCCGTTCTTGCCCTCACCGCGCAGTCATTCCTGATGACAATCTCACTGAGCCGCGACGTCGCCAACCTGGCGGCCGCAACTTCGGCAGGGCTGGCAGCAGTTCTCATACTCATGTCGATGCATTTACTTGGGAGGCATCGTTTTCTTGAACTCATTGAAAAACACAAGCTTATGGAACTGGAAAAATCCATGGGCATTGAGCCGCTGTCCACGCACTCTTGGGCGTGGAAATATGAGCGGGCCCCGCGTTTGGGACGTGCCTACCGGCCTGGAGACTACGGGCTGGAAAGCCCCCGGTATCTCCGCGTATTTTCCTGGCCAAGCTACGTCATTTGGCAAATCGGACTGACCCTGTTCGCCCTGGCCAATATCGGCATTTGCATATACAGGCTGTGGGCAATCGGCAGCGATTGAAGGGCCTTTTCGGCTGGAAGCAGTGACTGTTGGGCTGACTGCCGGCTGTGCGGTACCGGCCCGCCAAGAGGCAGGCCCCGCAGGTCTCTAATGGAATCCGGATCCACTTAACCCAACCAGGTTAAGTACGTCCTTCAGCATCGCCAGCGCCGCCCCCTTCGGGCTGGAGCGCCCGCCCTGGACGGTGATGTCCCCGGCGTCCGGGCAGCTGAAAACCATGGCCTTCTCCGGGCCCGCAATAGCAAAAAGCGGGTCCGCCGCTCCCACGGCTTCCAAGCGAACCGTAACCACCATGGGTCGCTCCAAGGATGCGGCCGCCACGGCGCGCAAACGAAGTCCGTCCCCAGCCGCCGTCAGCGCCCTGGCGGCCGTGGAAGCATCGATTGGCTCCGCCTCCACTGCAATCCGGGAGACGTCCCAGTTCCAGAGAAGCCCGGCGATAAGCCGCATCTTCGTGGCCGCATCCTTACCGGACAGGTCCGCGGAAGGGTCTGCCTCCGCGATGCCCCTGCGCTGCGCCTCCCGGACTGCGGACTCCAGCCCGGCGCCGCGGGACAGCTCATCCAGGATGAACGTGGACGTGCCGTTGGGGCAGGCCCGGACAGCGTTGCAGCCCATGCCCCGCAGTGCGACCCGGGCCATGTCCGCCGCGGGAAGCGCGGCGCCGGTAGCCCCGGAGATCCGGATGCGGCTCCCGCCATCGATGGCCGCACGCTCAAGGTCCCGCCAATGGCTGAGTACGTGGCTCTTGGTTGCTGTCACCACATCCACCCCGCTCCGGAGGGCAGAAACCGCCTCCTGCAGTGCACGCGCATGAGCCTCCGGCGAGGACGGCAGTGCCTGGACCAGGACGGAGGCGCCGGTCCGGGCCAGTGTCTCCTCAGCGGACCTGACCGGCTCCCATGCAGAACGCGCAGGCGCAGCGGAACCGGGCGCAAGGAAGACTTCCGTCCCGTGGCCCCGGACGGCGGCAATCTGCAACAGGGGACCCTGCTCCAGGACAACCTCGGCAAAGGCGCGGCCCACGGCACCGAAGCCGGACAGCACCAGCCGCACGGGTTTCACCAACGGCCCTTACTTCTTCGTCATCCTGTACCGCTCGATCTGCCGCAACCGCCGCAGGAGGCTGTCGCGCCGCGGGTGCGGGACGGCGTCGGGATCTTCCGCGGTGAGGTCGATGTGCTTGGTGCCGTACTGCCAGAGGAGAAGGTCGTCCAGGAGCCGGTCCGGGCCGGGGGAGTAGCGGTGGTCCAGGGCCTTGCGGACCTCCGTGATCTGGTTGGCGCTGAGCAGCCCGGCCAGCTGCATGGTCTGGTTGAGCCCGTGCGCGGCGAGAAGCTCGGCAGCCCAGCCCCAGTCATCGTCCACCTTCCGGTCCACGTGCGGGAGCAGGGTCCGCCAGACGTCCCGGATCCGGTTGGGCGTCAGCGGGGCCGCGCCTTCGCCGTCCATGTCCCAATAGCCGCGGACTTCCTCGTAGCTTTCGTGAAGGTCGGAGAAGGCGGTTTCCACGGTTTCCAGCATGGCGGCGGTGGCGGTGAACTGCCGGTCGAAGTGCGGCGTCCAGGCGCGCGGGTCCTCGGCCTTGAACCGGATATCGTGCTCAATCTCGCTCCACGCATGCGCGAAGATGGTGCGGATCTGGCACTCGAAGAAGTAGCTGCCGTTGGGCTGCAGATCCGGGTTGAAGACCTGCTGGTACTCCTTGACGGCTTCATTCTGGATGGTGCGCAGGATCAGGTGCCGGCTCGAATACCCGTAGGTTCCTGACTCGATGGAGCCAATGTCCTTTTCCCGGTCGCCGCGGCAGTCGAAAAGCTGCCGCTGGCGCTTGATGACATTGGCCACCGCGGCATTCTCCGCCGGCAGCTTGGTGATCACCCGGATGCCCACCATGTCATTGAGCGTGCGGAACGGGTCCGGAAACTTCAGGAGCCTCCGCCCGCCCGGTTCAAGCGGCTCCTCGGTACGCGAGATCTTTTCCTTGAAGGATTCCACTGTCTTGGTGCGGCCGGTAACGAACAGCGGCGTGACCTCGCTGTCCTTCAGCATGTCCCGCAAAACAAGCAGGACATCACGGGTAACCAGCTTCAGGGCAGGCCGGACGCGCTCATAGATCTCCACGTTGTGCTGCACCGACTCACGCAGCGGCTCGTCCAGGCTTTCCCAGTTACTCGGCATGATCCCAGCTTACGGCCGGGGTCCGACAGGAAGCCTACGTTGCGGCTGCTGACGTGGACCCGCGCACCACCAGCGATGTCTCCAGGGTGACGCCGCCGGACCCCAGCGACTTCCCCTCCATGAGGCCGCGAAGCTGCTCCCCGGCCTTCTGACCCAGGGCGGTGGCCGGCAGGTGCACACTGGTCAGGCCCGGATTGCTCGTAGCCGAATAGGGCAGGTCGTCGAACCCGGCCACGGCCAGCTCCCCGGGGATCCGGATTCCCCCAACCCGCGCTTCCTGCAGCACCCCGTACGCGTGGGTGTCGGTGGCGCAGGCGACGGCGGTTACCCCCGCGCGCTGCCAGTCCGGCCACGCTTCGGCGAACGCGCCCGCCGCCGCGCCGACGTCGATGGTGGTGCTGATAATGCGTTCCGGGCTTACGGTGACGCCACGGGAGGCGGCTTCCGCCAGGAACGCTGCGCGCCGGACCGCGAACGTCCCGGTGCCGGTCACGCTGTCCACATAGGCAGCTTCCCTGTGCCCGGCGTCGGCCAGGTGCGCCGCCAGCTGGCGTGCCCCGCTGGCCACATCCAGGTTCACGGAGGGCGCGTAGGACTCCAGCCCCGGCGCATCAAGCAGGACAAGGGGCGACGGCGACGCCAGGTCTTCGAGGAACCCCGCGTTGGGTGCGTCCACCAGCAGCCCCGCCGGCCGCAGGGACATCAGGCGCCGGACGTCGTCGGCCTCCGGAAACTCGCCGGCCTCGGTGACGGACAGCAGCAGCTGGTACTGCGGGCCCAGCGATTCCCGCACCCCGGCAATCACCTTGGCAAAGAACGGGTTGGAGATGTCCGGCGCCACCAGGATCACGATCGAGCTGACCCCCTTGGCCAGGGAACTGCCGATCCCGTCCACCACGTACCCCAGCTCCGCAATGGCCTCCCGTACCCGGGAAATGTTGTCCTCGGCCACGCGGCCGGCTGTCTTGCCATTGGCCACCAGCGACACCGTGGCCACCGAAACGCCGGCCCGCGCAGCGACCATCGCCGCCGTCACCCGCCGCGGCCGTGGCCGTTGCTGCTGCACCTGTTCCCCGGAATCCATACTTTGATCGTAGTAGGCACGGCCGGGCACCGGTCCCGCCTCAAAAAGATGGGCATGGTGAGAGTGGTGAACTTCTATGCCCACCAAGGCATCAAGCGTTTGACGTGCGGTAATGCCGAGGCAACGTTAAGCGTTTGACGTACACCACAAAACCCTGCCATGATCACTCCCGGAATACTCAAGACCCCTGCCTCCCCGGCAGGCCCCAATGACGTGGAGCACCATCGTGGAACCAAATCCCCAAGCGAGCCAGCACCGGACGGGTTCAACAGAACCCCGGAAGATCATCCTGGACTGCGACCCCGGCCACGATGACGCCGTGGCCCTGCTGCTGGCACACGGCAACCCCAACCTCGAACTGCTGGCCGTCACCACGGTGGTAGGCAACCAGACCCTCGAAAAAGTCACCCGCAACGCCCTGGCCGTCGGCACCATCGCCGGCATCACCGGCGTCCCCTTCGCGGCCGGCTGCCCCCGCCCGCTGGTCCGCAGCATCGAAACAGCACCGGACATCCACGGCGAGTCCGGCATGGACGGCCCCGCCCTGCCCCAGTCCACCATCGAACTGGACCCGCGCCACGCCGTCGACCTCATCATCGACACCGTCATGGCGCACGAGCCCGGCACCGTCACCCTCGTCCCCACCGCCGGCCTGACCAACATCGCCATGGCTGCCCGCAAGGAACCGCGCATCGTGGAACGCGTCAAGGAAGTGGTCCTCATGGGCGGCGGCTACCACGTGGGCAACTGGAGCGCCGTGGCCGAGTTCAACATCATCATCGACCCCGAGGCCGCCCACATCGTCTTCAACGAGAAGTGGCCCGTGGTCATGGTGGGCCTGGACCTCACCCACCAGGCGCTGGCCACCCCGGAGGTCGTGGAGAAAATCGCCGCCATCGGCACCGGGCCCGCCAAGTTCGTCACCGAACTGATGGACTTCTTTGCCCACACCTACAAGGACGCGCAGGGCTTCGACTACCCGCCGGTCCACGATCCCTGCGCCGTCGCGTACGTCATCGACCCCAGCATCGTCAGCACCCGCAAGGTCCCCGTGAACATCGAACTCCAGGGCACGCTGACCCTGGGCATGACCGTGGCAGACTTCCGCGCCCCCGCACCCGCCGACTGCCACACCAGCGTGGCCGTGGACCTGGACCACGGACGGTTCTGGGACCTCGTCACCGACGCGCTGGTCCGCATCGGGGAGCCGGGCGCCAACACCACAGCGGACGACGGCGGCACGCACCAAGGTGCAGAGCGCACCCAGGGCAGCACGGCCGACGTCGTACGCCCGGAAAGTGCCCGCCTCACCGCCGGAGGGGTCAAGTAAATGACGACCGCAACCATAACTGAAACCAAGACCGGCCGCGGCAACATCGCCGCCCTCATGACCGCCCTGCTGGCCGCCTGCGTGGCGTTCCAGCTCAACGCCTCGATGCTCAGCCCCGCCCTGGTGACCATGGGCGAGGAACTGAAGACTGACCAGGCCGTCATCGGCCTCTCCCAGACCTGGTTCTTCACCGCCGCTGCGCTGTTCTCCCTGTTCCTGCCGCGCCTCAGCGACATCGTCGGCCGCAAGAAGGTCCTGGTGGGCATGATGCTGCTCATGGCCGTGGGCTCCGTGATCGCAGCCCTCGCCCCGGACGTCACCTGGCTGTTCGTGGGCCGCATCATTCAGGGCGTCAGCGGACCCACCGTGCCGCTTTGCCTGATCATGCTGCGCTCGGCCGTGAGCAACCCCCGCAAGTACGGAACGCTGATGGGCCTGATCACCGCGGTCAACGGCGGCGTGGCCGGGGTCGACTCCTTCGTGGGCGGCTACTTTGCGGAGCACTTCGGCTTCCGCAGCATCTTCTGGCTCATGGTTGTGCTGGCCGTCGCCGCCACGGCCCTCATCATGATCCTCGCCTCCGAGAGCAGGCCTGCCGCCGGCACCCGGATGGACTGGCTGGGCGTGTTCTTCATCGTGGTGGCCGTCGGCGCCCTGCTGACCGCGCTCAACGAAGCCGCCAAGCTGGTGGCCGGCTTCTCCGCCGCAACGCTGATGCTGAGCCTGGCGCTGGTCCTGGTTTCCGCCGTCGCGTTCTTTGCCTTCTGGCGGACCGAACAGCGGGCCGCGCAGCCCATGGTGGAAACCGTGCACCTGCGCCAGCGCTCCACCTGGGCTCCGCTGCTGACCACCACGCTGACCATGACCGGCATCTTCGCCGTGATCAACGGGATCGTCCCCGCCTACGTCCAGGCCGCAAACCCCGGGTTCGGCGTGGGCCCCACCGAGATGTCCCTGATCATCCTCACCCCGTACGCCCTGCTCGGCTGGCTGGTGGGCCCGCTCAGCGGCAAGCTGGCTCCGGTCCTCGGCTACACCAAGGTGCTGCGGATCGGACTCCTGGGCAGCATCGCCGCGCTCGCCGTCATCGCCTTCCTGGGCCTGCACAGCCTGCCGATGATGATTGCCGGAACGGTCTTGCTGGGCATCATGTACGCCGGTACGGTCAACATCATGCTCAACGGACTCGGCGTTGTCCTTTCACCCGCCGGCAACCCCGGCTTCCTTCCCGGCATGAACGCCGGCGCCTTCAACCTCGGCGCGGGCCTGAGCTTCCTCATCCTGCCCGCCGTCCTGGTGGCGACCTCCGCACTCGGCGATGCGACGGCGTCGTACCTGACCGTCGTGGTGGTCGGCCTGGCGCTGACCGTGGCAGCGTTCGCAGCGTCGCTGCTGATCCCCAAGCCGGTTGAGGCCGAGGTAGCCCCATGAGTGCTGCCGCTGCCGCTTCAGGCCGGATCGTCGTCGTCGGCTCCCTGAACGCCGACCTCACCATCTACTGTGAGCGGCTCCCGCAGCCCGGCGAAACCGTGCAGGGCAACGGCTTCGCCGTGAACCCCGGTGGCAAGAGCGCCAACCAGGCCGTGGCCGCGGCCCGGCTGGGCGGCCACGTCAGCCTGGTCGGTGCCGTGGGGGAGGACGCCAACGGCAACATGCTCGAGGCCTCGGTGGCCGGCGCAGGCGTGGACGTCAGCCATGTCCGCACGTCCAGCGAGCCCACAGGTGTCGCCGTGATCGCCGTGGACGCCCGCGGCGAGAACAACATCATCATCTCGGCCGGTGCCAACGGCACGTTGTCCCCGGCGGACGTGTTTGGCGCCGCGGACGTGCTGGAGGGGGCTGCCGTGGTGAGCCTGTGCCTGGAGGTCAGCACGGACACCGTGCTGGCCGCCGCACAGGCAGGGCACGACGCCGGCGCAACAGTTTTGCTGAATCTCTCGCCGTATGCAGAGATCCCGTCAGCCCTGGCCGGGTTGGCGGATGTTCTGCTGGTCAACGCGCATGAGGCCGCGCTGTTCCTGGCTTCTGAAATCCCGGGGGCGGACGCTCCTGCTGAGGAGTGGGACGCGGTGCGGGAGCGGTTCGCCGGCCACGGAATCCGGCAGGTCCTGGTGACGCTGGGCTCGCAGGGGTCCGTGGTGCTGGACTCGCTGGCCGTGCCCGGCGCCCGGGTGACCCGTGTGCAGCCCACGACGGTTGGTGCCGTGGACACCACTGGGGCCGGGGATGCCTTCACGGGTGCCGTTGCGGTCCGGCTGGCGGCGGGCGATGCACTCGCGGATGCCGCAGCATTCGCCTCCGTTGCCGCGGCGCTGGCCACCACCCGCAAAGGGACGCAGGCGGCGTACCCGGAAGCGGCCGACGTCGAACGCCGCCTCCGCACGTCCTAGCCCACGCACCTTCTAAAACCCATTCATTGCTCCCCACCGGCACCCTAGCCTCGCAAGCTCGGCCAGGGAACCCTGCCGGCGTGGGCCCAACGCCCTTTTCGTGCGTCAAAACGGCGTTTGCGGAGCAACCGATGGGCTACGCGTGGGCCTGGGCCTGGGCGGACGCGCGTTCCACGGCGGGGCAGTGGATCTTTGCCGGGCCGCCGGGGGCGGGATCGATTCCCAGCAACACCCGCACGCCGGCGGCACCGAGTTCGTAGTGCGGGAGGGCCACGGTGGACAGCGGTGGCCGGAGGTGTGCGGCAATGACTTCCTGGTTGTCGAAGCCCACCACGGCGATGTCGCCGGGGATGGACAGCCCGTGTTCGCGCAGGCCGTCGTAGAGGCCCATGGCCATCCGGTCGTTGTAGCAGAACACGGCCGGTGCCCCGCGCTCGAGCAGCCCGGCCGTGGCCAGGTAGCCGCCCTCCTGGTCCGGATAGGCCTCCATCACCAGGTCCGGGTCGAACGGAATGCCGGCATTCTCCAATGCCTGCCGGTAACCGGCCAGCCGCCCGTCCTTGGCCGGTGCCGGGATGGTGGCGTTAATGAACGCGATCCGCCGGTGGCCGTGCGCCAACAGGAGTTCTGTCGCTGAGCGGCCGCCCTGGACCTCGTCCGGAACCACGGCCCGGGCGCCCTGTTCGTTGGAGAAGCAGTTCACCAGGACGAAGTCCGCTTCCCGCAGCGGGGCCGGAATGTCCGTCTGGCGGTGGAACCAGGTGGAATAGAGGATGCCGCGCACCTTGTACTCCAGCATCATGGCGATGGCGTCCTGCTCCAGTTCACTGTTGCCCTCGGTGTTGGCGATGAGCAGCGCGTACCCGTGCTTCCACGCCTCATCCTGCGCCCCGTGGATGATCTGGCCGGCAAAGGGCGTGGTGGCCACGCCGTCGGCCACCAACCCGATGAACTTGGACGTCCCGCTGACCAGTGTCTTTGCCATCGCGTTGGGCCGGTAGCCCAGCGCGCGGATGGCGTCCTTGACCCGTTGGCGGGTTTCCTCCGCGATCCGGGCATCCTTTTTCTTGTTGACCACCAGCGAGACCGTGGCGGTGGAAACACCGGCTGCTTCGGCCACGTCCCGGAGGGTAACGGGATGCGGCCGTTCCGGCGCTTTCGGCGAGGGGCGCTGTGGTCCGCGTGCGGATGCCTCCGCGCCATTCTCCATTGAACTCATCTGCCCTCCTTCAGGAGTATAACCATCGGCAGTGGCGGTCATCCCTTGGTCGCCCCGCTTTCGAGTCCCTGGATCATGGCCTTGTTGAGCACCAGGAACACCAGCAGCAGCGGGGTGATGGTGACGCAGACGGCGGCGAACGTGGCCGTCCAGTCCACCTTGCCCATGGCCCCGATGTAATTCTGCAGCCCCAGCGGAATGGTCTTCAAATCCTCCGACAGGACGAACGTGTTGGCGAAGATGAAGTCGTTCCAGATGAAGATGCTGTTGACCAGCACCACGGTGACCACGGTGTTTACGGACAGTGGAAGGGTGATCAGCCCGAAGATCCGGTAGGGCCCCGCGCCGTCCAGGGACGCCGCCTCGTACGTCTCCTTCGGGATGTACTCGTAAAACGAGGAGAACAGGTACACGGACATCGGCAGCGAAAAACCAGCCAGCGGGATGATCATCGACTGGTAGGTGTCCAATAGGTTCACCTGCGAATAGTCGATGAACAGCGGGACCAGCGCGATCTGGACAGGGACGATGATCCCGATCAGGAACAGCCCGCGGACCAGTTTGCTGAGCCGGAACCCCAGCACCTGGATGGCGTAGGCGGCCATCATCCCCAGCAGGACGATCAGGACGTTGGCGCCCATGGTCACCACGAAGCTGTTCAGGATGTTCCGGCCCAGGTCCCCCGTTTCGAAGGCCCTTGCGTAGTTCTCCCAGGTCAACGAGCCGGGCAGCGCGAACGGGTCCCCGGTGGCGAAGTCCTGTTCGGTGCGCAGGCTGGTGAGGAACAGCCAGGCCAGCGGGTACACCTGCACGATCACGATCAGCATGATCAGTACGCGGGACAAGGTGCGGAACAAGTCCGGCCGGCGCTTGCGGCGCTGCAGTGGCCGCCTTGGAGGTTCGACGGCGGTTGGCCGGGTTGGCGGGGCTGCCTGGGTGATCATGCGTCTGCCTTCCGCTTGAGCAGGAACAGGATGAGGCCGACGGCGACGAGGCACTCGACCACAATGAACACCGAGATGGTGCTGGCATAGCCGAAGTCCGTGCTGGTGAAGGCCGTCTTGTACATGTAGGTGGTGAGCAGTTCAGAGGACTGGCCCGGGCCCCCGTTGGTCATCAGGTAGGGGATGTCGAAGCCGCGCAGGCCGTAGGTGGTGGCCATGATGGTGGTGGTGATCCACACCGGCCGGATGTACGGGAACCGGATCCTGGTGAACAGGGTCCACCGGGAGGCCCCGTCCAGGACCGCGGCCTCTTCGAGCTCCTTGGGGACCGCGAGCAGCGCCGCGTAGATGATCAGCATGTAAAGCCCCGTGAAGCGCCAGCCTTCCGGAGCGGAGACGGCGGCCAGGACCGTGCCCACGTCAGAGAGCCAGGGCCGTTCCAGGCTGCCCAGGCCAACCCAGGCGAACAGCTGGTTGAGCAGGCCCACCGGTTCCAGGGAGTAGATCCGGACGAACAGGAAGGCGATGGCCACGGTGGAGATCACGGCCGGGAGCAGGTACAGGGTCTTGATCAGCTCCCGTCCGCGGCGGAGGGAGGTGAGCAGGCTGGCCACCAGCAGGGCGCCACCGAGTTGCAGGACCAGGCAGATGGCCAGGTAGACCAAAGCGTTCCCAAAGGCACGCCAGAAGATGTCATCACCGGTGAACATCCTGAGGTAGTTGTCCAGGCCGACGAATTCCATGTCGCTGATGCCGTTCCAGGAGAAGAAGCTCAGGACCAGCGACTGGAGGATGGGGAAGAGGACCGCTGCGCCGTAAAGCAGGAGCGGGGGGAGCAGGAAGACCAGGACCGAAGTCCGTGACCTGTTGGGCAGCATGGCGGACCTTTACTTGAAGAACTTGGGGGCGTTCTGGGCGATGGTGCTGTCCAGGGTGTCCGTGAACTGTTGCGGCGTGATTTCGCCCTGTACCAGGAGGACAAGCTCCTGCTGCAGCCGGCCGTTGGTGGTGGGGTCCAGCTGGGTGTCCCATGGCATGGCCTGCTTGTCGCCGAGGGCCTTGGCCTGGTCAAGGGCCTTCCGGTACAACGGGGTGGCGTTGGCCGGGATGGTGGTTTCGACGTCGGTGGTGGGGGAGAGCGCGCCGGTGGCCGCATATTCGGCGGGGTACTTCTGCAGGGCGAACTTCAGGAAGTCGCTCACCAGCGGATCGTAGGTCTTGGCGTTGACGGCCATGCCGATGCCCGACGGCGACACGAACTCGTTCGCGGCTGTCACCGACCCGGCGGTGGTGGGCAGGGTGAAGAAGTCGATGTCGTTGCGCACGGCGGGGTCCAGCTTGTCCGTGGCCAGGCTGGGCAGCTCCCAGGTGCCGATGTTATACATGGCAGCCTGCCCGGATGTGAACTGGTTCTGCGCGTCGGAGTAGCCCTGGGCGGAGAAGCCGTCCTGGAAGCACTTGGCCTTGCCCAGTTCCGCCATCCAGTTGACCGTCTTCTGCCCTGCGGCGTCGGTGAACCTGGCGTCGCCCTTCTTCAGTTTCTGGACGAGGTCAGGCCCGGCTGCCCGGAAGGGCTGGTAGGCGACATACCGCTCCAGCGGCCACTGGTCCTGCCCGTCGATGGCGATGGGCGTGATGCCCTTGCTGCGCAGCGCCGTGCACATTGCGGGGATGTCGTCCAGGGACGTGGGCACCGCTACCCCGGCCTTCGCCAGCAGCGCCTTGTTGTACCACATGAACTCCAGTTCGAACTGGAACGGGATCATGTACAGCGACCCGTCGTCGAACCGCTGGTAGTCCAGGGCTCCGGGGCGGTAGTTGTCGTAGACCCCCAGGGTCTTCAGGAGCTTTCCGGCATCCAGCATCTTGCCCTGCTTCGCCAGCTGCTGGGCGAAGGGCGTGGCGTCGGTGTCGAACAGTTCGGGCAGCTTGTTCGCCGCCGCCAGGGTTTCGAGCTTCTGGATGTAGGACGGCCGGTCCGGGGTGGTGATGAGGTTCAGCTTGAAGCCCGGGTGGTCCTTGCCGTAATCGTCGGCCAGTTTCTTCATGATGTTGATGACTGCGCCATCGGCCGGGCGGGACAGCAACCACGATATTTCGCGGGGCTTGATCTCTCCCGTGGGGGCGACGTTGGCGGTGTTGGTGGCGCCTCCGCCTCCGCAGCCTGTCAGGGCAAGGGCGGTAACTGCTGCCACGGCGGCAGCGCGGAACAGGGTCTTCATTGCGGCAATCTCCTTTGATTGGAGTGGATCTTCCTAAAACGGGTCGGGTGGAACGGAGGGGTATTCAGTTGTTGGTGCGCTTGCGTACTTCAAACTGGGTGACGGTGGCCGAGCCTTCGCCGGCGAACACACCAATGGCACCGCCGGGGAGGTCGTAAATGCGGGTGCTGAGGGCCACCTGGCGGTCCACGACGGCGACACACAGGTCTTGGTCCACCACTACTTCCAGCGTGTGCCGGCCTGGCGGGAGGTGGCACGGGCGTTCCAGTTCGATGGCGAACGGGACGTCCCCGGAGACATGCCACTGGGCGTCCCCGTGGGCGGCCCGGGGCCAGCGGTCGAAGACCATGCGTCCGCGTTTGGGCTCGAGGCGGAGGATGTAGGAGTGGTCGCCGTCCGGGGTGGAGCGCAGCAGTAGTCCGCATTCAGTGGTGCCGGGGCCGATGTCCAGTACCGCCCTGGCGTAGAACTGGCTGGGAAGTTCAGTGGTGGCAACGGCGGCGCTGTAGCCGTCCGGGACATCGAGCCGGAGGGGCAGCCTGCGGTCAACCGGCTGGCCCTCCAGTTCCAGGGGCACCTCGTCCCGGAAGCTGTCCACCAGCTCGTCGGCGAACCCGAAGGCCAAGGTCCCGTCGGCGTTCTGCCGTGCCTCCAGGACCGCCATGGTGCCCGCCCACTGCCAGGCGCCGTCGTCGGAATTTCCTTCCTTGCTGGCGATCCAGCCGAAGAAGAACCGGCGGCCGTCCCGCTCCGCGGTTTTGGAGGCGTAAAAGGCGCGCCCGTCGATGCTGTCGCGGGCCGGGACCGTCCAGGGGCCGGTGGGGCTTTTGGCCATGCGGTAGCGGGTTGTGAACGTTTCGGAAAACTCGGAGTAGACCATGTACCACCAGCCGCCCCACTCGAACACGTCCGGGCATTCGTGGGTGACGTAGCGGCGGGGATCCCAGAACGGGTCGGTGTGGGTCCAGGTCATCAGGTCGGTGGACACGCGTTGTGCGATGACGCCGCGCCGGCGCTCTGGGCCGTCGGCATGCCTGGCGGCCAGGAGCATCCGCCACAGCCCCGCGTCCTCGTCACGGAAGACGAAGGGATCGCGCCAGTCGGCTGACCCGTAGCCGTCCGGTGCGCCGAAGGCGAGCTCGGGGTGTTTCGACCACGTGCCCGTCCCGTCGGTGCTGGTTGCGTGCATGACCAGCTGCAGCGGCAGGCCGTCCGGTCCCAGGTTGTCGGGGTTCTGCCCTGTGTAGAACAGGTGGTGCACGCCGGACTCATCGGCCACGATGCTGCCGGTGTAGCAGTTGAAGTCCGGGTCCTCCGCAGACCCGTGGGGAAGCGCCACGCCGTGGTCCTGGAACTGGATGAGGTCCTTGGTGGTCACCAGGTTCCAGGCGGTTCCCGGCTTGGGCTCGCTGCGGACCTCGTGAAGGTAGAAGAGCTGGAACTCGCCGTCCTTCTGGAAGGGGATCAGGTCCCCAACCCAGGCATCGGCGGGCTGGAAGAAGACTGGATAGCTCATCGGCGGTGATGTCCATTTCTGCTAAAGCGTTTGATCACCCTGAAGGTAGCGTCTATTTGGTGGCTGATCAAGCGTTTTAGCAAAAATACTCTCCACGGTGGCTCAGGCGGGAAATGTGACGGGCGCTCCTTCGGCCCAGACCCTTGACCGCTTGGGTTCCCTGTCGCTAGCCTCTCTTGCTTAAGCGCTTAATCAACGTGGATCCATGGGCTCACTACGGTTCGGTCCCCCTTGAGCGCTCTCCGGCAAAGCCGCCGCCCCACGAGAGGAAGTCAATGATGACCTACGCCATCTCCCGCCGCCATGTCCTGCAGGGGACCGGAGCCGGGGCCCTCGCCCTGCTCGGTAACAGTACCCGGCGCGGGACCCCTGCCAAGGCGCAGCGGTCCCTGCGTGCGCATTTCCACATGACCCCGCCGTCGGGCTGGCTGTGCGATCCGCAAAGGCCCGTTTTCCTCGACGGCACCTACCACCTCTACTACCTGCATTCCGCGCAGAACAATGGTCCCGGCGGCTGGGACCACGCCACCACCGCGGACGGCGTCGCCTACGCACACCATGGCGCAGCATTGCCGCTGCAGCCGGACTTTCCCGTCTGGTCCGGCTCGGCCGTCGTGGACAGCGACAATACGGCCGGCTTCGGGGCGGGCGCCCTGGTTGTCCTGGCGACACAGCCCACCGATGGAATCCGCAAGTACCAGGAGCAGTATTTGTATTGGTCAACCGACGGCGGCTACACCTTCACTGCCCTGCCTGCTCCCGTGATCCCCAATGCCGACGGTCGGACCGCCACCACGCAGGCGGAGATCGATAATGCGGAATGGTTCCGTGACCCGAAGATCCATTGGGACAAAGCCCGCGGGGAGTGGGTATGCGTCATCGGCAGGGCCAGGTACGCGGCCTTTTACACCTCGCCGAATCTCCGCGACTGGCAGTTGAAACGGAACTTCGACTACCCCAACCACGTGCTGGGCGGCATCGAATGCCCGGACCTTTTCGAGATGACCGCCGGCGACGGCACCCGGCACTGGGTGCTTGGCGCCAGCATGGATGCCTACAACATCGGACTGCCCATGACGTACGCCTACTGGACGGGAACGTGGGACGGGCAGCAGTTCCTTGCCGATGACGTGGCCAACCCGCAGTGGCTGGACTGGGGCTGGGACTGGTACGCGGCGGTGACGTGGCCGGCCGTGGAAGCACCGGACGCACGGCGGTATGCCGTGGCGTGGATGAACGACTGGAAGTACGCGGGCCGGGATGTCCCCACGGATGCGACAGATGGCTACAACGGGCAGAACTCCATCGTCCGGGAGCTGCGGCTGGAGCGCCAGGGCGGAAGCTGGTACACCCTGCTGAGCAGCCCGGTTGCCGCGCTCACCGGCTACGCCACCTCCGCCACAGTGCTTCCTGACCGGACAGTGGATGGCAGCACCGTCCTGCCGTGGCATGGCAGCGCCTACGAGTTGGAGCTGGACATCTCCTGGGACACGGCGGCAAACGTGGGGGTATCGGTTGGCCGCTCTGCGGACGGCAGCCGCCATACGAACATTGGCAAGTACGGGGCCGAGGTGTATGTCGATCGTGCACCGTCGGACCGGGCAGAGTGCCCGCTGGTGCCCTACACGCGCGCAGCGGCACCCATAGATGCCGCTGCGCGGTCGGTCCACCTTCGCGTCTTCGTGGACACCCAAAGCGTGGAAGTATTCGTGAACGCCGGCCACACGGTGCTCTCCCAGCAGGTGTATTTTGCCGACGGCGACACCGGCATATCGTTGTACACCGACGGCGGTCCGGCAACCTTTTCCGGGATCACCATCCGCGAATTCGCGGCCACGGTCGCCTGATTACCTCAGCCCAGGCCCTCCAGCGTGACGCCGGTGTGCTCCGCGAGCCGGGACAGCAGGGCGTCCTGGAACCGCGGATCATTGGCGGCCGGGTGCGGGGCCTGGAGGTGCTGGTGGTACCAGTAGCCCCCGCTGGCCAGGGCGGCCGGGTCATTACTGGTGGCCAGCCATTCCTGGGTGCGGTGGCCCAGTTCCAGGCTGTCCGGGGCCGACCGCCCGCCCATCCGGGTGGGCACCCAGCCGGGATCCACCGCGTTGCTGGCGACGCTCGGCACCAGCCGGGCCACTGCTGCCGACAGCGCAGTGACGTGCAGCTTGGTGGTGGAGTAGGAAGCCGTCGTCGTGCGTCCTGCCCAGTCCAGGCCGTCCAGGCCGGTGTCGCCGCCCCGGTGCATGCCGCTGCTCAAGTAGATGAGCCGGCGGGGGCCGGGAATGAGTGCTGTCAGGAGGTACGGGGCCACCACGTTCACCGGCAGCAGCGCCGCGCCGCTGAGGACGCCGGCATTGTGGATGACGGCGTCGATGCCGCCGATTCCGTTGACGTTCTCCGCGATCTTCCGGACGTCCGCCAGCATGGCCAGGTCCCCGACAACGCTCTGCGCCCCGCGGTCCAGCAGGTGCTGGACTGCGGGGATCCGTTCCGGGGACCGTGCGTGCACGATGACCTCGTGGCCGTCCCGCAACAGCGTGTCCGCGGCCGCGTGGCCAAGTCCGTCGGTGGATCCGGTGATGAAGACGCGTGCCATGCTGGGCCCTTCCTCTGCCTGGGTTTTCCTTACGCTACCCGGATCAGCCGCGCTTCCGGCCCAGGATCAGTGCCAGCAGTCCTCCGAAGACCAGAAACAGCAGGCCCACCACCAGCAGGCCCGTGTTGACGCCGGTGTCGGCCGGAGGCTTGGACTCGGAATCGCTGGCCACTGCCGGTACGGCGTCCCCGGCGGCTGCCGCGATGTGAGTGGTGCGGCCGGAGGGCTGGACCACGGAAGAAACCGTGCCGCCCAGGAAGGGGGTGGGGGCGTGGGTGGCGGAAATCGTGGCCGACGTTGCCGGCGTGGTGCCGGCGGCATGGGCGGCTGCGCCGTTGGAGGCCAGAAGGCCGCCTGTGATCACGGCGCTGAGCAGGCATCCACGGATAGTGCGGTGCATCATTTGGGGTTCTCCTGAAAGTTGGATCGGGCCTACTGCTTAGCCCGGGACTGGCTCATTCCGCGTTGGGGCGCAGAGGGGCCTCAATCAGTCAGGAAAGGATCCGGGGTAGAAGGACACGGGGGCCGGCGCAGTGGGCAGGCTGCCCTGGACCGCGGTTGAGCCGGCCGCCGGCATGTGCAGGTTTTGGCCGTCCAGCCAAGCGGGCATGGCGCTGCCATTGCGGGACAAATTGCTTCCGCCGGTGGCACCTGGCACGCCGGGCAGCAGATCAGCCGGCCCGCGGGACGGCGGGTTGTGCGGATCCGTACCCCTCAGGAGGGGCCTCCCGGCGGACGGCTTCATCCCCGGGCCGCACGGCAGGCTATTGCTGTGAAACTTCCCATGGGACAGCGGGATCTCGTGGAGGGTCGGGGCGGAGGCCGGCGCTGTGCCGGGGATCCCAACTTCCAACCCGGCTGCCCCAACTTCCAGTCCGGCCAGCCCGGCAGGCGCGGCACCGGCCTGCGGATTGTCGACACCCGCGGGGAGGGGTGCCGTGGTCGGGGGCGGGGGTGCAATGGGTGCCGGCAAAGGAACGGCGCTGATGACCGGTTCGAGGACCGGAGCAAGCGGCTCCAGGACCGCGCCTGCCACGGGAACAACGGCTCCCACCGTTTCGCCGGCAACGCCGTCCACAGTGCCAATGGCGGGATCAACCACTGCGGACACGGCTCCTGCCGGTACCACGGTGCTGAACACCGGAACAGCCTGCACAACGTCGTCGGCCACGGCGGTGACGTCCTCCACGGGCGGGCGGAGGGGAGGCAACGCTACAGGTGACGGGGCGTCTGGGGCGCTTGCCGGTCCGGATTCGACTGGTTCCAGGACGTCCGAGGCCTGGTGAGTGAGGGTGGCGGCGGCCGATGCCAGCGTGGACGGGCCGGCACCCGGAAGCGGGTCGCCGGGAGCGGAGGTATCAGCGGATGCGCCCGCGGCGGACAAAGCGATCCACGATGCGGCTGCCGCCACCGCGAGCAAGAGGGGGCGCAGGAACGCCCAGGCAGCCAGTCTTGACTTCACCTAGTACGCCTCCCCCCAGAGTTACCTGCAAACAATGCTGCCCACCATAAGCACAGCCGTGCAGCAGAGTCCAACCACCTGGGGAAGGCAATCAATACCAGGCGGTCACATGTCTGCCCTGCTCAGGCGGCGTCGGTCGGGGCGGCACGGTGGTCAATGTCTGCGGTCAGGGTGTCGATGCGGTCCATGGCTTCGCTGAGTTTCTGGACGGCGGCCCACAGGTCCGGCTGCTGCTGACGGACCTGCTCCAAGGTGGCCCCGGTGGAGCGGAGGGATCCGAGGTCGAAACTGACATTGGTGCGGGCGCCGGCCACGGCCGCGCGGAGGGCGCCGAACGCGACCACGACGTCCGCGACCAGTGAGCGGTTGCCGTTGGTGGCCAGCCAGGCGAGGTCGTCAATGGCTTCGATGGCCCGTTCGCCCAGGACAGCGGATGCGGCCGCAGCCTCCACGGATGCCCGGCGGATGGCTTCGTCCCGTTCCGGGCCCGGCTCGCGCCGGAAGGCCGCACCGAAGGCTTTGGAAGCGGACGCGTCGGCATCTGCCAGCTGCAGGGCTTCCCGGCGCAGCGCCCGGGCGCGTGTCCGTATCCCGGCCGGCTCCCCGCCGTCGTCCTCCCCGTTGCCGCTGTAGCCGGCGACCATGGACGTCAGCGACGCCGCCACCGCCAGCATCAGACCGGTCCCCGCGCCCCCGCCCGGCGAACCCGTGGACTCCGCCAGCGCGCGTGTCCACTCCTCAACAGTCGAATCCTGGGTGGTTATTTCAGCCTCTTCCATGCCGGTAACCGTGCCCACAAGGGCCACCGGCTAAACGGAAACAGCCGCAATGCCCGCGCTGGCCCAGTTATGGCTGCGGGACCCTGGGAAGTCCAAGGTCCCGCAGCCCATGCCAGGGGCAAAAGTGGGCCAGTCTGACGCCGTCCCGCGACGGGCGCCTGTAGTGTCGGCAAGGTGCAGCGGCATAGTTACCAGTACGGTCAGGACCCCAGCCAGTGGGGTGAGCTTTTCCTCCCGGATCTCCCTGTGGGCAGCAAGCATCGGGGTGTGGTGGTGGTGATCCACGGCGGCTACTGGCGCTCCACCTACGGCGCCGAACTGGGGGAGCCGCTGGCGAAGGACCTGGCGGAGCACGGGATGGCCGCCTGGAACCTGGAGTACCGCCGGGCGGGCAACGGCGGGGGCTGGCCGGGCACCTTCCAGGACATCCTTGCGGGCATCGACAAGCTTGCCGCGCTCGCAGGGCCGCACTCGCTGGACTTGGGCAAAGTGGTGGCGCTGGGACATTCTGCCGGCGGCCACTTGGCGGTGTGGGCTGCGGGCAGGGACCGACTGGTCGGGCTTGGGGCGGCGGAGGCCCGCCAGATGGAGAACACGAACGACGCCGTCCGCCTCACCGGGGTGGTCAGCCAGTCCGGCGTGCTCAATTTGGCCGAAGCCGAAAGGCTGGGCCTCAGCAACGGCGCCGTGGGCAATTTGCTGGGCGGACCGTCGTCGGACTTCCCCGGGCGCCACCGCGTGGCCGACCCGATGGCCGCACTGCCGCTGGACGTTCCGGTCTACGCCCTCCACACGACGGAAGATGAGGATGTTCCCCTGGGCATGTCCACGACGTATGTGGAAGCCAGCCGTTCCGGACCCGTTCCTGCGCGGCTGATTACGGTGCCGGGGGACCACTTCGCGCTCATCGATCCCGCCGCGGAGGCCTATGTGACGTGCCGGGAACTGGTTGAAAAGCTGCTCGGCTGACACGAACTGCTGACGCCGGCCTCTTTCTGGCAGAGTATGACCATGCTCACAGTGATCGGCGAAGGCCTTGTTGACGTTGTCCAGCGCGCTTCCGGGATCGAGGCCCACGTGGGTGGCAGTCCCCTGAATGTCGCCGTGGGCCTGGCCCGGCTGGACCACCCGGTGCAGTTCATCGGCCGTTACGGCCGCGACGCGTATGGGGACTCCGTGGCTGCGCACCTGCGCGCCAGCTCCGTCATGCTGCCGATGCCCCCGGACGAGCTGCCCACCAGCGTGGCCACCGCACTGATTGACGACGACGGCGCCGCCACCTACACCTTCGACCTCGCCTGGGAGCTGCCGCACCTGGCAGACCGGCTTGGCTTCATGCTGCAGGGAACCACCCTGCTGCACACCGGTTCCATTGCCACCATGCTGGTGCCCGGTGCAACCGAAGTGCTGGCCGCCGTCGAATACGCCCATCCGTCCGCCACCATCAGCTTCGATCCCAACTGCCGGCCCAGCATCATCACGGACGTGGACTTTGCGCGGCGGCAGGCGGAAAAGTTCGTGACGTTGTCCGACGTGGTCAAGGCTTCGGATGAGGACCTTGCCTGGCTTTATCCGGAACAGGATGTGCTGGATTCGGCCCGCAAGTGGCTGGCGCTCGGCGGGGAAGAAGGTCCGGCGATGGTGGTGGTCACCCGCGGCGCGGACGGGCCATGGGGCGTGTGCCGTGCCGGCGAAGCCGCCATTCCTGCGCCCAGGGTGGAGGTGGCGGACACCGTGGGGGCGGGGGATTCCTTCATGGCGGCGCTGCTGTCCGGCCTGGTGGACCGGGAGCTGGACGGCGCCCAGAACCGGCAGGACCTGCGCGACCTTCCCGTCGAAGGACTCTCCGAACTCCTGGAACATGCCGCCCGCGCCGCTGCTGTCACCGTGTCCCGCCCGGGTGCCAACCCGCCGACCCGGGAGGAACTCCACGGGGCTGAAACGGAAGCCTGAGGGAGCACCCCGAGCCGGCGGGGCGATGGGGCCGGTCCCTACCCCTCGTGGTTGTAGTAGGGCCAGGGCAGGAAGCGGCGCTCACCGCGGCGGTCCGGCCCGTCGAGGGTGACTTTTCCGGTGGCGGCCCACTCCACACCGCGCGGGAACATCCGGATGAACTCGATGCGCCGGAACGTGTCGATGTCGTGGCCGATGGTAATCGTGAAGCTGCGGCCGCTGCCATAGTCGTTGATCCAGGCGAGTGGCTGCTGCGTATTGATCCCGGGAAGGTTGGCGAGGCCTCCCTCGGGGATATCCACCGGGTAATGCGGCATGGGCCACATGGGCGCATTCTCGTAGGACTCCAGGTCATCGAATACTGACAGCAGCATTTCCGCGCCGTCGTACAGCTGCACGCCGGTCAGGATGTCGTCACCGGTGACGGTCCATGTCCCGCTGACGCCCTCGGTGATGGGATGGCGGGGCCCGGCGGTTTGCAGCCGGGCCTCACCCCAGGGCCGCGGCCGCAGCCCGGTGGGCACACTGAGTTTCGCGCCCCGCATGACGTTGTACTCCTCGGGGTAGCCCCAGTCGTCCTCCTGGACGGCCGAGCCGTGAAACCATACGATGCCCTTCCCGTCCTCATGGACAAACTTCAGCAGCGCGGCATCGGTTTCGGCACCGAAGCCCACCGCCTTTTCGTGGTACCCGTCCCGCCCCTCGAACACCACCAGGACCACGTCGTACTTATCGATGACGCCGGCTCCCAGTCCGCGCGGATCCTCCACGACGCGCACGTGGAACCTGCCCGTGTCCTCCAGGACAGCGGTAAGCCATTGGTTGTGCGCCCGGAAGCTGCGGAATTCGTTGTCATGCTCCCGGGTCATGTGCCCCGACAGGATAAGTGCCTTCAACTTTTCGGCCACTGCTGCCCGCTCCCTGCTCCTCGAGAGTTTTGGCGAAAGCCTACATACTTTAGTTTGAAAAAGACATAATGGTTGCTACGATCGGCATGCCCCTACAGAGAGTGAGCAACGATGCTTCTCGAAAGAGACCTCATCCAGTCCGCAGGCTTCCGCAACGTCACGGAAGGAGGGCGGGTAACCGGCTTCCAGTTCCGCGTCCGGATGCCCTCCTACCGGGGCATGGCGGCTTCCCTGGTCGATGGCGTCGCTGTGCGCGTCGGCAACCTGGTGGACGTGGGTCCGGACATTCCGTTGTGGACCTTTGGCGGACGGACCTTTTCCCTGCCGGAGCTGTGGGGCAGCGAAGGGGTCCGCTGGCCGCTTGAGGAAGCGGCGGTGATAACGGTTCCGTTCGACGGCGGCCTTCCGCAAGGTGTCCATGAACTGAGCATCGAGCTGCGGTTACGGATGTCCTACATACCTGTGGAGCACCAGCCCACCATCCACCGGGTCAGCCGCAAGGTCACGCTGGCGCCCGAAGGCGGCGACGGGACGTTCCGCTATGGAGTTTCCCTCTATAGCTACATGGGCGATTACGGCACAGTCCTGGACCTGGAAAGTGCCTTGGCCCACGTGGCTGATGTGGGCGCAACGGGGGTAGAGATCCTCGGCGAGGGGCACGTTCCCGGCTATCCTGAGCCCTCGCCGGCCTGGATCGACACATGGTTCAACCTGCTGGAAAAGTACTCCCTGGAGCCCACCAACTACGGTTCCTGGATTGATACCAGGCTCCACCCGGGCCGATCGATGACGGCCGCCGAAGGCGCGCAGGCCCTGCAGAGGGACCTGAAACTCGCCCACCGGCTGGGCTTCAGCTTTGTCCGGCCAAAAATCGGCGTGGTCTCCAGCGACCTCGTGCCGGACCCCATCTGGACTGAATCGGTGGAACGCTCCCTTGACCTGGCCCACGAGCTGGGAGTGGTCATCTGCCCCGAGATTCACTCTCCCACGCCCATCAAGCACCCGGTGGTGGATGACTACATTGGGCTCATTGAGCGGACGGGAACCAAGAACTTCGGCCTGCTCATCGACACCGGAATTTTCCAGGACCGGCCCATACCGCTGCGTGAAGGTGAGACCCGGGAAAGCCGTCCGGCGTTCCTTGACGGCATCGGCGTAAACCCCGCGGACTTCAAGGACATTGCCCAATATGTGGTGTTCATCCAGGCGAAATTCCACGACATTAACGACCGGCTGGAAGACCAGCAGATTCCCTGGCGTCGCGTGCTCCAGGCACTGAAGGACTCCGGCTATACCGGCTACCTCTCCAGCGAATACGAAGGCGAACGCACTCCTTGGCGGGCAATCGAGCAGGTGCGCCGCCAGCATGCCCTGATCCGCCGCATCACCTCCGAACTCGACTGACCATCACCATCCCAGTAAAGAGAACATCATGCCCAACGGACTTCTTGACGAATCCAGCCTCCGCGCCCACCCGGACGGACTTGCCCTTTCCCTCACCCTGCCGTGGTACCGGAGCCTCTGGCTCTCCTCGGTCACCAGCCTCCGGCTCACCATCGACGGCCAGGACGTCCCCCAAGGGGATCTGTCCCTGGAGGTCGGCGGCACCCGTTACGCGCTGCCCGACCTTCCGGCGCAGAGTGAAACCCTCTGGTACCTGCAGGAACACCCGCTGCTCATTGTCCGCCGTGACCGGCCCGCTGCTCCCGGGGACCACCACACCGTCCAGCTCATCGGCGAGCTCCGCCTGCCGTACATGCAGATTGCCCCGGGGCAGGACGGGGCCCCGGGCATGTATGTCCCCAACTTCGTGAACCAGGCACTTGAACTGGCCGTCACCGATGGACCTGCGCCCGCACCCCTACTCACGACGGCGGCGGCACCCCCTCCGCCGGCAACCGGGGAAGACCCCTTCGCCCTTGGGCTCACGCTGTATTCGGCAAGCGCCGAGTTCCGCGCCGGCTGGTACGACTTCGACGGGCTGCTGAACCGGGTTGCCGATCTTGGCATCGGCCCGGGCATCGAGATTGTGGCCTCCCAAGTGCTGCCCACCTACCCCCGCGTAACGGATGACTTCGCCCGGGCCTGGCAGACTGCGTTCGACAAGCACGGCTTCACCGCCAGTTCGTTCGGCGCAAACCTGGACATGGGCAGGCGCCGTGACCGGGACATGACGCCGGACGAGGAGTATGAGTTCACGGAGACCCTGTTCCATGGTGCGAAGAAGCTGGGGTTCCCCCTGGTCCGCATCCAGAGCGCCAAGCCGGGCCTTCTCCGCCGCCTCCTGCCGCTGGCCGAGAAGCTGGAACTCAAGATGGCCTACGAAATCCACGCGCCGATGGGACCCAACTCGCCGGAAATCATGAAGGTCCGGGACGTCTACGCAGAACTCGATTCGCCGTTGCTGGGGTTCGTGGCTGACTTTTCGTCCACCATGCACAGCATGTCGCCCACGCTCCTCCGTGCCGTGCGCCGGGCGGGCCTGGACGACGACTCCGTCGACACCCTCCAGGCAATCTGGGCCACCGATGCGCCTATGCGGGCCCGGCAGGAGGAATTCATCGGCTACCTCAAGGGCCGGGACTTTGACCCTGCCCGGCTGGGTTCCTTTGCGCACCTGGCCTTCAATATGCACGGCCACGTCAGCCCCGCGGAGTGGGCGGACATTATGCCCCAGATCCTGCACGTCCACGCAAAGTTCTATGACATCGACGAGCATGGCGACGAGCCCGCCATCGACTACCCGGAGCTGGTGCGCGTCTTCGTGGAGGGCGGCTACCGCGGCTACTGGTCCAGCGAGTGGGAAGGCCACGCGTTCGCTGAACTGGGCGAAGTGGACCCGCTGGTGCTGGTCCGCAAGCAGCATGACCTCATCCGCAAGAGCATACGGTCCGTGCCGGCCACTGCCTAGCGGGGTTCCCCTGGAGCGGAGGCGGCGACAATGTCCGCCGCCTCCTTGAAGAGGGCGCGCATCCACTCATGTTCGGAGTCCCGGTCATGCGCGGGATGCCACCACAGGGCATTGACCAGCGGAGTGGCATCGAAGGGCAGCGGCAGGACACGCACGCCGTCCAGCTGCAGGGCAACCGGTGCCAGCGCTGCCTGGATCAGGCCGATCCGGTGCGTGCCCAGCACGAAATGGGGGAGGGCGAGGAAACTCTCAACCGTGACCTCCACCCGCGGTTCAATCCCCAGCTGCTGGATCTGGCGCTGGGCGGACGTAAATGCTGACCGGGACTGGTATGTCATCACCCACGGCAGCTCTGCGATGTTCTCCATGGTGATCTTTTCGCCGACAGCGCCGTTGGAGGAGGAAACGATGGCCACCCAGTCGTCGCGCCACAGGTCCTGGTACGGCAACCCGTTAAGGAAGCCGTGCGGGATGACCATGCCGTCCACCGAACGAAGACGGTTGGCGGCATCCTCCACCACCAGCGGATTGTGCAGCATGAACCGGAACCGGACTCCCGGGGCGCGCTGGGCCGCGAGTTCGGAAACAACGCGGCCGATGGTACTGAAGCCGTAATCGGAACCATAGATGGAAAACTCGCGTTCGGAGTCTGCCGGTTCCCATGATGCCTGGCTTTCAAAGACGCGGCGGGCAGCCTCAAGGGCGGCTGTGGTGTGTTCGGCCAGGCGCAGCGCGAAAGGTGTCAGCTCATAGGCGTTGCCGCGGCGGGCCAGGATGGGATCGCCAAAATGGGACCGCAGCCGTGCAAGGGAAGCGCTCAGTGCCGGCTGGCTCAAATGGAGGCGCTCCGCCGCCCTGGTAACGCTCCGTTCGGTGATGAGCGCGTCCAATGAGATCAGCAGGTTCAGGTCAAGCCGCGCGAGCGAAGCGTAGTTGGTCACGGAGCAGTCTTTCGATCGTGAAGCACGTCACGGAAGTTTATCAGCGCCCTCGATATCACCGGCAGGTTCCATCAATAGCTCCAATGGACCATGGACCTTTTGCATGACCCCGGCCAGACTTATGTCTGCCATAGCAAAGACTTATGTGCTTTTCCTACACATCTCACCCATACTGGTGAGTGACCGGGATCACCGCTCCCGGATGTTCTTCGACAACGAAGTCTGAAAGGCTGAACATGACACAGCACCGACGCTCCCTGGCACTCAAAGTTGCCGGCGCCCTTGCCGTCCCCACCCTGGCTGCCCTGGCCCTCACCGGCTGCTCATCCTCCGCTGAAAGCGCCAGCTCCTCCGGCAGCAAGGAATTCTCGCTCTCCTTCGCCACCTCCAACACCATCGAAAGCCCGTTCCAGAAGCTGGGCGAGGACTACATGAAGGCGCACCCGGACGTGAAGATCACGTTCAACCCGCAGCCCAACGACTCCTACGACCAGACCCTCCGGACGCAGCTGCAGGCCGGCAACGCCTCCGACGTAGTGGTCACGACCCCGGGTTCAGGCCAGGGCCGCAGCATCCTGCCGCTGGCCGAGGCCGGCTTCCTTGAGCCGCTGGATGACGCGGCCAGGAAACTCCTGCCGGCTGGAAGCGACAGCACCTTCGGCAAGGACGGCAAGGTCTACGGCCAGGCAACGGAAATCACCGTTGCTGCCCTTGTCTCCAACGAGGCAGCGGTCAAGGCCGCGGGACAGTTCCCCGCGGACTTCGCAGCCCTGGAAGACCAGTGCAAGACCCTTGAATCGTCCGGCAAATCGCTCTTTGCCATCGCCGGCTCGGCCCCTCCCAACACGGGCCTGATGGCCATGTCCCTGGCAGCCACCCGGGTGTACGCCGAAGACCCCAAGTGGAATGACAAACGCGCCGCCAAGGAAGTGACGTTCGCGGGTTCGGACGGGTGGAAGTCGGCGCTGGAAGCGGTCAACACCCTCAAGGACGCCGGCTGCTTCCAAAAGGGCGCTGCCGGTGCCGGCTTTGACGCCATCACCAAGGGCCTCGCAGGCGGCACCGCCGTGGCCGGCTTCATCCCGGCTCCCAGCTGGAAGCAGCTGGCGTCGGCCGCGTCCGGTACCGATTTCGCCGTCCGCGCGCTTCCCGCCGACAAGGGCGGCAAGGATTATGTCTACGCCAGCGCCAACTACGCCTTCTCCGTCAACGCGGCCTCAAAGAACAAGGACGCTGCCAAGGCCTTCCTCGACTGGGCCGCGGAGCCGGAGCAGACCAAGGCATTTGCCGAGATCGACGGCGCCCTCCCCGTCAGCGGACTGGACAAGTACGACTTCGAAGGCGGCGCCTACAAGAACGTGGGTGAGCTGATCAAGAACGGAAACTACAGCCCCCTGCCCAACATCCAGTGGCCCAACTCCGCCGTGTACGACGCGCTGGCCACCGGTGTCCAGGGAATCATCACGGGCCAGAAGAGCCCTGACCAGGTGCTGCAGGCCATGGACGCAGCCTGGGGCTAGGCGCAGCGTTCTTCACCACCGACGGTCCAACAACTCAAAGGGACAAGCAAGGAAATACCATGACTGCGACGATGCAACCGAAAAGCGAAGCAGCTGAAGCACCCCGGAGAGGCAGGCGTACCCCGGGGGCGGGCCAAAGCACCCGCTCCCGGGGCCACGGCCTGGAGTTCGGACACTGGTGGTGGGCGCTGCCCGGGACAGCCCTGGTGTTTGCCATCCACTATGTGGCAACCGGCATCGGCGGATTTTTTGCCTTCACCAACTGGACGGGCATCGGCGCGTTCAAGATCACGGGCTGGGCCAACTTTGAAGCGATCTTCAAGGACCCCACCAAAGTCGGGGCTCTCTCAAACACGCTTTTCCTGGCATTCGGCTCGGTCTTCCTGGGCAATATCGCCGGACTGATCATTGCCCTGGGGCTGAACCGGGTGATCAAGACGCGCTACATCCTCCGCACCCTGTTCTTCATGCCGGTAGTGCTCAGCCCGCTGGCCACGGCCTACATCTGGAAGTACATCTTCGACTTCGACGGCCCGCTCAATGCATTCCTCACGGCGATCGGCGCCGGGGACCAGGCCAAGCCCTGGCTCGCGGATCCGCAATGGGCCATCTGGACCGTCCTGGTGGTCCTGGTCTGGTCATCCACCGGCTTTGCCATGGTCATCTTCATGGCCGGCCTGGCGGGCGTTGCAGTGGAAGTGGAAGAAGCGGCAGCCATAGACGGCGCCAACCTGTGGCAGCGTTTCCGCAACGTCACCCTTCCCGCGATCCGCCCCGCCGTCGCCATTGCCACCACGCTTGGCATCGTCCAGGGACTGCGCGTCTTCGACCCCATCATGGCGCTCACCGGCGGGGGACCCGCAGGGGCCACGGAAACGTTGGCCACCCAGGTCTACAAGCAGGCCTTCGCGCTGGGTAACTTCGGCGGCGGCGCTGCCCTTGCCCTGGTGCTGGCCGCCATTATCTTGTTCTTCGCCGTAATCCAGCAGCGGCTGACGCGTTCGAACCCCGAGGACTAGGCCATGTTCCGCTACACCAAGCTCACCCTGCTCCGCGAGATCGGCCTCTGGGCCCTCGCCCTGCTGTTCCTCGCACCGTTCTACTTCCTGGTCACTACGGCCCTGAAGCCCGCCAACGAACTGTTCACCACGTCAGCCCTGGCCCCGCCAGTCCATCCGGATTTCAGCAACTTCGTTGCCGTCCTGTCCGCCAAGGGGAACTCCAACGTGGTGATGGGCCTGGCCAACAGTGCCATCATCACCGCCGGCAGCATCCTGGGGCTGGTGGCCCTCGGGTCCGTCACCGGCTATGTGATCTCCCGCAGCACCAGGCGGTGGAGCAAAGCCGCCTACTACCTGTTCCTGGTGGCCATCATCCTTCCGGGCCAGCTCGGGGCGGTGCCGCTGTACATGGGCGCCCGCGCGCTGGGCCTTACCGGCTCGGCCTGGGGCCTGATCGTGCTGTACACGGGCATGCTCCTGCCGCTCTCGATCTTCCTCTACTCCAATTTCTTCCGCGGCCTGGGCACGGACTATGAGGAGGCAGCAACAATCGACGGCGCCAGCAGGTCCCAGGTCTTCTCCAAGGTGGTGTTCCCCATGATGGCCCCGGCCACGGGTACGGTCACCATTTTCGCCGGGCTGATTGTGTGGAACGACTTCTTCACGTCCCTGATCTTCCTGGGCGGCTCCGCCAACCAGACCCTGCCGGTGGCGATGTACTACTACATCGGTTCCCTGGTGTCCCAGTGGAACTCGATCTTCGCCATCGTGATCGTGTCCATGATCCCCATCCTGGTCCTGTTCCTCTTCGCCCAGAAACGCTTCATCCAGGGCTTCTCCGGCGGCCTGAAGGGCTGATCACCCATGACAGCCAACCGCGCAGCGTTCGAACGCTTCGTGGAACTCTTCTACACCCAAAAACGGGTCCGCGAAGCGTTCAACTACCACGTCGCCGAGCAATACATCCAGCACAACCCCACCATCGAGGACGGGCCGGAGCCGGCCATCGCGGCCCTCACGCCAAAGTTCGACGACGCACCGGAGAACCGTTTCGACGTCCAGCGGATCCTGGTGGACGGCGACCTCGCCATGGTCCATGTCCGTGCATCGGGGCCGGGCCGGCCCGATGCTGCAGTGGTGGATCTCTACCGCTTCGAGGACGGCCGGATCGCGGAGCACTGGGACGTGCTTCAGCCCGTCCCGGACCGTGCCGTCCATGACCATCCCATGTTTTAGCGCCCTCCCATAGCCCCGCCATGCATGGCCCAAATTTCAGCAGAATCCACTTCTTCAGGAGACACCCATGTACCAGCTCGCACCCAACATCGACCTCTTGTTCTCGGAAGCCGGCGACAGCGCGGCCGACCGCGTCCGGGCTGCAGCCGCTGCCGGCTTCGACGCCGTCGAGATGTGGGGCCCCACCGGCAAGGACATCCCGGCCCTCAAGGAGGCACTTGAGGAAACCGGTGTCCAGCTCACCGCCCAGCTGGCCGAGCCCCGTATGCAGTTCATGATCCCGCCGAAGAACCATGAACCCTTCTACGAGGGCCTCGACGCCGGCGTCAAAGTGGCACAGGAACTGGGCTGCCCGCGGATCGTCGTGGGCAGCGGCACCGGGTTCGGTGGCCGGAAACGGCAGGACCAGCTGGACGAACTGATTGAAATCTTTGCCAAGGGCGTGGCCCACATCGAAGGCTCCGGCATCACCTTGGTCCTGGAGCCGGTCAACGTGCGGGTAGACCACCCCGGAGCCCTGCTCGACCGGACATCGGAGGCTGTCTACATCGCCAAGGGCGTCAACTCGCCCAGCTTCGGTGTCCTGTACGACCTCTACCACTCCACGGTGGAAGGCGAGGACGTCGCCGCCGAGCTCGCGAATGCCGGCGGCGTGATCAAGTACGTCCAGATTGCCGATGCGCCGGGCCGCGGGGAACCGGGCTCCGGGTCCATCGACTGGGCCGCGCGGCTCGCCGATCTGCAGGCCAGCGGCTATGCCGGTCCCGTTGGGCTCGAGTACTACCCCACCATCGAGTCCGCAAAGTCCGTCCGGCGGATCCAGGAATTGGTGGCAGGGCGGTGAGCGGCAGCCGCTACCCCGCCGCCGTTGATGTGGCAATCGTCGGCAGCGGTCCCACCGCATCCGCGTATGCCCGCATCCTCAGCGAACGGGCACCGGAGGCCACCCTTGCCATGTTCGAGGTGGGCCCCACTGTGAGCAGCCCGCCCGGCTCCCACGTCAAGAACATTGAGGACCAGGAGCGACGCACGCTCGCCCAGCGGGCATCGGAAGGTCCTGGCGCTGGAGCCGAGACCGTGAGTTCCCCGGGAGCCGTCAAGAGCGGCGAACGCCGTGCCCGCCCGGGCACCTATCTGCTGCAGGACGGCTACGCCTTCCCTGGCGAGGACGGTATGCCTGTTGCTGCCATGTCCAGCAACGTGGGCGGAATGGCCGCCCACTGGACGGCCGCGTGCCCCCGGCCCGGAGGCAAGGAGCGCATCGGTTTCCTTCAGGACCTGGAACAGCTGCTCCAGGAGGCCGACCGCCTCCTGGGTGTCACCACCACCGCCTTCGAGGGCGCGCCGTTCTCCGGCCTGGTCCATGACCGCCTTTCCGCAGCCATTGATGACGGACGCAGGCCGGAATTCCGCGTCCAGCCCATGCCGCTCGCCGTGCACCGGCGGGACGACGGTCGGCTCGTATGGTCGGGATCCGACGTCGTCATGGGGGATGCCACACGGGAGAACCCGCGGTTCGACCTGTTTGACGAGTCCCTGGTCCGGCGCGTGCTGGTGGACGGCGGCCGGGCCGCAGGCATCGAGGTGGAGGACCGCCGCACCGGCGAAACACACCGCATCGCCGCGCGGTACGTGGTGGTCGGCGGCGATGCCCTCCGCACCCCGCAGCTCCTGTGGGCCTCCGGGATCCGTCCCGATGCCCTGGGCCGGTACCTCAACGACCAGCCGCAGGTGGTCTTTGCCAGCAGGCTCCGCAAC
Source organism: Pseudarthrobacter sp. rb (assembly GCF_056389225.1). NCBI lineage: Bacteria > Bacillati > Actinomycetota > Actinomycetes > Micrococcales > Micrococcaceae > Pseudarthrobacter > Pseudarthrobacter sp. rb. The sequence continues at coordinate 31,058 of NZ_JBWJAR010000013.1, read as the reverse complement.
GTCGCCCCGGGCGAGGCGCAGCACCGCGCGGCCGGCGCCCTCAGTGAGCAGAGCGGCGTCACCTGGGTGCCCTACACGGACGACATGCCCTTCCACGGACAGATCATGCAGCTGGACGCCTCGCCCATCCCGTTGGCTGACGACGACCCCGTGGTTCCCGGCTCGATCGTGGGACTGGGCCTGTTCTGCGCCAAGGACCTCCAGCGGGAGGACAGGGTGGCGTTCGACGACGGCACCCTGGACAGCTACGGCATGCCCGCCCTGCGCATCCACTACCGCCTTACGGACAAGGACCGGGACGTGCTGGAGCGGGCCAAGCGGGAGATCCTCCGGCTGGGAAAGGCAGTGGGGGAGCCGCTTGACGATCGGCCCTTCGTCCTCCCGCCGGGCGCCTCGCTGCACTACCAGGGCACGACCCGCATGGGGGAGTATAACGACGGCACGAGCGTGTGTTCCCCGGACAGCGAGGTCTGGGATGTCCCCGGCCTTTTTGTGGCCGGCAATGGCGTCATTCCCACCGCCACAGCATGCAACCCCACCCTTACGGCCGTGGCGCTCGCTGTACGGGGGGCCCGGCGAATCGCTGTGGAACTGGACGGGACATCGGAAATGGCCAGCGCTTTACTTCTGTCAGATTCTGACAATAGAATGACTAAACAATGAAAAAGTGGTTCACGCCGCTTTCGGTAAGCAGGCAAGGCATGCCGCAGACAAGGAGGTCTCGATGATCGCCGACCGCATGATCGAGCAAGGAACACTCACCAGCACCGATGGCCGCACCGCCGTCGAGGTCCGCATCCCCTGGTACCGCGCGTTGCCCGGCTCGTGCATCGCCGGTGCCGCGCTCTCGGTGGACGGGGTTGCTGCACCCGCCGATTCATTGAGGTGGACCATGAACAACCGCACCTTCAGCTTCGATGAGCTGGTGGACGAGACCGGCGAGTGGTGGTTCCCGCTGGACTCGGCTGTCCTTTCCGGTGAGCTTCCCGTCGATGACCCCCAGGCCGAGCATGAAGTGCGGGTAGACCTGAAGCTCTACATCCCGTACATCATCACCGACCACGGCGTGCTGCATATCGAAGAGCACGACACCAAGACCATGAAGGTGGCACAGCGATGACCAACCTTGGCACGCCCATCCAGGGCGTCACCCTCTACAGCTTCACCCGGGCCTTCCATGGCCGGCAGTACGACCTCGACGGCCTGATCCGCAAGGTGGCTGCGGAGGGCTTCGGCCCGGGGCTGGAAGTTATCGGCTTCTCGAGCCTCCGCGGCTTTCCGGACCACATCGACGACACTTTCGTGGGCCACTTCCGGGACCTCGTGGCCGAGGTGGACCTGGTGCCCACCTCGCTCGCCGTCAACGTTGACACCGGCCTGCGCCGCGACCGTCTCATGAACCATGACGAACTGGTCGAATACATGCGCACGCAGATCGAGGTGGCCGCCCGCCTGGGCTTCCCGATCGCCCGGGTCCAGATTTCCCTGACGCCGGATGCCATGGAAAGCCTGCTCCCGGTCGCGGAGCAGTACGGCGTCACCCTCGCCCTTGAGGTCCACGCGGACCAGCACGGCGCCCACGAACGCATCCTGGCCCTGCGGGACCGGTACGAGAAGCTGAACTCGCCGCTGCTCGGGTTCACCGCCGACTGGGGTGCCACCGTCACCGGGTTCGCCCCATCGCTCCTGGAGGCCTACCGGCGCCGCGGTGCCTCCGAGGAACTGCTGCAGCAGGTCGTGGAGATGTGGAACGGCTTCTACGCGGAAGGGCCGCCGAACACCCAAAAGGTACACGGCGAACGGTTCGGTGCTTTCATCGGCCTCGCAGCGCGGAACGGCCGCCCGGACCTCGGCATCGATTTCGGCATCAACGGCACCGGGCTCTTCGGTCCGGCGCCACTGGACACCTGGCTGGAAATCATGCCGTGGGTCCGCCACGTCCACGGCAAGTTCTTCGGGATTGACGAGAACGGCGAAGAGCCCTCGGTACCGGTCCGTGGCCTTGTCCGCCAACTGGTGGAAAACGGGTACTCCGGTGCGATCTCCAGCGAATACGAAGGTTGGCACTGGAACAACTGGGAGGACCCGTTCGACATCATCCGCGGCGAGCAGGCCGTCCAGCGGTCCGCCGCCGAAGACGCCGGCTCCGCCATGATTACGGACGCCGCCGAAGCCCGCCGCATCCTCAACAGCCACCTCGCCCAGCCCGTCCGCGGCTGACAGGAAAGGAACAGAAGACATGCCAGAAGGAATCGCCGGCTCGGGCATCGAGCTGGGCATCACCCTCTACTCACTCACCTCTGAATTCGCAGCCGGGCTCTACACGCCCGAGACCTTGATCAAGGCTGTGGCCGACGAAGGCCTCGGCCCCGGCGTGGAGTTCAACATCGCCCAGATGCTGCGCACCTACCCGGACGTGGACAACGACTTCGTGAAACTGTGGCGCGACAGCATGGACCGCTACGGCCTCACCCCCAGCGCCGTGGGCACCAACCTGGATATGGGCCGCCGCAAGGACCGGGACATGACCCCGGACGAGGAATACGACTTCTTTGCGCGCCAGCTCAAGACTGCGAACACGTTGGGCTTCCACAAAATCGTCATCCGTTCCGCCGGCAAGGAACTCCTCCGCCGGCTCCTTCCGCTGGCCGAGCAGTACGACCAGAAGCTCGGATACGAGATCCATGCGCCACAGGGCCCCAACGATCCGAAGATCCTGCAGATCCGCGAGATGTACGAGGAACTGGGCAGCGACCGCCTGGGCTTCACGGCGGACTTCAGCTCCACCATGCACAGCCTCTCGCCCACCCTGTTCCGCACGCTGACACAGATGGGCCTGCCGGAGGAACACTTCGCCGTCATGCAGGACATCTGGCGGAAGCCCCTGCCCATGCAGGAACGCAACCAGGAGTTCGAGGACTACCTGCGGGAGAACAACTTTGACCCCGCCCGGCTGGGCCCGTTCACCAGGTTGGCGTTCAACATGCACGGACTGGTTCCGCCGGAGGAATGGCTGGACATCATGCCGCAGATGTTCCACGTGCACGCCAAGTTCTACGACATCGACGCCGAGGGCAATGAACCCGCCATGGACATCCCGCGGATTGTGCGCCAGTTCGTCAAGGGCGGCTACCAGGGCTTCCTGTCCAGCGAATGGGAGGGACACGCTTTCGCCGACCTCGGCGAATCCGATCCGATCGACCTGGTCAAGAAGCAGCACGCCCTGATGCGCCAGGCCATCGAAGATTCCGCCGGCGCTGACGAAATTGACTCCCACCCGACCCTGGTCCAGACCTCCAAGTAAGGAAAGCCCATGGCAACACACAATTCCCTGTTCCAGGACACCGACGTCCGCAGGCACCCCGATGGCATCGCCGTGTCGGTGCAGCTGCCCTGGTACCGCAGCCTCTGGCTGTCCGCTGTTGATGACGTCGCGGCGACCGTCAACGGGACAGCCATTCCCAAGGAATCCCTCCGGTTCGAGCTGCAGGGGACCTCCTACTCCATCGCGGAGCTTCCGGAGCAATGGGAGACGCTGTGGTTCGTCGCGGACAAGCCGGAGATCATCATTCCGCTGGACCGCGTCCCCGGGGCCGGCGAGGAGATCGACGTCGAGGTTATCCTGACGCTCCGCCTGCTCTACATGCAGATCGCCCCCATGCATTACGTGGGGAACCGGGTGGCCGTGGACCGGAAGGTAGTGCTGGCATGAAACGCCTGCGCGTGGCCATGATCGGCTACGGCTTCATGGGCGCGGCGCATTCCCAGGGCTGGCGTACCGCGCCCCGCGTCTTCGACCTGCCGGTGGAGCCGGAGATGGCCGTGGTGGTGGGCAGGAACGCCGACGCCGTCGCTGCCGCCGCCAGGAAGTGGGGGTGGGCGGAGTCCGCCACCGACTGGCGGGACGTGATCGCACGGGAAGACATCGACGTCGTCGACATTGTCACCCCCGGCGACTCGCACGCCGAAATAGCGATCGCCGCGCTGGAGGCCGGCAAGCACGTCCTGTGCGAGAAGCCGCTGGCAAATACGGTGGCCGAGGCCGAAGCGATGGCAGAGGCTGCGGAGCGTGCCGCGGTCCGCGGTATCCGCGCGATGGTGGGCTTCACCTACCGCCGCGTTCCGGCCGTGACCCTCCTCCGGAACCTCATCGCCGAAGGGGCCGTGGGCGCGGTCAACCAGGTGCGTGCCTCCTACCGCCAGGACTGGCTGGTCGACCCGAAGATGCCACTGGCCTGGCGGCTGCAGAAGGAACATGCCGGGTCAGGGGCCCTGGGCGACATCGGTGCGCATGCGATCGACCTGGCCCAGTTCGTCACCGGGCTGGCACTGGAAAAGGTCTCCGGCACCGTCGGCACCATCGTCAAGGAGCGCCCGCTGCTGGATTCCGGCTCCGGCCTTTCCGGCGCGGCCGGCGCCGGGTACGGCACAGTGACCGTTGACGACATCGCCATCTTCACCGGCCGGTTCGAGACCGGGGCGCTCGCGTCCTTCGAAGCGTCCCGGTTCGCCACCGGGCGGAAGAACGCACTGCAGATCGAGGTCTCCGGGGACAAGGGCGCGCTCGCCTTCGACCTTGAAGACCTCAACAGCCTCGACTTCTACGACCGCACCGCACCCGCTGACCGGCAGGGTTTCCGGAAGGTCCTGGTCACCGAGGCCGGGCACCCGTATCTTTCGGGCTGGTGGCCCGCCGGCCACATGCTCGGGTATGAGCACGGGTTCTCCCACCAGGTGAAGGACCTCGTGGAGGGCATTGCGGACGGCATCGACCCGCATCCGACGTTCGCCGACGGGCTTCAGATCCAGCGGGTGCTCGAGGCCGTGGAGCGCAGTTCCCACAATGATTCCGCCTGGACGCGGGTCGCCGCCGGCGTCACCGCCGCGGCGCTATAGGAGGAGATGTACGTGGCACGACCAATCACCCTGTTCACCGGCCAGTGGGCCGACCTGCCGTTCGAGGAGGTGGCCCGGCTGGCCGGAGAATGGGGCTACGACGGACTCGAGATCGCCTGCTGGGGCGACCACCTTGACCCGTGGCGCTGGGATGACGACGCCTATGTGCAGGGCAGGCTGGACATCCTGGAGCGCAACGGACTCAAAGCCTGGACCATCTCCAACCACCTCAAGGGCCAGGCAGTCTGCGACGATCCGATCGACGAACGGCACCGCGGCATCCTTCCGGATGCGGTGTGGGGTGACGGCGACCCTGAGGGCGTCCGCCGCCGTGCGGCCGAGGAACTGAAGAACACCGCCCGGCTTGCGGCCAGGCTTGGGGTGAAGACGGTGACGGGCTTCACGGGCTCGTCCATCTGGAAGTACGTCGCGATGTTCCCGCCTGCAACGGAAAAGATGGTCGACGCCGGCTACCAGGACTTCGCGGACCGCTGGAACCCGATCCTTGACGTCTTCGACGAGGTGGGTGTCCGGTTCGCCCATGAAGTCCACCCCTCTGAGATCGCCTACGACTACTGGACAACCCAGCGCACGCTTGAAGCCATCGGGCACCGGGAAGCCTTCGGGCTGAACTGGGACCCCAGCCACATGGTGTGGCAGGACATCGACCCCGTCGGCTTCCTGTGGGACTTCAAGGACCGCATCTACCACGTGCACTGCAAGGACACGAAGAAGCGCCTCACCAACGGCCGCAACGGGCGCCTCTCGTCCCACCTGCCGTGGGCGGATCCGCGCCGGGGCTGGGACTTCATCTCCACCGGCCACGGTGACGTGCCCTGGGAGGACGCCTTCCGGATGCTCAACTCCATCGGCTACCGCGGACCCCTGTCCGTGGAGTGGGAGGACGCCGGCATGGACCGCCTTGACGGCGCTCCCGAAGCGCTGGAGTTTGTCCGCCGGCTCTCCGGATACGAGCCCTCGGCGGCCGCCTTCGATGCCGCCTTCAGCACCAAGTAGCAGCAACACGCAGGAATTGCCGGCCCGGGACATCCCAGGCCGGCAATTCTGGTTAACAGTCCGGCAGCTCTGGTTGGCCGGACTACCCGCCCGCCAACGCATTCTCCGCCAGCGCCAAGTGCCGCCGCGTCATGTCAGTGGGGTCATCACCCAGCCATTCGTGGCCACCCCACTCGCTGGTCAGTGTGCCCGTGAACCCGTTCCGGCTGAGGAGGCCCCCGAGATCCCGCAACGGCTGCGAAACCCGCCCGCCGTCGTCGTCCAGGTCCCAGAATTTCAGGTGGAAGGCACCCGCCAGTGGCAGGATCCCCTGAAGATCGCCGGCTTCGCTCCGGCCAAAGCGGATGAGCAGGTTCATAAAGAGGGTGTGGATTCGCGGCGGTACCCCGCCTGCCCGGAGCAGTGCGTGTATTGCCCCGGCGGTGGCCGGATCCCGCCACTCTTCGGCCAGGCGCTTCAGAAGGTCCGGACCGACGCCGCCCTTCCCCAGTTCCTCGAGGTAGCTGACAGGAAGTGCCGGCATCAGCATGCTGATGTCCACCAGGACACGGATGCGCCTATCTCCGAGCGCCGCGATCGCCTCCAGGGCCGGAGCAACTGCTGGGCTGTCCGGAGCCTGCTGGCCCTGGACCTCCTCATACAGCACCAGATCCAGGTCGTGAAGAAGCGGCTGCACCAGTGCCAGGAGCTGCGGGCCGGCCTGCCCGAGGGGAAGCCGAACCCCGCCGGCACCCACCCGGCGGGCCGCCACCAGCTGCGGCACCAGGAAGTCCAGCCGCTCCTGCAGCGTGCGGCGCCGGGTGGGCGACATGAAGTCGTCCAGGCTCGCACCCACGATGCTGATACGCCCGCCCTCCCCAGCCAGGGCATCCCGCAGCGCGTCCACCTCGGCGTGCTCGGGATCAGGGAACGAGCGCCACACGAGGCCGGGCTCAAGTTCCACCGTGCCAGCCGTACTGGCAGCGATCCCCGTGACAATGTCGGCGGCAGTGCGCCGGGCAGCGATGATTTCGGGGGTCCAATTGAACGAACTGGCGCAGAGGGTCCAACTGCTGGGTATCTTGGCAGCCATAAGGAGCCTTCCCATTTATGTATCTTACTGGCAAACTTATGTCAGATTCAGGATAAAGGATGGAAGCCATGATGGAAACAGCATTTCGCCCTGACGCCCTTGCTGCTGTTGCGGGCGGCTTTGAGTTGCGGCTCGGCCTGCCCTGGATCCGCTCCATGCCGCTTTCGAGCATTATTGGCCTGGCGGTGGAGGTCGACGGCGGCACTGTTCCGCCAGGAGGGCTGGCGGTGGTTTTGGGGGCGCGGCGCGTGCCGCCGGCTGCGCTGCAGGAGGAAGCCGGATGGTGGTTTGTCCAGGACCGGCTGGTGGTGCATTGCGGGCACGGGCTCGCCGGCGGCAGCCATCTCATTGCCGTTGATTTCCAGCTTTTGGTGCCCTACCTGCAGGCCGCTCCCGGCCGGCCGCTGGTGCTGCCATTCCATGTCGAAGCCCGGCTGGACCCACTCCACGCGGTGCTGCCTGGTGCCTCGCGCGACGTGGCCTGACCGGAGCCCCCTGCTGCCGGCCCTTGCGGGGCTAGGCCGGCACTGCCTCACGTTCCGGTGAGGGGTGCCCGTCGGCGAACCAGCGGGGGAAGGTGATGTCGAACAGTTGCTCACGGGCCAGTTCCGCTCCGCCGCGCAGCGGTTCCCGCTCATCGTTCACGGACAGCGTGATGGTGAGGTCCCGTGTGGCCAGGGGCAGTGACAGTTCATAGACGCGCTGGCGGACCTCGGCAAGGAATACCTCTCCCGCAGAGGCAATGGCGCCGCCGATGACGATGACGCCTGGATTGAACATATTCACCAGGGCGGAAATGGTCTCGCCTGCAACGTGCGCTGACTTCTGGATGAGCCCGATGGCCAGCGAGTCGCCCGCCTGCGCCGCGAGGGTAATGTCCTCCAGGTTGAGGGGACCCTTCTTTGCCCGGCCTGCCAGGGATGTGGCGACGCCGTCCTTGATGGCCTGTTCGGCATCCCGCACCAACGCCCAGCCGCCGGCGACCGCCTCCAGGCAGCCGACTTTTCCGCAGCGGCACGGCACGTCGGAGTCGGATACCCGGACGTGGCCGATATCCCCGGCTGCCCCGTTGGCGCCACGGTGGATCCTGCCTTTCGACAGGAGGCCCGCGCCCACCCCAGAGCCGATCTTGCAGTAGATGAGGTCCTTCAGGGAGTCGCGTCGGCGGGCGCGCTCGCCGAGGGCCAGCAGGTTGGAGTCGTTATCCACCCAGACGGGGGCGTTGAAGCGCTCCTCGAACGGCGTGCGGACATCGAAGCCGTTCCAGCCGGGCATGATGGGCGGCGCTACGGGTTGCCCGGTGGCGAAGTCGACGGGGCCCGGGAGGCCCACCACCACTCCCCATACAGGTACTTCCGGATGTTTCCTGAGGACGTCGTCAACGAGGGACATGACGGCATTGATGGTTTTTACCGGCCCCTGGGCGATGTCCCACGTGCGGTGGGCATGGTCTATCACGTCGCCGTCGAGGGCGGTGATGCCCACCCTGATGTGTGCCGCTCCAAGGGCGCAGATGATGATGCGACCCTGCTCGGAGCGGAAGCGCAGGGTCCGCGGGGCGCGGCCCCCGGATGAGGCGCCGAAGTCGCCATCCCCAAGGAACCCGATCGAGATGGCCTGGTCCACGCGCTGGCTGACGACGCCTCTTCCCAGGCCGGTGACCTTGCCGATTTCCGGCCGGGTGGTGGCTTCCCCCGTCCGCACAAGGTTGACGATGCGCAGCAGGCTGGTCACTTCATCCGTCTGTGCCCCAAAGCGGAGGGTGGAGTCTGTCGTCATGGCACCAATTCTCACACATGGAGGCCGACTAAAGTACGCATTGCCATAAGAATGGTGCAAATTGACCATACTTATGAATAATAAAAACAAAAGAGGAGGTTGCCATGCCCTGGAATATCGGGATCCTGGGGGCTGGCCCAGGCGTTTCCGCGCTGCATCTGCCCGTCCTGGGACAGCTGCAGGAGCTCTTCACGGTGGTGCACATTGCCGACTCCGGAAGCGGCCGCGCCCGGGCCCTGGCCGAACGGACCGGTGCCCGTTGCTCAACAGGGGAGCAGGACCTGCTCGAGGACCAGCGCGTGGACGTGGTGGCCATCTGCAGTCCGCCGGCCCAGCATTCCCGTCAGATCCTGGCGTCAGTGGCCGCTGGAAAACGCGCCATCTTTTGCGAGAAGCCGCTGGCTACCACCCGCCAGGAGGCCGAGGCGGTGATCGAGGCCTGCCGGGCCGCCGGTGCCATCCTGATGGTGGGGACGAACCACCTCTTCGACGCCGCATGGGGGCGTGCCAGGCACCGGCTGGTGGCACTGGAAGGCAAGGTGCAGGCAGTTTCCGTTACGTTGGCGCTTCCGCCCAACGACAGGTACCACCAACTCGTGGCGGAGGGTGGTCCGTTCCAGGCCGCCCGCCGCGACGCTCCCGATGTCCCGGACCCCGCAGTCTCGGCCGGTGTCCTGCGGCAACTGCTGACCGGCCTGGCCATCCATGACCTGCCTGCGGTGCGGGACATTGCGCCCGGAATCGACGAGGTTGTCTACGCGCGGCTGGTGCCGCCGATCGGATACCTGGTGGGATACCGCGCCGGCGACGTGCTGGTCCAGCTGGCACTCACCATGCTGCCGGACGGGCCGGATGCCCTCTGGCGGATGGCCATCACCACCTCCCATGACCGCATCGAGGTGGACTTTCCGCCGGCTTTCGTGCGCGCCGGAAGCGCCGCTGTCCGGGTGCGCAGCGTGGACGGACGGTGGACTTCTTATCGGCGCCAGCCCGTGGACGGGTATGTGGCGGAGTGGCGCCTGCTGGCATCCCTCCTTGAGGGGGATGTGCCCGTGGAATACGACGAAGTGCTGGCCGATTCGCACTATGCCGTGGACCTCGCCAACGCTGCTGCCGCCAGGATCCTGGAAGGTGCAGGGCAATGACGGCGACCGGCCGCAGGCTCGGCGTTTTCACCCGCCTGCCGTCCTACCTGGGTGCGGCTGCCGGGCTTTCGGCCGCTCTCATTCCCGCTGGGGAACCTGACGGCGCGGTGGTGGTGGTCCCTGGATCGGGCGACTGGTTGCAGGGCATGCTTGCCGCCCGGAACCAGGGGGCGGCGGCGGTACTCATTGCCGATCCCAGGGTGCTTCCACGCGAAAATCCCGACGCCGGATGCTGGCCCGGGGACATCCCTGTGGTGGTCGACCGTCCACGCCTGCGCCCCGACGTCGTCGCGGACGCCGTGCAGGCAAGGCGTGGGCACCAGGCCCGGGCCGTCACGGTGGAATGCGCCGCGCCTGCGGCCGAACTGGAAGCGGTGGTCAGCGATGGCTTCGGTTGGGTCCGCTCCCTCGGGGAGGGGCCTTTGGCGCTCCGGGCGGCCGGCGGCGCCTCGCTTGGCCTGATTGCACTGATGGACGTGCAGTCCGCGGGCGCAAGCCTTCCAGCAACTCTTGCGGGAACTGCCCTGGGCGGGGGACGTGGCCCCGGGGGCATCCTCCAGGTGCTCGCCCTTGGTGACGTGCGGACGGAGGTGGTTGTGGACCAGCCTGCCGGGTCAGTCCGGGTGGAAACCTCCACGGCGGACGGGATCCTGAAGGCGGCTGAACGCTACGAGTCCCCGGCCCGCCTTGCGCTGCGCCGCGCTCTTGATTCCTGGCGGTCCGGGGAACCTGCGGCGGATCTGGAGGAGTTGCTGGCGGACCAGGCGCTGGCCCGGGAAGTCCTCCAGGTGCCGCGGAACCAAGGTGTCTAAACCAAGCAATCTTTTGTTGCTTTCCAACTTAAGTGGCGGTAGGCTCATCAATGGCGCCGGGGTTCCCCGCGGACCCGTTCTCCGTCGTGATGGTGCGCCGGAGGCACACCACGTCGCGCCGACGGCCCGATCGTTCGGGCAGACCACTATGCCACTCTCTCCCGTAAAACTCCGTCTCCTGGTCGCTTCGCTGTTGACCGTTTCCTTCCTCGGTGCGCTGGACCACACCGTGGTTTCCACTTCCCTGGCAACCATTTCCGGCGAACTGGGCGCGCTGCAGCTCATGAGCTGGGTGGTGGTCGGCTACACCCTGGCCAGCACCGTCCTGCTCCCCGTGCTCGGCAAGCTGGGCGACGTGCTCGGCGCCCGGCGGATCTTCCTGGTCTCCCTGGTGATCTTCCTTGCCGCTTCCCTTGCCTGCGGTTTCGCCACGGACATCGCGTGGCTGATTGCAGCCCGCGTGCTGCAGGGCATGAGCTCAGCGGGCCTGCAGCTGATGTCGCAGACCATCATTGCGCGGGTCACCACGCAGCGGGAACGGCCCCGCCATATGGCCATCATCGGCGCAGCATTTCCTATCGCCATCCTGGTTGGCCCCGTCCTGGGCGGTGCCATCACTGATTACTGGGGCTGGCAATGGGTCTTTTGGATCAACATCCCTGTGGGCGCGGCCGCCTTTGCCTTCGCGCTGGTTGCCGTTCCCCGCCTGGAACCAGGGCCGGCGCCCCGGAGCTTTGACATCGCCGGCGCCGCCGTCTTCACCACCGCACTGGTAGCCCTGGTGCTGGCCGCCTCCTGGGCCGCTGACCAGAGCGGCGGGGCGACGGCCCTGACCGCGCTGGCGGTCAGTGTCGCCGGTTTCATCGCTTTCTTCCTGATCGAACGGCGTGCTCCTGAGCCCATCATTCCGCTGTACTTCTTCGCCAACCGCACCATCGCCGCCGGCACGGCGCTCTCGGCGATCATCGGCGTCGGACTCTTCTCCATCACCGCCTACCTGCCCACGTACTTCCAAATGGCGTACCGGACCACCGCTACGGTGTCCGGCCTGGTCCCCATCGCCACCGTCTTCGGGATGCTTGCCAGCAACCTGCTGACCGGATGGCTGGCAAGCCGCACCGGGCGGTACCGGATCTTTCCCATCGTTGGCACCATCCTGGGAGCGGCCGGCCTGCTGGTCATGGCGCTGCTGCCCGCGGGCCTTCCGCTCTGGGCACCCATGATGGTGATGGCGGGTGTGGGCATGGGCACTGGCGCGTTCATGAGCCTGATCGTCGCCGTCGTCCAAGGAGCCGCGCCGGCCAGCCAGACCGGCACCATCACGGCCACCATCAACCTGGTGCGGCAGGTGGGATCGACAGTGGCGACGGCGGTCATCGGCGGTGTGGTCGGCTCAGGTGTCGCCGCCCTCCTGCCGGCGGGGCTGGACGCGTCAACGCTGACGCCGCACCAGGTGCACGGGGCGTCCGCGGCAGTCCAGGCCAGCGTCGCGCAGATCTACGGCACCGTCTTCACCCCCATCTTCATCGCGCTGGCCGCCGCCTACGCCCTGGGGATTGTGGCGGCTGTCCTGCTCCCGCACGGGCGCCTCTCCGACGAACCTGTCCCCGCAACCCGCACGCCTTCCGAAACCCTTCCGGCCTGATCTCAAAGGAGACATCATGTCCAATCCCACCATTGCCGTTGTCGGCAGCGGCCCCATCGGATCCACCTACGCCCGTGTGCTGCTGGAGCAGGCCCCGAACGCTCGCGTGATCATGTTTGAAGCCGGACCCCAGCTGACCGCCGTGCCCGGGGAGAGCGTCCGGAACATCCCGGACCCGGCCGAAAAGGCGCGGGCCCGGGAGATGTCCCAGGGCCCCCAGGCCGGCGCGTACCGGGAGTCACTCGGCATCCCCGCCGCAACCGTCACCGAGGGCATGTTCACCGCACGCCAAGGCACTCACCTACTGGACTTCGGCGGAGTTGGCTCCGCCCACGCACCATCCTTCCCGGCCGCGGCTGCCGCCACCAACGTGGGCGGCCAGGGTGCCCACTGGACCTGCGCGACGCCGTCCCCCGCTTTCAGCGAAAAGGTGGCCTTCATCGGGGATGACGAGTGGGACAGCCTGATCGAGGAAGCCAAGGGGCTGCTGCACGTCCACAGCGCCGCGTTCGCGGATTCCAAGGTCGGGGAAGCCATCCGCCGCCTGCTGGACGGGGAGTTCGGGGCGGAACTGCCCGAAGGCTACGGCGTGGGCACGCTCCCGGTGGCCGGGGACCCGCAGCCGGACGGGTCCGTGCGCTGGGCAGGGGCCGACGTCGTCCTCGGGCCCCTGGCGGATAAAACCAGCCCGCTCTCCCAACGGTTCGAACTCCGCGACCTGACCCTGGTGCGCCGCGTGGAACTGGACGGGCACCGCGTCACCGGCGTCACCGTCCACGACCTGCGCACGGGCGATGAGTCATTCGTACCCGCCGACGTGGTGGTGGTGGCGGCGGACGCCTTCCGCTCCCCGCAGCTCCTGTGGGCCTCCGGCGTCAGGCCCAAGGCGCTGGGCCACTACCTGACTGAACACCCGGTGGTGATCTCCACTGTTGCCCTGGACGCCGACAAGATGAAGCAGTTCGCCACTGAGGAGGACCTCGACGCGGAACTGGCCCGGCGTGCCCAGAACCCGGCGGACCCGGTGGCGGCCGTGAACCGTATCCCGTTCTCCGAGCCGGAGCACCCCTTCTCCGTCCAGGTGATGTACTCCGAGTCGACACCCTTCCCCATGGAGCCTGGTACGCCCTACTCCGACAACCGGTGGGGGTACGTCAACATGGGCTACGGCATGCGCAAGCATCCCCGCTACGAGGACGCGGTCACCTTCGATGAGGACGAACAAGACTACCGCGGCTTCCCGAACATGACCATCGAGTACGCCCTCACCGAGCGGGAGGAAAAGGAAATCGCGGAGGCCACCGAGCGGCTCCGGCGTGCCGGCAAGGCGCTGGGGGTATTCGTGGCGGAGCCCCGGCTCATGCCCAACGGCTCCAGCCTGCATTACCAGGGCACCATGCGGATGGGGGAGGCCGACGACGGGAGCTCGGTGGCTGATCCATGGTCACGGGTGTGGGGCTACGAGAACCTGGTGGTGGGCGGAAACGCGCTCATCCCGACGGCCACCGCCATGAACCCCACCCTGATGAGCGTGGCCATCGCCGTCCGCGGGGCACGGAAGATCGCCAAGGAGCTCTCGTAAACCAGCGGCGCCCACCGTGCGGCGGCGTGCCAGCCGGCGCCGCCGCACCGGCGGGGCACGGATAACCTGTGGGTATGAAGAACCTGGACCTGAACCTGCTGCCCCACCTGCAGGTCCTGCTGGAGCTGCGGAACATCACCAGGGCCGCGGAGCGGCTGCAGTTGAGCCAGCCTGCCACTAGTGCCGCGATGGCCAGGCTGAGGCGCCACTTCGACGACGAGCTCCTGGTCCGCAACGGCCGCACCTACGACCTCACGCCCTTCGCGCAGTCCCTGGTGCCCCTGGTGGACGAGGCGATGCTGCACATCCAGCGCGCCACCCGGATCCGGTCCGGCTTTGACGCTGCCACCAGTGAGCGTGAGTTCGTCATCGCGGCATCCGACTACGCAGCAGCGCTGATTGTGGGTCCGCTGCGCGGGATCCTTCAGGATGAGGCCCCGGGTGTGTCCGTCGATTTCGTTCCCACCACAGGCTTCCAGGGCCAGCTGGCGGACTATGCAAAGATCGACCTGCTCGTGGGACCTACCGGGTACCGGATGCAGGGCCTGAGCAAGCAGGTGTTCCGGGACAGCTTCGTGGCGGTCGTCGACGCCGGCAACCTGCTGCTGCAGCAGCCCAGACTGACTCTCGACGACCTCGCCACGGTGCCGCACGCCGTCGGCTACTTTGGCGAGGGGATCAGCACTCCGGCGGACAGGTTGTTCGAGGCCCGTGGCATCCAGCGCCGGGTGGCCGCGGTGGTGGCAGGGTTCCTGTCCCTCCCGCTGCTGGTGGAAGGGACCGACCTGGTGGCCCTGGTGCCCGGGATGCTGGCGGCCAGGGCCCAGCGGGGAGCCAACATCGCCGTCCTCCGGCTTGACGACGACGCGGAGGCATCCCTGGTGGAAGCCATGTACTGGCACCCGTCACAGGCCGAGGACCCCGCGAGCGTCTGGCTGCGCTCGGTGGTTCAGCGGTCCTGCTCCCGGCTGGAAGAGCTGTTTCCGGCCAGCACGCATCCCTTGACTATCCGCGGGGCGGATACCACCTAGACCCGGAACGCCGTTCCCGGCACGGACCTTCCCTGCAAAAGTCTTAGGGAAAGACCCTCCCGGAAGGAACCCCCATGCCCGTTTCCACCCAGCGCCTGGCCGGCAAGACCGCCGTCATCACCGGAACGGCCAGCGGCCAGGGGAGGGCCGCCGCGCTGGCCTTCGCCGAGGCAGGAGCGTACGTGGTGGGCTGCGACATGGACGACGACGGCGCCGCGGCCACGGTCCGGACGGTCACCGGGGCCGGGGGACGGATGAGCAGTGCACGGGTGGATCTGACCGATGAGGCAGCGGTGGCGGCATGGGCTTCAGGCGTCGCCGCGCAGCACGGCCAGGTCCACATCCTGTACGCCAACGCCGCCGTCACCCGGTTCGCCCCTGTCGAGGAGCTCACGTATGCCGACTGGAAGTGGAACGTTGAGCACGAAATGGACGTGGTGTTCCTGCCGGTGAAGTATTTCTGGCCGCAGCTGGTCCAGGCGGGGAACGGCGCCATCGTCCTGGTGGGCTCCACCGCAGGCGTCACCGGGTCCATGACCAATGGCCGGCTGGCACACACCGCCACCAAGGGCGCAGTGGTGGCCATGACCAAACAGCTTGCTGCCGAAGGGGCGCGGCACGGGCTGCGCGTGAACGCCGTCAGCCCCGGAATGATCCGCACCGCTGCCACCGATGGCAACCTCCTCGCTGCCGGCCACCCCAGGCGGACCATCGCCGGCAGCATCCCGCTGGGGCGGATCGGCGCACCCGAGGAAGTGGCCAGGTGCGCGCTGTTCCTGGCCTCCGATGAAGCCTCCTACGTCACGGGGGCCAACCTGATGGTCGACGGCGGGTGGTCGGCAGTGCTGCCCGGCTGACCTTCCCTGCCTGGAGGGGGAGTCAGCGCAGCGCGTCGGAGATGGACTTGGCCCCGCCGTGCGCTGACTGGCCCCCGTCCACGGGGATCTCCGCGCCGGTCACAAAGGAGGAGAGCGGGCTGAG
This sequence comes from Pseudarthrobacter sp. rb, assembly GCF_056389225.1. Lineage (NCBI taxonomy): Bacteria > Bacillati > Actinomycetota > Actinomycetes > Micrococcales > Micrococcaceae > Pseudarthrobacter > Pseudarthrobacter sp. rb. Next base: position 15,098 of record NZ_JBWJAR010000013.1, on the reverse strand, counting down.
CAGGAAGAGCACGACGGCGGCCACTTCCTCCACGCATCCCGTGCGGCCGAGCGGGGTTTCGGCCACGCTGGCCTGCCGGAAGTCCGGCTTGGCGCCGGCCGTCATGGGCGTCTCGATGAAGCCCGGGTGGACGGTGTTCACCCGGATGCCCCGGGGGCCCAGCTCCATGGCTGCCACTTGCGAGAGCCCCCGGAGGGCCCATTTGCTGGCGGTGTAGGCCACCGGGTAATGCGCCGTGAGACCCGCCACGGAACCGACGTTAACAACCGCTGCCCCGCTGCCCATCAGGGGAGCCAACGCCTGGATGCCCAGCATGCTGCCGGCCACGTTCACCTCGTAAACCTTCTGCAGGTCAGCAACCGAGGCATCCAACAGGCGGCTGCGCTGCGTGATGCCGGCATTGTTGACCAGCCCGTCCACCTGCCACCCCTGGGACCTGACCCACTCGGCAAGTCCGGCCCACGCGGAAGCATCGCTGACGTCCAGCTGCCGGTAGAGCAGCTCCCCTCGGGAAGACGGTGCAGCCACAGCCAGTCCGGCCGGTGTGTCAGGCGCCAGGTCCGTGGCGATAACCCGCGCTCCAGCCTCCGCCAACAGGCGTGCTTCTGCTGCGCCCTGCCCCTGGGCCGCGCCGGTGACCACCACGGTGCGGCCGTCGAGCTGAAGGGAAACCACTTAGATCGCGGACGGAGCCGGCTGGACCGTCCGGTTCCGCGGGCGTGTCCGGGAGGCAACCCTGGTCGAGGCCTCGCGCCGGTCACCGACGGTGTTTTCGATGGTGCCGATGCCCTCCACGGTCATCCGGACGGTATCTCCGGTTTTCAGCGGCGGCGGGGTCTGGGCGCCGTTGCGCCCCCACAGTTCGGCCAGGCAGCCGCTCCCGCAGGTGCCTGAGCCCAACACGTCTCCAGGGCGCACCACGGAGTCCTGGGAGGCGTAGGCCACGAGCTCGGCGAATGGCCATCCCATGTTGGAGAGCAGGTCCTGGCCAATCTGTTCGCCATTGACGTGCACGGACATGGAGATGGGCAGGAACCCCTCGGCATCGTGCCGGTCCTCGAACTCATCGGCGGTGACAATCCAAGGCCCCAGGGTGTTGGCGAAATCCTTGCCCTTGCATGGGCCCAGGCTGACCTTCATTTCCCGGCGCTGCAGGTCCCTCGCGGACCAGTCGTTGAGGATGGTGTAGCCGAAGATGTGCCGGTGGGCCTCCCCGGCGGACAGGTTGCTGCCGTCACTGCCCGGCACATGGCCGACGACGGCGGCGACTTCCGTTTCGAAGTCCAGGTCCGTGCAGCCGGCGGGAATTCCGATGACCGCACCGGTCCCGGTCACCGTGTGCGGGTTGGTGAAGTAGAACGTGGGTGCCTCATACCATTCCGCTGCCACGCCGGCCACGCCGTCGATGCTCTTCCGCACACCCTCGACGTGCTCTTCAAACGCCACGAAGTCGCGGATGGTGGCAGGCGCCAGCGGGGCAATCAGCTGCACGTCCGCCAAAGGAACGGCAGGACCGTATCCAATGGTGTGCCGGGCAATATCCAGCGCCCTTTCCAGTCCGGCGTCGAGCAGCGCCTGCACGTCCTGGCCCTGGGGGAGGGCGTGGCAGGTGCCGCCGTCAACAAAGCCGGACTGCGTCCCGCCGTCGTGGTTCCAACGGGCGATCTTGACCATGAATCTGTTCCTTAGGCTGGGTGGCTGGCGGTGCGGACCGAAGCGGGCGTTATGCCCAGTGTTGCGGCGTTTCCGGCCAGCACGCTGGCCCGGTGGTCCCCGGGGAGCTGTGCCTCAACGACCTCCGCCACGGGCTGGTCCGAGCCCATGTCGAACGGGTAGTCCGAGCCGAGCAGTACCTGCTCGGGGCCGGCCGCGGCCACAAGCGCCCGCAGCTCGGCCGCGCTGTGCACCAGCGAGTCGAAGTAGAGCCTCTTCAGGTAGGACGACGGCGGCTCGGCGCACCCATGTGCCTCGGGCCGGACGCGCCAGGCGTGGTCGGACCGGCCCAGGGTGGTGGGAAGGTAGCCGCCGCCGTGCGCAGCCAGGACCTTGAGGCCAGGGTGGCGGTCCAGGACGCCGCTGAAGACCAGGTGGGACAGGGCCACGGCGTTTTCGGCGGGCTGGGAGACGGTGTTGGCCAGGTAGAACCGGTCCAGCCGCTCATCGAGGGAGCAGCCGAACGGGTGCAGGAACACCAGCGCGCCCAGCTCCTCCGCCCGTGACCAGAAGGCCTCCAGCCGGGGGTCCGAGAGCTCAACCGTGCTGCGCTCCGGGTCCGCGGGGGTGGCGGCGAAGGAGCCGATCTCGACGCCCAGCAGGCCGCATTCCAGCACGGCGTGGTCCAGGGCTTCGACCATCAGGCCGGGGTGCTGGAGCGGGACCAGGCCCAGCCCGTTGAGCCGCTCCGGGGCCCGGTCCACGAAGTCACGGACTGCCTGGTTGGCCTGCTTTGCCAGCTCCAGCGCCAGTTCCTCCCCCGCGAAGTAGTAAAAGTGCGACGGTGACGGCGAGACCAGCTGGACGTCCACACCCTGGGCGTCCATATCGGCCAGTCGGCGGTCCAGGTCCGTCAGCTGCGGCCAGCGTTCCTTGATCATCCTGCCCGAAGCCGCCATCGACTCAGGTCCGTTGCGCCGCACCTCCAGGGCCTGCTGCGCGCCGAAGCCCTCGGGGTCGGCTTCTGCCACCAGTTGCTGGAGGGCCGGAAGCAGGATGTGGGCGTGGACGTCCACCGTGGGGGACCCACCGGAGCCGGTGCTCATGCCGGCTCCTTCAGCATCACGGAGAGGCCGTGCATCAGGCCCGGCACGTCGGCGTCACGGACGCCGTCGAGCATCCACTGGCCCAGCTGGACGGAGGCGTTGACCACTGCCTTGGCCCGTTCCAGCCGGCGGTCGGTGAACTCCTTGAACAGGGTTTCGGTCACGTGGTCGGCGTTGATCAGCAGTTCGGCCAGGACGGCGGCGTCCTCCAGCGCCATAGCCGCACCCTGCGCCACCGTGGGCGGGCAGCTGTGCGCGGCATCGCCAATGATGACGGTGCGGCCTCGGTTCCACGGACCATCGACGAGGTGGGTGGTGAACCACGTGTAGTTGATGCGGGCACTCTGGTCCAGGTTCGCGCGGATTTCGTTCCAGGGGCCGCCGTAGGCTGCGGCGAGTTCAGCCATGATGCGGGGGCCGTCCCCGTGTTTGCGTTCCTGTGCCTTTTCCACCAGGTAGGCGTAGATGGTGTCCGGGCCGGTGGGGCAGTACCCGGCGATGAAGCAGGGGCCGCCGTAGGTCAGGTCCGTGCGGACAACCTCTTTCGGCCGCGGCACAAAGGCACGCCAGATGCCCATACCGGTGGACTTGGGCTCGACGTCGATGCCGATGGCCTTGCGGACCGCGGAGTGCAGGCCGTCGGCGCCAACCAGGAGGTCATAGGCCGCGGTGCCGCCGTCGGCGGTGCTGACGGTGACGGACCCGCCGTCGTCCGCTATCCCCGTGACTGTCTTCCCGTAGCTGATCCGGGCGCCCGCCCGCTCAGCCCGTTCCCGAAGGATGGCCGTCAGGTCCGGACGGTACATGCCCATCGTGGCCGGGAGGTCGTCGCCGCCGGTGCGGATGTCCTCAAGGACCGCGATGACGGTGCCTGCCGGGTCCGGGGCGCGCAGGCCCAGGGTGCTGAAGCCGTAGCCTTTCGCCTCGACCTGCTCCCAGACGCCGAGTTGGCGGAGGACCCGCAGGGCGTTCCCCTGGAGGGTGATCCCGGAGCCGAGGGTCTGGGGTGCGTCCGTCTTCTCCAGGACTTCCACCTGGATGCCGGCGTCGGCCAGGAGGATGGCGGCTGCCAGCCCCGCGGCTCCCGCACCGACGATTCCGACGTTCTGTACTGCTGCCATCGCTGACTCCTTTGGTGTGACGGCGTTACTGCTGGTGGTTGTTTGGAAAAGTTACCGGAGTGCGATCGGGTTGACCGGCGAACCGACGGCCCCGGTGATGGGCAGGGGCGCGGCGGTGAGCAGGAAGTCGTACCTGCCGTCCGCCGCGCACGCTTCCGCCAGCCCGTCCGGGTCCCACATCTCGCCCAGGAACAGGCCCAGGTTGGGGATGGCGATCTGGTGCAGCGGCTGGAACGCGCCGTCGAATTCATTTGGGCGGACCTCGAAGCCCCAGGTGTCGGTGGCGATTCCGGCGATCTCACTCTTGTGCAGCCACGGCGCGGTGCTGAACGACAGGCCGGGGGCGGACCCGCCGGCGTAGTCGCCCCAGCCGTCACGGCGTACCCGGGAGTACTGCCCGGTACGGATCACCACGATGTCGCCCCGGCGCACTTCGGAACTGGGGCCTTGGAGCCCGATGGTCCGCTGGAGGTGTTCCGGGGTGATAGCAAAACCGTCCGGCAGCTCGCCGTCGTCCCGTCCCAGGTCAGGACCCAGCGCGCGGCCCACGTCGAGCAGCACACCCCGGGTGGCGATCTTGGCTGCCGCAGTCTCGATCCCGGTCACCAGGTCGCCTTCCGAGGTGACCACATCTCCCGCGGCGCGGCCGTTCCAGGCCTTGCCCTGGTCGAAGATGTGGCCCAGGCCGTCCCACTGGGTGGAGCACTGCAGCGGCATGGCGATGACGTCGTCCGCGCCGCCGAAGCCGTGCGGGAAGCCCTGGTTGCCGCGCTCGGCGTCCACTCCGGTGTCCGTCATGGTGTGGACGGGATTCGTGCGGCGGCGCCAGCCTTTTTGTGGTCCGTTGGTGTCGAACGGCTGGGACAGCGAGAACGCCTCGCCGGTCTTCACCAGGGCCGCTGCTTCGATCCGCTTGCCGGTGTCGATGAAGTTCAGGGTGCCCAGGACGTCATCGTGGCCCCAGCGGCCCCAGTTGTTGTGGGCCACTGCCATGGCGCGGATGCTGCCGAGCGGGTCTTCACGCCGGACAACCGGGGAATCGGTTGATTCCCCGGTGCCGGTTGCTGTGTCCTGGGTGGTCACGGCTTGCTGCTTTCGGTGGGAGTTTCGTCTTTGCAGTGGATGAGCTGGGTGCCCAGTCCGGTGATGGTGCCCTCCATGACGTCGCCGTCCTGGAGGAGCCGGCCCCAGTGCTGGCCGTTGCCGGCCGGGCTGCCCGTCAGGACCAGGTCCCCCGGGCGCAGCGGCATGATCTGGGAGGCTTCGCTGACCAGCTTGGCCACGCCGAAGATCATGTCGGACGTGGATTCGTCCTGCATGGCCTTCCCGTTGAGCCTGAGCGTCACCTGGACGTCCTGGGGGTCGCCGAAGAACTTGTCGGGCACCAGCAGCGGGCCGGTGGGCAGGAACCCGGGAGCGTTCTTGGCGCGGTACCAGTCCGAGCCGATGGCCGGCATGTCCTTGCGGAAGACGTACTCGCGGGTGGTGATGTCGTTGACCATGGTGTAGCCAAAGACATGGTCCAGCGCTTCTTCGGGGGTGACCCGGAAGGCCGTCTTCCCGATCACGGCCGCCAGTTCCAGCTCCCAGTCGTGGGACTTCGAGTAGGACGGGAGGGTGAGGTCATCGGTAGCGGACGCGACCGCCGTCGGAAGTCCGATGAAGAAGTACGGCGTGCCCTGGCCCGCGCGCCTATCCATCATGGCCGCCGTCGTGGCGCGCACCTCCTCGGCGTCCTCCCCAGGTTCGCGGTGCGCGACGGCCAGGTCGATGACGTGCTTGCGGTAGTTCGCGCCGGTCTGCAGGATCTGGGCCGGTTCCACTGGGGCAAGGACCTCGACGTCGGCCAGCGCCAGGCCGGTGTCCTCACCCGCGGAGGCGGCCAGGGAGTCCAGCTGGCTTTCGGTGGCGTCCCAATGCTCGATCAGGGAGTTGATCTCCCCGTCCAGCGGCAGGACACGGTTATTGACCAGCAGGCCTGCCCGGGCCTTGCTGTCCCCGGCTTCCTGGAACCGGATGAGCGAATAGGTTGCTTCAGACATGGCGCGTTAGCCCCGGCCGTGCTTGGCGTAGGGGTTCAGGAGGGCTTCCTTCATTTCGGGGGAGGCGCCTTCCTCGGTGGCGGTGAAGCCTTCGGCCGGCGGGAAGGACTCGGTCATGGAATGCGGCATGGCGCCGTTCTTGTAGAAGTTGTTCGAACCTTCGGACGGCTTCCAGGTGTTGGCCTCCCAGTCCGGGACATAGTTGCGGTAGCCGCCGGAGTTCAGCTCGACGCGCAGCCCTGACGGCTCACGGAAGTACAGGAAATTCTGCTCGCCCACGCCGTGGATGGAGGGGCCGTACTCCATCGGGGTGCCGTGTTCCATCATGACGTCCGCGGTGCGGAGCAGGTCCTCGGTGGTGTCCACCCAGAAGGCGATGTGGTTGACGCGGCCCGGGCGGCCGGAGGTGTCAGCCACCACGCCCAGGTCGTGGGACTTTTCATTGGTGGTGAGGACGGAGAAGACCGTGATGGGGGCTTCGTCCAGGTCCACGAAGGCCATGACGCGGAATCCGAGGGCCTCGTTGTACCACTTGGCGAAGCCGCGCACGTCGGAGCAGGCCACAGTGACGTGGTCCAGGAAACGGGGTGCGGCGGCGTGGCTGCTGCGGCGCTCCGGGCGGTCCGGGTAGGTGGACTCGAAGCCCGGCCCGGCCACGAACTTGTCCACCTCGTAGAAGAGGCGCATGTGGTGGCCATAGGGGCCGATGAACTCGTAGGCCTTGCCAAAGCCGTGGCCGCCGGCGCTCCAGGAGCCCTGCACGCCGGTCGCTTCGATGCGCTGTGCCGCGGCTTCGAGAGCTTCCTGCGAGTTGGTGCGCCACGCCATCCGGCCCAGGGAGGCTTCGGGGCCTTCGGTGATGACCAGGCTGTAGCGGTAGTAGTCGCCCCAGCAGCGGAGGTAGACGTTGCCGTCCGCGCGGTCGATGATTCGCATGCCGAACTTGTCCTCGTAGAACCGGGCCGAGGCTTCGACGTCCGGGCTGGTGATCTCGAGGTGGGCAAGATGGGAGAGGGGAGTTTCCACGGTGAAGTCCTTCTGGTTACTGGCTGCGGGTCGGTCGGTGCAGGTCCTGGTATCCACTGTGAAGTACTTCATATATTTGGGGAAGACGAGCTTTTCGATATCAGCTATTCGCCGCGCTTATGTCCGCCTGGTCCTAGAGTTGCGGGACGCAGGGCCCGCTGCCCAGCATGGCCAGCCCGGCGAGGTCACCCGCAGCGAAGTTCCTGACGCCCATGTTTTCCGCATACATCAGTTGCGTCGGATCATTGACGTGGTCCAGGCCCAGCACGTGTCCGAGTTCGTGCATGATGATGGCGCGCACCTCCGCCGCGCCGTCCGGGCGGCCGGCGATGATGCCGGCAAGGTCCGGGGCATCAAGGCGCACCTGGCCGGCTTCGAGGACCAGCGGCTGCCCGGCCGCCTCCACATAACCGCTCCCGCCAAGGCCGGCAACATTCCCTGCAAGGCCCGGCGTTTCCACGGGCGTTGACCAGGCGATGAGTACCGGTACCCACCGCTTTCCGTAGCGGTCCGGCTGGAAGGCAGACCGGTCATCCGACGGCGCTTCCGTGGTGGGTCCGTCATAGACAAACTGCAGGCCGGAGGCCTGGGAGACTGCTGCCACTGCTTCCCGGACCAGGACATCGCCACCCGGCAGCGCATTGTCCGGCCGGACAACGTAATGGACCGGGCGGCACGGATCGTACGCGACCAGCCGCTGGCCCTCTTTCGGCGACTCCTGCAGCACAAAGGCGGTGGAGCCCGTGCTGGCGGGTGGTGTGCCCAGGGGTGCCGAGGCTGCCTCATACCCGGGCGGCGGCATTTTCGCCCCGGGCAGGTAGGGGGCTGCGGCGGGAAGAACCACACGGTCGAAGAGCGTCGGCGTGAAGTACAGGCAGACCACCAGGGCGATCCCAAGGACGGTCCGCAACTGGACTGTCCGCGACGGGGTGGTCCGCTTCGACCGGGACCCTTGTCTTCCCGCCCTGCTCCGGAACTTTTTCCGGCGCCGGTGAGGGGCTTCAGCACCGCGCCAGGGCGAAGGAGCCTCTGCCCTGCCGTACGCTTCATCGATGGCCCATTGCGGGATACGTCCACTGGGGGAGCGCCGGACGTTTGGCGGGGCGAACCCGCCAGGCATGTCCCGATGAGAATTATCGTCATTCCCGAAGCCGTGCACCGGCACCCCCTGATTCCTGCCGCCCGCCGCCGGTCAACCCTCCCAGCCTAGGGGCGTGCTGCCCGGCCTTGCCGCGGGAAAGGCGCAGGATTTAAGCAAGAAAGGCGGCCGCGCCGGATGCATGCCGCTCCGGGGCCGAAGAGGGCCGGCGGCCACATCGATTGCTCCGTAGATGCCGTTATGAGAGGTCAAAAGGGCATTTACGGAGCAATCGATGAGGCTTTACTCCTTGCCGAGTCCTGCGGCGGAGGTCTTTCCGTTCGAGACGCTGTTGAGGGCGCGCAGGTCGAAGATGCCGTTGATGTCGGCCTGCTTGGTGGTGCCCGCGGTGACGCCGTCAGCGAGGAGCTTCTGGTAGGTTCCAGCCAGCGGGTCGACGGTGAAGACGATGTTCTTCAGGGAGCGGTCGATGACATCCGCCTTCAGTTCGGCGCCGGCTGCTTCCTTGAGGGCTGCATTGATGACGGTGGCCTTGTCGCCGGCTGGAGCGCTGTTTAGCCATTCGACCGACTTCGCGTGGCCCTTCAGGAGTGCCTTGACGGTGTCCGGGTGGTCTGCCGCGAACTTCTGGTTCACGATCAGGATGGTGGTGGGGAACTCGCCCGGCTTGCCGGACAGCGAACCGTCCCAAAGGTCCTTTTCATCCACCAGCACCTTCGCGCCGGCATTCAGCACCAGGCGTGACGCCCACGGCTCAGGCAACCACGCGCCGTCGAGCTTTCCGTCCTGGAACAGCTTGAGGGTCTGGGCATTCTCCGTGGGGTTGATGGCCACGTCACCACTGCCGTCCACGCTGGTCTTGTACCCGTGGGCGGAGAGCCAGGCGCGCAAGGCCACGTCCTGGGTGCCGCCCAGCTGCGGGGAGGCGAGCGTCCTGCCCCTGAGGTCGGCGGCGGAGGTGATTTCCGGCTTGACCACCAGCTGCGCCCCGCCTGCTGCGGCGCCGGCGATGATGTTGATTGACTGGCCCTGGCTCTTCACGAAGGAGTTGATGGCCGGGTTCGGCCCGATGTAGGTGGCGTCGATGGCCCCTGCGTTCAGGGCTTCGATTGCCGCGGGGCCGGCGTTGAACACCTGGGTGCTGAGCTTGGTGCTGCCGAGTTCGTCCTGGATGAAGCCTTTGCTGACGCCCACGAGGGCCGGGGCATGCGTGACGTTTCCAAAGTAGCCGAGCTTCAGTTCGGCCGCGGGGTTGCCTGACGGGGCAGCCTCCTGCGAGGCTGCCGGTGTCCCGCTGTTCACGGCGGACGCGACGGCGGCGCCCCCACCGATGAGGGCCAGGACGGCTGCGGCGATTCCGATCTTCAGGCCAACCGGGCGTGTGGGCTTGGCTGGCTGCCCGGCGACGATGCGGGTGGAGCCGTGCTGGTCTTCCGGACTCTTGTCCTGCTGGTTTGCCATGGGGAAATCCTTTGCTGGGGCGGATGCTGAGACGAGATTACGGAGCGCCCGGCGGCCCCACAATCAATCCCGTAGCGGGCGTTCACGCGGCGACGCGAACGCTCAACGCGGCGTAGTGCGGCGTCAAAAATCGTCGTGCGGGGACTCTGTTCGGAGGTCCGGCGGAGGGGGCTGTTCGCACCCGGGACGCAACGGCGGCCTTGAATGCCCATCAGCAGGTGCGGGCCGTGATTCGCGTGCTGCATTGGTGGGTACGTGCACGGCATGGGGATTTTGTAAAACTAATCAAGGAGACTCTCATGTTGCTTTGGATTGCCATCATCATCGCCGTTCTCTGGCTTCTCGGATTGCTCGCGAACATTGGCGGCGGCCTGATCCACATCCTGTTGGTTGTCGCAGTGGTGGTCCTGATCTTCCACTTCGTCCGTGGCAGGTCCCGCGTCTAGCAACCCCGCGTCCCCGCCGCCGGCCCAGCGTCCGGCGGCGGGAACCGGCGGCCCAGGCCGCCTTGAACCGTCACGCCGCCGTGAACCCCTCAGGGCGGCGAGACCCCTCACGCCGCCTTGACCAAAGGAAGCTCGTCCCAGTGCGTTGTATAGCGGGGCGAGCGCATGTCCCGTTTCATGGTCCAGTCCAGCCCGGACTTGATGCCCGCGTGCCCCAGCCCGATGGTGCCCCGCCCGAAGCGGCGGCTCACATCCTCAAGCAGCGGCCCGATGCCGCGTTCCTCATGCCGGTTCTCGAAAGGCTCCAGGGGCGGCTGGTTTCCCGTGGGCCGCAGGTCGGTGAGCATCAGGCCCGCCTTGGCGTATTTGAGTCCGTCCCGGATGCTGGGCAGCAGCGCGTGCGCCGCCCTGGTGAGCAGCAGCGGATCCGCCGTAGGCATTGGCAGCGGGACGCATACCGATGGGTACGCCTGTTCGTGGTCCCGGAAGGGGGACGTGGCAGCAAACGCCGTCAGGACCTTTGCCTGCAGCCCGTGATTTGAGAGCCTGGCGCTCGCCTGCTGCCCGTAGATGCTGAGCACCTCCCGAAGTCCGGCGGCGGTGGTCACAGGGGTGGCGAAAGAGCGGGAAAAGATCAGCTGGTCGCGGCCGATGCGCTCTTCTTCCATGGGAATGCAGGGGGTGCCCCGCAGTTCCAGGACCGTGCGCATCAGCACCACCGAGAACTTATCCCTGATCATTACCGGATCCGCCCTGACAAGGTCCTGGACAGTGAAGATTCCCAGCACATTGAGCCGCTTTGTCAGCCGTCCGGCAATGCCCCAGATCTCATCGACAGGCAGCCGGGCCATCAAACCCTCCCGCACGTCAGCCGGAACGGACTCCCACAGGCAGACTCCGCCAAAGGCGGGATTGTTCTTGGCCCATTTATTGCAGAGTTTTGCCAGGGTTTTGGTGGGGGCGATGCCAACGCACACGGGAACCCCCACATGCCGCCGGACTGCCTCTTTCATCCTCCGGCCAAGGGCCAGCAGCTCATCCGGGGCGCCCTTGACGCCCAGAAAGGCCTCGTCGATGCTGTAGACCTCCAGCCAGGCGGAGTACCTGCCCAGCAGTTCCATCACGCGGGAACTGATGTCGCCGTACAGCTCATAGTTGCTGGATTTTGCCACCAGGCCCCACTCCTTGGCCCGGGGTGCGAGTTTGAACCACGGTTCGCCGGTGGCGATGCCCAGTGCCTTCGCCTCCGGGGAGCGGGTCACGGCGCAGCCGTCATTGTTGGACAGCACCACCAGGGGGCGCCCTTCCAGGGAGGGGTCGAAGGCGCGCTCGGCGGAGGCGTAGAAGCAGTTGACGTCCACGTGCGCGATCTGCGGCATCTGCCGCATGTGGACTGGTTTAGCCATGCTGTTCCCCAGGGACGGGCAGCTCAGACATGGTGCAGGCACCTGGTAGCGACGCCCCAGATGGTCAGCTCGGAAAGTGCCGGCACGTGGATGTCCGGGTATTTGCGGTTCTCCGCCTGCAGCACCACGCCAGTGCGGGTGATGCGCAGGCGCTTGACCGTCAGTTCGCCGTCCAGGACGGCGATCACCACGGACCCGTCCCTGGGCTCAAGGGCACGGTTGACAATCAGTTCGTCCCCGTCGCTGATGCCGGCACCCTCCATGGAATCCCCCGTCACCCGGACCACGAAGGTGCTGGTGATGTCCTTGATCAGGTGCGCGTTCAGGTCGATCCGGCCGTCGAAGTAGTCCTGTGCCGGGGATGGAAAGCCCGCCGCCACCGCCACCGGCGAAATCAGCACCGAGAACAACGAGGCGCCCGCGTCTATCACGCGGGGACCGACAATAACGCCCACAACACACCTTTATTCGAAAATATGTTCGATAGTTTCAGTGTAGACCCGAGGGCTGACAACGGGCACTCTCTGACGCCGGATAAGTTGCAGGGCCGGGGACTAGACTCGGGTCAAAGCGAGCTCTGGGGGAAGCGATGCGGATGCGTTTAGCAAGATGTTGGTTCGTTGCAGGTGTGCTGGCCGTTCCGCTGGCCGGATGTGAGTACGCCGGTCCAGCGGACACCGTAACCAAATCCCATGCCCAGCCCGGCAGCGGGCAAAAGCCATCCTTCGAGGAAAACGCCGGGCAGGTGGCACGCCTGCTCCAGGCGTCTGCGGATGAACCCGGCTTGCCGACCGACGAGGAACCGTCAGGGGAACTTTCGATTGTTCTCGCTCCCGGTGACTACGTGGTCAAGGGCGCATGTGCGGGCGTTCATGGCGTTAAGGTGTCCATTGTTCAAGGCGAAAAACCGCCGCTGACAGTTCCCTACACGTGCGACTCCGTCCTGGAGCGGTTCATCCGGCACACGGGCGGCCCGATCACCGTCAGCGCCGTTGCGCCCGTCGATAAGCCCGCCGCCGCCGGTGTGCTGCTCCAGCCGAACACTGATCCGCGCGCTTCGGAGTTGGAGGACTTGTCGCAGTGGGCAGCCCAACAGCTGCAACCCTGGCTGCCGGGTGAGTTGGGCGGATACGCAGGCTCAAGTTCCGCCATTGGCCAGGGAATATCGGCCGATCCGGGCAGCTACGAAGTGCGGTTCCTCTGTGAAGGAGCGCCTGAGGCTGAGTTTTCAGTGTCCAGCCCGGCGGGGGCAGAAGTTTTGGCTCCGGCGAGCGTCCCTTGCAACGGCGACGTCTTTAGGGCCCCGGTGGAGTTGCGGACCAAGGGGGCAGACTTCACCATGGCCCCAAGTAACGGGGTCAAGAGCCGCTATGCCTTCCGGCTCGTCCCGGCACCGTAGATAGCCCAACTCGAGGGAGCTGGACGGGATGCCGCCGAGCTTACGCACGGCTCCTGTCCGTGGAATCGGCGCACGGGAGCCAACCGCCCACGTAGACTTGCAGGATGCGGTTGGTAGCAAGCGATATTGACGGAACGATCCTCGGACACGACGGAAAAATCAGTGACCGCACCATCCGTGCCTTCCACGCCTGCCGGGATGCCGGCGTCGAACTGGTGTTTGTGACCGGCCGCCCGCCCCGCTGGCTGCACCCGCTGGAGGAACAGCTGGGCCACACCGGCCGCGTGATCTGCTCCAATGGTGCCGTGGTCTGGGACCTCGAGGCGGACCGCCTGGTCTCCGCCCGCACGCTGGCCATCGAGACCGTCCTGGAAGCCCGGCGCATCATCAAAACTCTCCGCCCGGCTGCGCTGTTCGCCGCGGAAACGCTTACCGGATTCCACCTGGAACCCGGCTTCATAGAAAACGAGTCCAGCGAACTGCTCGCCGAATTCACCCCGGCGCCGCTCAAGCAAACACTCACGGACGATGACTCCGTGGTCAAGTTCCTCGCCATTGTCCGCGACGGCACCCCGGACGACTTCCTCGCCGAGGTGGCGCCCGCCGTCGAACACCTGGCCGCCACCACCCACTCCTCTCCGGGCGTTGCCATGCTGGAACTGTCGCTTCCCGGCGTGAACAAGGCCGTCACGCTTGCTGAATACGCAGGCGCGCTGGGCATCGACGCCGCAGACGTAGTGGCCTTCGGTGACATGCCCAACGACATCGAGATGCTCCGCTGGGCCGGTCACGGGTACGCGATGGCCAGCGGTCATCCGGAAGCCATCCGCGCGGCCGGGCAGCAAGCGCCGCATTTTGACGACGACGGCGTGGCCCAGGTTTTGGAGGCCCGGCTCGCTGCCTTGGGCGTCCAGTTTTCCTGACGCCCGGGCCACCCCGGACCCGGCACCCCCATTTTCACAGCTTGCGCTCACCTGGCGTTTACCTTCCCTCCGTAGCGTGAAGCGTGGAGGGCAGGCGCCCTCCCGCCGGCTCGAAGGGGGCAACCATGGCACGAAACGTCAGGCAGCACGCGGCCGATGCGCCGCAGCGCAAAGCAACGCCCGCTCCGCACTGGAAGCAGCTGCGCCAGGGTGACCGGGTCCGGGTCCTGTTCGCGCCCGGTTTCGAGGCGGGCGGCGTGGTGGACACGGTCACGGCGGACCACACCGCGGTGTGGGTCCACCTGGACGCCGGCCGCGGGCGGACCCTGCTGCACTGCGGCGACGGCGTGGACATCCTTCCCTGCGGAGAGACCGCCTGCCTGGACTGACGGCGGTTCCGGGCGCGGGTGGGGCGGTAGGCTCGCAGTGTGATCCTGCCTTTCTTTGAGCACCCTGACGACGCCGGGCGGCAGCTTCCCATCGCCATGGCGCACCGCGGATTCTCGGCTGAGGGCCTGGAAAACTCCATGGCCGCGTTCCGCGCCGGCGTCGACCTCGGCTTCCGCTACCTCGAAACGGATGTGCACACCACGGCGGACGGCGTGCTGCTGCTCTTCCACGACGAAACGCTGGACCGGGTCACCGACGGCAGGGGCCGGGTGGCGGAACTTCCGGCCGCGGACGTGGCCAAGGCGCGGATCAACGGCCGCGAGCCCATCCCCACGTTCGACGAACTGGTCACCCAGCTTCCCGAAGCGCGGCTGAATCTCGACATAAAGGACTGGGGTTCGGTCCGCAGCACCGCTGCCGCGGTCGAGCGGCACCAGGTGCACCACCGCGTCCTGGTGACCAGCTTTTCGGACCGCCGGCGGCGCGCGGTGCTGAAACTGCTCAGCCGGCCTGTGGCTTCGTCCGCCGGAGTGGCTTCGAACGCCCTCTTCACCTTGTTGGGGCCTGCGCTTCCACGCCCGGTGTTCCGGTGGCTCATGCGCCGGGTGCTCCGGGACGTGCATGCGCTGCAAGTGCCCGTCCGCTATGGGCGGGTGCCTGTAGTCACCGCCGGCTTCATCCGGCGGGCACATGACCTGGACCTGGTGGTACATGTGTGGACCATCAACGATGCCGGCGAGATGCACCGGCTCCTCCAGCTGGGGGTGGACGGCATCGTCACGGACCGGGCGGACCTGCTCCGCGACGTGCTGCGCGTCCGCGGCCAGTGGCCGGAGAGGCCCGGGCAAGCCAACCGGACGCCCGGCCCGGCCTGCTAGCCCCGGTCTGTTCCCGGCTGCCTAATACGAAAGTAGGGTTCGTCAGGCTGCGGTGACCGGGGTGATGGTGACATTGAAGCCGAGGTTGTTGAGCTTTTTGATCGCGTTGTTTTTGGCTTTGATCGGGTCCAGACGGGTGAAGTGGTCG
>NZ_JBWJAR010000012.1:94213-145396 GCF_056389225.1 Pseudarthrobacter sp. rb | reverse complement strand
GCCTCCACATCCAAATACCCGCACTGCGCGTCCTCGCGTCCCTGCATATGACAAGTCTTAACCACCAGACCCACCAGTCCAGTCGACGCGCCCCACATCCGCCGATTAGTTCAGCAGTCTCCTAGGGCCATGCCCCGCGGCTTGAAAGACTGGCCTAACCGCCTGCCCGAAGAACGCAAGGAACAGGATCATGGCCAGTCATATCCGCCCCGCCACGCAGCCTCTTCGGCCGTGAAGTTTCTCGATAACCCGCCGCGGTTCCTGTTTTTCACCGGCAAGGGCGGGGTGGGCAAGACCTCGGTGGCCTGTGCCGCTTCACTCTCCCTGGCCAGGGAGGGCCGGAAGGTACTGCTGGTCAGCACGGACCCCGCCTCGAATATCGGTCAGGTCTTCGGCATGGCCATTGGAAATACCATCACCGCCATTCCTCAAGTGCCGGGCCTCTCTGCACTGGAGATTGACCCGGAACAGGCGGTCGACGCATACCGGGAGCGGATCCTGGCCCCGGTCCGTGGAGTACTGCCCGAGCAGGAACTGGCCGGTATCACGGAGAGCCTGTCCGGTTCCTGCACCACAGAGGTGGCGTCCTTCGACGAGTTCACCAGCCTGCTTGGAGACGACGCCTCGTTTGCGCAGTACCACCACATCGTCTTTGATACGGCGCCTACCGGCCACACCATCCGCCTGTTGCAGCTTCCCGGGTCATGGACCGATTTCCTCGCTACCGGTGCAGGCGAACCGTCCTGCCTGGGACCTCTGTCTGGACTGGACAAGCACAAAGAAGTGTATGCAAAGGCGGTCCAGGCGCTCACGGATCCCCTGCGCACCCGGCTTGTCCTGGTGACCCGTGCGCAGGCGTCGTCCCTGAAGGAGGTTGAACGGACTTACCTCGAGCTCCACCGGATCGGAATCAGCGGAGGGTACCTGGTGGTCAACGGCGTCTTTCCCCAGGCCGGCGGCGAGGAGGAACTTGCACAAGCCGTTCGTGCACGGGAAGCAGCGGCCCTGGCGGTGATTCCCGAGCCAATCGCCGCTCTCCCCCGCGACGTTCTCGACCTCAAACGCGTAAATATGGTGGGTATTACAGCGCTCGAATCCCTGTTCAGCACCGCTGACGGTGCTGGGGAGGACCCCGCGTCAATCCCGGAGATCGAGGATGCTCCGCTCGCTGCCTTGGTGGACGGCATCGAGCGCGACGGCCACGGGCTGGTGATGTGCATGGGCAAAGGCGGCGTGGGAAAGACCACGGTTGCCGCCGCACTCGCGGTCTCCCTGGCCAAAAGGGGACATGCCGTCCACCTCACCACCACCGATCCGGCAGCACACCTTGCCGAGACACTCCATGGGCCTGTTGCAGGGCTGAAGGTGTCCCGGATCGACCCCGCAGCGGCCATCGAGGAGTACCGCGCCCACGTGATGGATACCAAGGGCCGCAGCCTGGATGCTGAAGGACGCGCAGCCTTGGCCGAGGATTTGATGTCTCCCTGCACGGATGAGGTGGCGGTGTTCCGGCAGTTTTCCCGGGTGGTCCAGGAGTCACGCCGGAACTTCGTGGTAATGGACACCGCTCCCACTGGACACACACTGCTGCTCCTGGATGCCACGGGCTCGTACCATCGGGAGATTTCCCGCCAGGTGGGGAGCTCGATGGGGTTCGTGACCCCGCTCATGCGCCTGCAGGACCCGGCAATGACGAAGGTCATCCTGGTCACCCTGGCTGAAACAACGCCGGTGCTGGAGGCCAAGGAACTAAAAGACGATCTGGAACGGGCCGGGATCGAGCCGTGGGCCTGGGTCATCAACAACTCGATCGCCGCTGCCCACCCTCACACCCCACTGCTTCAGGCCCGCGCCGCACACGAAATTCAACAGATCGCCAAGGTGCGGTCCATGACGGACAGGGTTGCCCTGATTCCCCTGTTGCCGGAAGAGCCCGTGGGGGAAGCGAGATTGACCACGCTGACCGCGTTCACCAGCCAGCGGGTGTAGGGAACGCCAGAAAGCGGACGACGACGGGTGGGCGCCCGCCGTCGTCCGCTTCTTTTGGCTGCTACTGGCTGAAGGGGACCTTTTCCCAGTTCAGCACGTCGGCGCCTTTGGCGCTGTTGCCGGCCACCGTGAAGCGGACGTAGTCCACGGCGTTGTTGGCGCCGTCCACGGTGATGCGCTGGAGGTTGTCCGCGGCGGGTGCGCCGTAAATGTCCAGCCAGGGCGAGCCCGCGGCGAGGGGCTGGTTTTCGGCGAAGACGTGGCTGTCACCGTTGATGAGGTAGACCGGGGCGTCGAAGTTGTTGGTTTCCTTGATAATCGCCTGCACAATCTTCCGGAAGCCGGAGACGGTGTCAGGGTTGGCGGTGGCGTCGGCCAGCAGCGACGGATCGAACATGTCCGCCTGCTGCATGAGCACCACGGCGCGGTCGTTGCTGCGCCTGGCGTCGGCGAAGGTCTGGTGGATCTGGGCGATGACCGCGTCCGTGCGGTGTTCCACCTCGGCGAGCTGCTTGGGCGTGGCGGCCGTCTTGCCCAGCCCGGTCCACGGCAGGAGGGAGTTGTTGCTGCCTTGGACGTTCAGCACGGAGAAGGCCACCCGGTTCTGCTCGAAGCGGACGTCTTCCGGGAGCCCCAGGTTCTCCTGCGACTTCACCGGCATGGTGGCGCCCAGGGTCTTGCCGGGCTGGTTGAAGAACACCTCCCGGATCTTGTCCAGGCGCTCCAGCGGATTGTAGGCCCCGTTGTTGGTGCGGTGGCAGTCCACCCACTCGTTGTCGCCGGGCGTGTAGACCAGAGGATGGGTGAAGGTGTCGAACTGGGCGCGGATGGAGGAGAAGTACTCGTCCGAGCAAACGGAGGAACCGTTCTTGATATCGCCCACGTGTGCTACAAACGTCAGGTCCTTGTCTGCGTTGAGATCCTGGATGCGGGACGGAAACTTGGCGATCTCGGCGGCGCCGTAGGGGATGTCGCCGATGGCGGCGAAGGTAAAGGCCTGGTTGCTGTCGCTGGTGCTGTCCGCCTGGCTTGTTTCGGCGAAGGCGGGCTGCGACGCAAGGAGGCCGAATGCCAGGGTGAGCGCCGCCGTCGTAATGGTCAAAGTCTTTGAAGGCATGGGGAGGGTCCTGTTTCTGGTGGATGTTGGAGTAGGGGCTCAGGCGCCGCGGGCGGTGAGGAACTGCTGGAGGCCGGCGAGATCGTCGGTGTTGATGTGGTCCACGCCGGCGTCGGCGAGTTCGGTCCAGACAGCGTCGCGGGCGGCACCGGGCTGGTCCGGGGTGGCCCAGAAGCGGACGCGGTAACCGTTGGCGTGTGCGGTGGCCACGAAGGCGCGCAGCTTGGCGCGCTCGGCCTCCGGCATGGGGCCGACGCCCTGCCAGGTGAAGAGCTTGGTCCAGTTGTCGCTGACCAGCGGCATCAGGGCGGCGGGCAAGCCGGATGTGAGGTCGGTGGAGCGGCCGTCGTAGAAGCTGAAGCGCTTGTCCTGGGCCTGCATGGTGGCCAGCGGTCGGTTGCCGCTGATGACGGCGGTGACCGGGCCGGTCTTGACGTTGCCGTTGGTGTAGCGGCTCATGATGTCGCGGTGTTCGGCCAGTTCCTGCTCCGGGGCGGCGTAGGTGGCCTCGCCCTCGCTCTTGATATCGATCAGGAGTTGCAGGCTGCCGTCCCACGTGGGGTAGACGCTGTGGCCTGGCTGGCTGCGGACCAGGTCCTGGAGTGGGTCGAGGTAGAGGCTCTCGAGCGTGACTCCCTGTTTGGCCTCAGCGAGGTCGTGGGCCACGCGCAGCTCACCGTCGACCAGCCACACGTCCGCCTCGACGCTGGTGAAACCGTGCTCCAGTGCGTCGAACAGAGGGCGGTCATGCTCGTAGTCGTTGTGGGCGTGCGTCCCGGCGAGGGGCTGGCCGACGACGGGCGCCGGATTGGGCGCCTCGGCCCCGGCCTGGGCGGGGGCTACGGCTGTCCCGGCCAGGGAGGCAAGGATGGCGACGGCGGCGAGGGTGCTTTTCACGAACACGGGAGTACTCCTGGTACCTCGGGGATGTCCGCCCGGTGATGGGGTGTTCCGGGCGTGGGGGTGCGTGAAAAGACTGCTGTGCTTGGCGAAACGGTTCAGGGCGTCTTGGTTGCATCATGGTGAACGGCCGGGAACATCAATGTCGAGGAGGGCATGAGTTTCCCAGCCGTGATGGAGGTGGCGGGAGTGTCCTCCGGGCAGCCAACTAACCGTTCGCTAGGAGACCGCGAGATAATCCACAACCAATACCTCCAGCACGCTGGCCTCTTCCGGAAGCCAGCCCGGCGGCCAGAGTGTCGGTGCCCGGTCCGGCTGCTCGGCGTTGTACTGACGGCCACTTGGAGAAGTCCAGCCCGGCGGCTCATTCCTGGAAGCCGGACCCGGGCTCCAGCGGGTTCGGTGCTTGAGCCGGTGATGCTTGGGGCACAACTGTCCCAGGTTGCTGATTCCGGTGGTGCCTCCGCGCTCCCAGGCCCTGAGATGGTCCGCCTCATTGTCTTGGCTGTGGTTGCTGCAGCCGGGGAAGGTGCATTTTCCATCCCGCATCCTCAGCCACCGCTTGAGCGACTCGGTGAGCCGGTAGTTGGTGCGGCCAAGTTCAAGCGGAGCTCCGTCGCGGGGGTCCACCAAAATCCGGTAGAACGAGTTGGCCCCTTCCGCGACCAGTTTGCGCGCCATCGATGCCGGGATGGGCCCGTAGTTGTCGAGTTCGGCGGGTGCGTCCGTGGCACCGAGGAGGGAAAAGACCGGCACTGTGACCAGCACATCAGCCTTGAGGGATGACCCAGGCCCGGCGAGGTCCCCGGTGTCACCGAGCAGCAATTTTGCGGCCACGTCTGCCCTGAGCTGGGTAAGGGTTCTCGGCTCGTCCGGTCCCTGCAACCCACGGGCCAGGGCAGACGTCCTGTTCCAGGCGGCACAGGCCTTGTCCGCAGCCATGTACAGCGAAACCCAGGCCATACCGTCCCGGTCCGGCGAGTACTCCATCCGCCGATCCGCAACGGACTTCACATGCCTGATCGTCAGGGACTCGGGGTGATGGCGTTCCCGCCAGGCACGTACTTTCCGACGGAAACGGCCCGGGACCAGCTCTCCGGCAGATGCACCCCGCGCCGCGTTAGGCGCCTCCGGGTCCAGGAAGTGGGCTTCCAAGTCAGTTGCTGCTGCAGCGTCCAGGCTGCTGGTTTCGTCGACCATGATCTGGGCATGCCGCCAGGAGACGGCGCCAGCCTCCATGGCGTTGAGCGTCGCCGGAAGAGAGGTGGTGAGCGCATGGGCGTCCTGCAACAGCGCGGATGCGGCTCCTTCGCCGATGGTGAGCGTGCAGGCGACTTCGGCGACGACACTCATGTCCCGCGCCGATGATTCAGAGGCGCTTTGCGCCGGCGCTTCCATGGCGGCTGCGGCCTCCGAATACTCTGCGAGCAGCCGCACTTTCACGGCTGCAGTAGCAGCTTCGATTCGGGCCACGATGCCCAAGCCGTCCAGGCAGGACTCGGCAAGTTCCCGAAGCGGATCAAGACTGTCGACGCCGTGAGCATTATCCGCGGCTTCCGAAGAACCGCTCAGGGCTCCTGTTAGTTCGTCCACCAGCCCGGTCAGGGATGCGACGGCACCAGCGAGTCCGGCCGCACCCTTCGCATCCATAACCGTTCCGGTTTCCATAACCAAAGACTGTCACTCGGGTCTGACATTTTGAGTCCGTCGCCGCAACCCATCCGCATCGGCCATTGGCCGCCGCTTCTGCGTCCCGCCGATGGCAATCGCATCTTCGTTCCTGCTGTCCACGGGGGCAGCGGAGTTCTCGCAGACTTCCGGCACTGGCACTGAATTAGTAGCAGGCGGCCTGTTGGGCGGCCTGCGGCGAACCGGGCGACGGCGGGCGGTTCCCGCCGTCGAGAGGGCCCAAAGTACGTGTGAACGGTATGGCACACGTCGGCACCGGCGGCGCCATACCGTTACTCCTGGCGGAACGCCGAGATGCCGGTGATCCGGTGGCCCAGGATAAGGGTGTGGACCTCATCAGTACCTTCATACGTGCGCACTGATTCAAGGTTGTTCGCGTGCCGCAGGGGCGAGTAGTCCAGGGTGATGCCGTTACCGCCAAGGATGGTGCGCGCTTCCCGGCAGATGGCGATGGCCTCGCGGACGTTGTTCAGCTTGCCCACGGAGATCTGCACAGGCTCCAGCGTCCCGGCGTCCTTCAGCCGACCGGTATGAAGTGCCAGCAAGGTCCCCTTTTGAATTTCCAGCAGCATATTCACCAGCTTTTCCTGCGTGAGCTGGTACCCGGCCAGGGGCGTGCCGAACTGGAGCCGGTCCCCGGCATAGGCGAGCGCTGCTTCGTAGGAGTCCCGGGCCGCGCCCATGGCGCCCCAGATGATCCCGTAGCGGGCTTCATTAAGGCACGAGAACGGGCCGCTAAGCCCGCGGGCGCCGGGCAGGAGTGCAGTGGACGGCAGCCGTACTTCATCGAGGCTGATGTCACATTGGATTGAGGCGCGCATGGAAAGCTTCGAGTCGATGGGCGTTGCGGTGAAGCCTGGGGTGTCCGTCGGGACGATGAACCCGCGGATGCCCTCGGCGGTGTTCGCCCAGATGACCGCAATCTGGGCCACTGAGGCAAGACCGATCCAACGTTTCGCCCCGTTGATGACCCAGCCGCCGTCCCCGTCGGGTGCGGCAAAAGTCGCCATGCTGGATGGGTCGGAGCCTGCCGTCGGCTCGGTAAGCCCGAAGCAGCCGATCTTCTCACCCCGCGCCATCGCCGGCAGGTGCTCGTTCCGTTGCTCCTCGGACCCCCACTTGTGGATGGCACTCATGGCCAGGGAGCCCTGGACGCTAACGAAGGTCCGAAGCCCTGAGTCGCCGGCTTCCAGCTCCATGGCGGCGATACCGTACTCGACGGCGCTGCGGCCTGGGCATCCGTAGCCCTTCAGGTGCATCCCGAGGACCCCCAACTTCCCAAGCTCGGGAACAATCTCGAGCGGGAAACGGGCATCCTCGTACCAGCCGGCAATGTTGGGCCGGATCCGTTCATCCACAAAGTCACGGACCGTGCTGCGCAGCTCCAGTTCCCTGGGCGTCAGGAGGCTGTCGAGGTTGAGCACGTCGTCGAAGACCAGGGCGGGTGCGGGTGCGGTTACGGTCACGGTGGTTCTCCTGGCGGGTCAAGGGGCGGGTCGATGTCCGTGCGGGCGTGATTTGCACCACCCGGTGACCTGAACCGCTGTGCCAGTCCGATTGCCGTCAGATCCAATACCTAATAAGGATTCGGCTGATGCCCGAAGCGCATCAATGGACACTTCAGTCCGGTGACGGAAGGACCTCTTCCGAGAGCCGGAGTACCTCGCGCAGCGCCGGGCTGGCATTGTCCTTCCGCCAGACCAGCCGCAGCTGGATGACGTCAGCCGGGTCGTCGAGGGGAAGAAACACGACACCCGGGTGGCTGAAGTTCTCGGGCACGGAGGACACTGTCAGGGCTACACCGATTTCGGCTGCCACGAGCGCCATCAGCGTCTGCGAATCCGGCGCCACTTGGGCGATTTCCACGACATACCCCGCGGCACTGGAAAGCCTCCGAAGGTGGTCGTGGAGGATCGCGCCCGGATGCTCCGGCAACGTAACGAAAGGCTGCTCCGCAAGGTCTGCCATGCATAGCGAAGCCTGTCCGCTCAAGGGGTGGCTTTCATACAGGGCCACCACGAGCCGTTCGTTGGCCACGATCCGCGAGTCGAGGACAGCGGGAATGAAATTCCAACGGCCCAGGCCCACTTCCATGGCCCCGCTCATCACCTTGTCCATGGCCGGTAGCGCGAAGTTGGAGCTGGACAGCTCAAAGTCGATTCCGGGATGTACTTCCCGGACACGCTTGGCGAGCCTGCCGACCATCACATGCGAGGAGACCCCGGCAAAGGCGACCCGAACCCGCCCGGTTTCGCCCCGGCCCACCGAAGCGACCGCCAGGCGGCCCCGCCGGCAACCTTCGAGTATGTCGCGAGCCGGGCCGACAAGCGCCTGGCCCTCGGCAGTCAACTGCACAGTCCGCGTGCTGCGGATAAACAGGGGCGCCTTCAGTTCATGCTCAAGCCGCTGGATGGATCGGCTCAATGGCGGCTGGGCCATATGGAGCCGACGCGCCGCCCTGCCGAAATGTAGTTCCTCGGCCACGGCGAGGAAGGCCCGGATCTGATGTATTTCCACTCCCGCGCTCAGCTCCTGCCCAGGTAAACGTCATTGTCCATACGCCCAAGATACCCAAATGAGTTCGCCCACATTAGTGACAGCCAGGTATCAGTCCAGCACCAAATACGTATTGGACGTGAATCAGTCCACTTGCAAGGGTTAGTGATGCAGACCACATTGCGGAGGATTTAGATGACACACCCGATCGACGAATCGGTCTCCAGAAGCCAGGACCATTCCGCTGGAGGCGACGATAAGCATGACTTTGATGCCTTGGGCCGGGCAAGCGCAGGGCCCCTCGCAGGCGTTGTGGTCGCAGATTTCAGCAGAGTGCTGGCTGGCCCGTACGCCACCATGCTCCTAGCTGACATGGGCGCCACAGTGATCAAGGTGGAGGGACCAGAAGGAGACGACACCCGTACGTATATGCCCCCGGTCCGGGATGGCGAGGCCACATTTTTCCTCGCGGTTAACCGCAACAAACACTCCATTGCCCTGGACCTGAAGGATCCGGAGGACCTCGACGTAGCGCGTTCACTGATCAGCACCGCCGACGTCATGATCGAGAATTTCAAGCCCGGCAACATGGCGCGGCTGGGCTTGGATTATGCCGCTGCGGCCGAATTGAACCCAGACATTATCTACGCTTCCATTACTGGATTCGGCACCGGAGCCGGCGCACATATTCCGGGATATGACCTGTTGGTGCAGGCTGCCTCGGGAATGATGAGCCTGACCGGGGACCAGGACACCCAACCGTACCGGGCAGGCGTCGCCCTGTTCGATGTCATCACAGGCCTGCACGCTGCCATCGGCATCCTGGGGGCGCTGCACCATAAGGACCGGACCGGCGAGGGTCAGCTGGTGGAGCTGAATCTGCTGACCTCGGCCCTGTCCGGCATGGTGAACCAGTCTGCGGCCTACGTAACGGGCGGTGTGGTACCCACCAGGATGGGCAACGAACACCCCAGCATGTATCCATATGCCCCAATGCAGACCGGGGACGGCACCATCATCATCGCGACGGGAAATGACGCCCAGTTCGTCCGGCTCTGCGGGGCTCTGGGGATTCCCGGAGTCGCCCGGGATCCGAAATTCGCCACGACACTGCAGCGCAACGCCAACCGCAACGAACTGCGGGGCATCCTCCACGCCCAGTTGGCCGCCCAATCAGCCGACGAATGGTTCCGTGAGCTCTCCTCGGCAGGGCTGCCCTGCGCTCCCATCCAGGATGTCCGCGGCGGTGTCGAGCTGGCCGAACAGCTGGGGCTCAACCCGGTAGTGATGGCGGGCGAAGGGCCACGGAAGATACCCACCGTCCGCCACCCCGTTGAATATTCCCTTACGCCGGTGGACTATTCACTCGCGCCGCCCGGATTGAACGAAAGCTCCGGGCTGGTGCGGGACTGGCTGCTGCACCGGAAAGCACTGGTCCATGCCTGAAACCTACCGGACCCGCGTCTCCCCAAGGTGGTCCGACCAGGACCTCAACGGGCATGTCAACCACGCCGCCGTCGTCACGCTCCTGGAGGAGTCAAGAATCAAATGGCGGTCTTCAATGCCGGGTATACGTCAAGGTGACGCGACCCCCACGGTGGTAGCCAGCCTCGAAGTGAACTATCGGCGGCCCGTTCACCACGGCGAAGACCTGGAGGTTGAACTGACCGTGACCAGGATCGGCACGAGTTCATTCAGCCTGGAATTCAGGGGTAGCCAGCGCGGGGCAGTCGCCGTAGACGGCCGGACCGTGCTGGTTTCAGTCAATCCGGGCACCGGCAAGTCCCGGCCCTTGGCGAAACACGAGCGCCACTGGCTCGCCCTTTTCCAGCCTTCACAAGGAAACACGGACCCGCAGCGTAAGCAGGTTCCCGATCACACACCATTGGAGCTCACTCGATGACACCGGAAACCGCCGCGAACGGCGTCGATTTTTACCTCATGGACGATTTCCTCAGCGCTGAGGACCGGGCGCTCCGGCTCAAAGTCCGCGCCTTCGTGGACAAAGACCTGCTGCCCGTCATCAATGGCTACTGGGAACGCGCCGAGTTTCCTTTCGAACTTGTTCCCAAGCTTGCCGGGCTCGGAATTGTCGGAACAACCATTCAGGGTTACGGATGTCCTGGGCTAAGCCGGCTTGCCGCCGGGATTGTTGCCGCGGAAATCTCCCGCGGCGATGGTTCCGTCAATACTTTCCTCGGCGTCCAGTCAGGACTGGCGATGGGAACCATCAACATGCTCGGCAGCGAGGAGCAAAAGCAACGCTGGCTCCCTGAAATGGCTGCCCTGGCCAAGATCGGCGCCTTCGCCCTGACCGAACCCGAGCACGGATCCGATTCGGTGGCACTCGAAACCAGCGCGCGCCGGGACGGGGACAGCTACATCATCAATGGACGCAAGCGCTGGATCGGCAACGCCAGCATGGCCGACGTCGTCATCATCTTCGCCCGCGACGAGGCGGACGCCAAGGTCAAGGCCTTCGTGATGGAGCGTAACGAAGACGGCAGCTTTCCGGACGGCTACTCCGCCGAAGTCATCACCGGCAAGATCGGCAAGCGGGCGATCCTCCAGCCGGACATCACCCTCGAAAACCTGCGGGTCCCGGCCGCCAACCGGCTCACGGAATGCCACTCATTCAAGGATGTCACCCGTGTGCTCACCTCCACGCGCAGCGGCGCGTCCTGGGAGTCCTACGGCCATGCAATGGCCGCATACGAGATCGCCTTGGACTACGCGAAGACCCGGCAGCAGTTCGGCAAACCGATCGGCAGTTTCCAGCTGGTGCAGAACAAGCTGGCCAACATGCTCGCCGAACTGACGGCGATGCAGCTGATGTGCTTCCGGCTGGCCGTGCTCGCCGAGGACGGCCGAATGACCGGGCCCATGGCCTCGCTGGCCAAGATGCAGACTGCCCGGAAAGCACGCTGGATCTGTTCCGAAGCGCGGGACATGCTCGGCGGCAACGGTGTGCTGCTGGAGAACCACGTGGCCAGGCACATGACCGACATGGAGGTCGTCTCCACTTACGAGGGCACGGACTCCATCCAGTCACTTCTCGTTGGCCGGGAGATCACCGGCCTCTCCGCCTTCAGTTAGCGCCCCGCCGGGCTGCCCCGGCTTCCACAGGCACGAAACCAACAGATCCACACATGCAAAGGAAAAGTCATGAGCAATTTCACCAACCGGGTGGCCGTGGTCACCGGCGGGGCGCAAGGAATAGGCGCGGCCACCGCGCTGAAACTCGCCACCGGGGGTGCCACCGTCGTCGTCCTTGACCTCAACGAGGGCGGTGCCAAGGCCACCGCGCAGCGGATCTCGGACCACCCGGACGTCTTGGCAGCCGGCGGAAAGGCCGTTGCCGCCTGCTGCGATGTCACGGATGAGGCAGCCGTGGACGGCGTATTCGGTGACATTCACCGGGAGTTCGGCCGCCTCGACATCCTGGTGAACAATGCCGGCATCACCCGTGACAACATGTTTTTCAAGATGGAGCGGCCTGACTGGGATTCGGTCCTGGCCACCAATCTCACGAGTGCCTACCTCTGCACGCGCGCTGCCCAGCGCTACATGGTTCCGGCCAAGTACGGCAAGATCGTCTCGCTCAGCAGCCGCAGCGCGCTGGGCAACCGCGGGCAAGCCAACTACGCAGCTGCAAAGGCAGGCATCCAAGGCCTGACGGCGACGCTTGCCATCGAACTCGGCCCGTTCAACATCACGGTCAATGCCGTGGCACCGGGTTACATCGCCACTTCGATGACCGCCGCAACGGCCCAGCGTGTTGGCGCCAGCCCGGCCGAGCACCAGCAGGCGGTGGCGGAACGCACCCCGTTGGGACGTGTAGGCCAGCCCGAGGAAGTAGCCGCGGCCGTCGCGTTCTTCGCCGGCGACGACTCCTCTTACATCTCGGGACAAACCCTTTACATCAATGGCGGAGCCCGCTGATGCCCGAGGCATTCCTCGTCGGGGGCGTCCGCACCCCGGTGGGTCGACACGGCGGCGTGCTGGCCACCGCCCGCCCCGACGACCTGGCCGCGCTGGTGCTGCAGGCCGCAGTGGACCGGGTCGGTGTCGATCCTGCCACCATCGACGAGGTGATCCTGGGCTGTGTGAACCAGGCCGGGGAGGACAACCGTAACGTTGCCCGGATGGCCTCGCTGCTGGCCGGGTTCCCGCACGCCATTCCGGCGGTGACGGTCAACCGGCTTTGCGCCTCCGGCCTAACCGCCATCAGCATGGCGGCGCAGTCGATACGCAACGGTGACGCCGACCTTGTGGTCGCGGGCGGTGTGGAGTCGATGACCCGCGCGCCCTGGGTGATGGCCAAGCCGGACAAGCCATACGCCAAACCGGGTGAACTCGCGGACACCTCAATCGGTGCGCGGTTCGTCAACCCGCGGATGGAGCCGGGGGCGCTGTTTTCCATGCCGGAGACGGCAGAAGAGGTAGCCAAGCGGGAAAACATCTCCCGTGCCGACGCGGACAGCTTTGCACTGCGCTCGCACCATCTGGCTGTGGCGGCGATCGACGCCGGCCGCTTCAGTGATGAGATAGTCCCGGTTCCGGTCAAAGACAGACGGGGGGAAGTCTCGCTGGTGGACACAGATGAGGGACCCAGGCGCGGCTCAACCGCCGACGCTTTGGCCGCCCTCCGGCCGATCGTGGCGCCCGGAGGGGTGGTCACCGCCGGCAATTCCAGTTCCCTTAACGACGGCGCATCTGCCGTAGTGGTGGCCAGCGGCGAAGCCGTGGAACGCTACGGGCTCACCCCACGGGCCCGCATCGTCGCCAGCCAGGCGGCCGGTGTAGCGCCGCAGGTAATGGGCATCGGCCCGGTGCCTGCGACACAAAAGGCACTGGCCAAGGCCAACTGGGACCTGGACGGCGTGGGGGCCGTCGAACTCAACGAGGCGTTCGCTGCGCAGGCGCTGGCCTGCATGCGGCTGCTCGGAATGGATGCGGGAACCGTCAACAACGACGGCGGTGCGATTGCTCTGGGCCACCCCCTGGGCTCCTCCGGAGCACGGATCGTCGTCACGCTGCTGGGCCGGATGGAACGCGAAAACGCCGACCGGGGCCTGGCCACCATGTGCGTGGGCCTGGGCCAAGGCGTCGCCATGCTGCTGGAGAGGGTTTAAATTGAAACTGTTCAAGGACGCCGCCGAGCTGGCCAGCATGGTTGGTCAGGAAATCGGGGTGAGCGGGTGGCATACCCTGGACCAATCCCAGATCCAGGCGTTCGCCGACGCTACCCTGGACCAACAGTGGATACACACGGACCCGGAGCGGGCAGCAGGCGGACCCTTCGGTGCCACGGTTGCCCATGGATACCTCAGCTTGTCGCTGCTGCCATACCTGGCCGGTCAGGTGTACCGGGTCGACGGGGCCGCAATGATCATCAACTATGGGCTGAACAAGGTCCGGTTCCCTGCGCCCGCCAGGGTCAACTCGCGCATCAGGGACCGGCTGACACTGGCCTCGGTGAGCGAGACAGCCAATGGGCGGCAGCTGCAGTTCCATCACCTGATCGAACTGGAAGGCTCGCAAAAGCCTGCCTGCATAGCGGAGACTGTCTCCCTGCTCCCGAGCTGAGCTGCTCCTGAAGACCTTGCACCACCATCCGAACAACGACGTTACGGCCGAGCCTGCCTGCAGGCTCTTTCCGAGGGAGAAACCCCATGAGCACAGAAAACTCAAACCTGAAATACGTCGACGCTGACCTCCAGGGGCCGGCGTCGGAACTGAAGGTGTCGCCTGCTGAACTGCGCCGCACCTCCGTGTCGTCCTTCCTTGGTTCCGCTTTGGAATACATGGACTTCACGCTTTATACCCTGGCGGCGGCGCTCGTTTTCGGGCCGCTGTTCTTCCCCAACACAGACCCGGCCATGGCATTGCTCGCCAGCTTTGCCGCGTTTGGTTCCGGATTCCTCGTCCGGCCCCTGGGCGGGGTCTATTTCGGCTACCTTGGGGATAAATACGGGCGGAAATCCGTCCTGGTCATAACCGTGGGAATGATGGGGATCGCCACTCTGGGAATGGGTCTTTTGCCCACGTTTGCCCAGATCGGGGTCATGGCCCCCATCCTCCTGGTGCTCCTGCGGCTTATCCAGGGCTTCGGCGCCGGCGCCGAGCTGTCCGGGGCCTCGCTGCTGCTGGTGGAATCCGCCCCGTCGAATAAGCGCGGCTTTTACGGCGCCGTGGTGGCACTGGGAACGGCAACGGGTGTGCTGTTGGCCAGCGGACTGTGGCTGCTGCTCTCGCAAATGCCCAAAGACGAGTTCCTCGCCTGGGGGTGGCGTCTTCCCTTCCTACTGAGCGTCGGTACCACCCTTGTGGCCCTGTATTTGCGGCGCAGTGTGAGCGAATCACCGGTCTTCGAGGCGGTGAAGGCGCGGCGGGCAGCGGCGCGCCTGGAGGCCAAGCAACAAAGCGTCTGGCGTGACGTTGCCGATTCCAAGAAGGCCTTCCTCGTCTCACTGGGCATCAAACTCGGCGAAAACGGCTCCGTGTACCTCGTCAAGGGATTCCTTATCGGATGGACGGTGTCTGTGGTGAAGATGGATCCCAATCTGGTCACTACGGGCGTGACGCTCGGCTCCGTTTTGGGCGTGCTCACGGTCCTGCTGACCGGTAAGCTCACTGACCGGTTCGGCCGACGCAAAGTTTGGCTCTGGCTCTCCGGGTTCCAGTTCGCCTTCACCATTCCCGCGATGCTGATGATCGAAACACGGAACCCCGTATTGGTGGCCCTGGTCTTCGTTGTCTATGTAGGCGGTCCGCTGCCGAACCTGTATGGCGTGGAGTCCACTTGGCTGGTGGAGATGTTCGGCTCCAAACGCCGCTTCTCCTTTATGACGACGGTCAAGGAAATCGGCGCGGTCCTGTCCGGCGGTCTCGGCCCCATCATTGCAGCCAGCGTCGTTGCTATGACCGGGCCGGGCTGGATCCCAGTTGCCGGAATCCTCATGGCCTACGCGGCGATCGGCCTTGCGGCCGGGTTCTTCGCGCCGGAGACCAAGGGCCGGGACCTCAATGCGGAGGCGGACGCGTTCTAAGTCCACAAAAGCGGGCGACGGCGGGAGCAATGCCCTGCGTGGCGGCGAGCGGACGACGGCGGGTGGGCACCCGCCGTCGTCCGCTTTGGTTGAAAAGGCCGGACGTTCAAATCCCCGGTTGGTCGCGGCGGGCTGGCGGGTGCAACATGACGGTTCCGAGCGACCAATGCGCGTAAATGTCGCCGCTCGGATGTAAGTTTTTGCTTCATCAGCTTGAACTTGATGGACACATGGTTGTGTTCGACGTTAACGGCCTTACTGGGGGTAAGTCATGGAGTTTGCAGAGAAACTTTCAGCGCTGGCAGCAAAGGTGCGTCAGCAGCGAGGTGTTATTCAGACGGAAGAGGCAACGAAGAATGCCTTCGTCATGCCGTTCATTTCAACCATTCTTGGCTATGACGTCTTCAAGGCCGTGACCACTCCAAGCGGAGTTGAAAACAGCGTGGACATTGGCCGTGTCTACTCCACGACCTCACACCCGGACGGCACCACCGATTGGTATGCAAGTACTTACAGGGACCATTCCATGACACGAGGAGGCGAACTGCAGGAAAGAAGCACCCACGTGAACTTTTCAGCAGCCAACTGCACTTACTTGGCCGACATTCACTACGCGAACGTCGCGTACCAGTTCCACAGAATCAACCTTGACTGCCCGCACTGACCCGGATCTCTTAACGGGCTCTTTAGACCTCCGCGACAGGAGCCGCGAACTGCGCCTCGTACAGCCGCGCGTAGGCCCCGCCCGCAGCCAGCAGTGAAGCGTGCGTCCCCTGCTCCACGATCTGCCCAGCCTCCATCACCAGGATGAGATCGGCGTCGCGGATCGTGGAGAGGCGGTGCGCGATCACAAAGGACGTCCGGTCCGACCGCAGCGCGCTCATGGCCTTCTGCACCAGCACCTCCGTCCGGGTATCCACCGAAGATGTCGCCTCATCGAGAATCAGGACAGACGGCTGCGCCAGGAACGCCCGGGCAATCGTCAGCAACTGTTTCTCGCCGGCGGACACGTTGGACCCTTCGTCGTCCAGCACGGTGTCGTATCCCTCGGGCAGGGACTTCACAAAGCGATCAACATAGGTCGCCCGGGCAGCTTCCAACACGTCTGAAGAGGAAGCAGCAGGGCGCCCGTACGCAATGTTGTCCCGGATGGTCCCGCCGAACAGCCACGTATCCTGCAGCACCATCCCCATCCGCGAGCGCAGGTCGTGCCGGCTCATGGTGGTGATGTCCACACCATCCAGAGTGATCCGCCCGCCGTCCAGCTCGTAGAACCGCATCATCAGGTTCACCAAGGTGGTCTTGCCCGCACCCGTTGGCCCCACAATCGCCACAGTCTGCCCCGGCTCGGCCACCAAAGACAGCCCGCTAATCAGCGGCTTGTCCGGCGAATACGAGAAGGACACATCCTCAAACACCAGCCGCCCCCGGGCAGCACCGTCAGGGCTCTGCAGCGAAGCCCCAACAGGATCCGGCGACTGCTCCTCCGTGTCCAACAGCTCGAACACCCGCTCGGCAGAGGCCACCCCGGACTGCAGCAGGTTCGCCATGGACCCCAGCTGCGCCAGCGGCTGGGTGAACTGCCGCGAGTACTGGATGAACGCCTGCACATCGCCCAGCTGCATCGCCCCGGACGCCACTTGCAGGCCGCCCACCACCGCGATGCCCACGTACACCAGGTTCCCGATGAACGTCATGGCCGGCATGATCAGCCCGGAAATGAACTGCGCCCCGAAGCTCGCCTCATACAGCTCTGCGTTCTTTTGCCGGAACCGCTCCCCCACCTCGCGCTGCCGGCCGAACACTTTCACCAGTGCATGCCCGGTGTAGGTCTCCTCGATCTGCCCGTTCAGCTCGCCGGTGTTCTTCCACTGCTGCACGAACAGCTTCTGCGAGCGCTTGGCAATCAGCGTGGTGATCCCCAGCGTCAGCGGAATGGTCACCAAGGCGATCAGCGCCAGTGTGGGCGAAAGAATGAACATCATCACCAGCACACCCAGCACCGTCAGGACGGACGTCACCGCCTGGCTGATGGACTGCTGCAGGCTCTGCGAAATATTGTCCACATCGTTGGTCACCCGGCTGAGCAGCTCGCCGCGCTGGATCGAATCGAAATACCGCAGCGGCAGCCGGTTGATCTTCGCCTCAATCTGTTCGCGCAGCCCGTACACAGTCCGCTGCACCACGCCGTTCAGCACATAGGCCT
The DNA here is from genome assembly GCF_056389225.1 of Pseudarthrobacter sp. rb. Classification (NCBI taxonomy): domain Bacteria; kingdom Bacillati; phylum Actinomycetota; class Actinomycetes; order Micrococcales; family Micrococcaceae; genus Pseudarthrobacter; species Pseudarthrobacter sp. rb. Next base: position 127,947 of record NZ_JBWJAR010000012.1, on the reverse strand, counting down.
GCCCCCACATGAACGCCGAGCCCAGCACGTACAGCACCAGCGCCCACGTCAGCACACTGGCCAGCGCGCCGAAGTCGATCCCCGCGCCCGGCGTCAGCGTCATGGCGCTGAGCATGTCCGCCTTCTGGTTCTCCCCCGACGCCCGCAGCATCGCAATCAACTGCGCCTGCGTCATCCCCGGCGGCAGCTGCTTGGACACCACACCGGAAAAAATCAGGTTGGTGCCCTCGCCCAGCAGCCGCGGCCCAATCACCTGCAGCACCACGCCCGCCACAGCCATGGCCAGCACCAGCATCAGCCAGAACCGCTCCGGCCGCAGCGTGCCCAGCAGGCGCTTGGCAGAACCACTGAAGTTCATTGCCTTCTCGGCCGGGACATTCATCCCGGCGAACGGTCCGCCGTGCCCGGGGCCGCCGCGCGGCCTGGGAATGCGTACGACGTCGGCCTGGCCGCTTCCGGAGGCGGGCGCACCTTTGGTGCCGCGTGCTGGAGTGGGCCCGTGGCTCATACCGTCTCCTCGGCTGCCAGCTGGGACGAGACAATCTCGCGGTACGTCTCTGAGGTCTCCAGCAACTCGTGGTGCGTGCCCTGCGCCACGATCCTGCCGTCGTCGAGCACCAGGATCTCGTCCGCGTCAACAATGCTGGACACGCGCTGGGCGATGATCACCATGGTGGCGCCGGCGATGTTCCGCTTGAGTGCCTGGCGCAGCCGCGCATCAGTGCCGGTGTCCAGGGAGGAGAACGAATCGTCAAAAATGTAGAGTTCGGGCCGCTTCACCAAAGCCCGGGCAATGGCCAGCCGCTGCCGCTGCCCGCCGGAGACATTGGTGCCGCCCTGGGAGATGGGCGCATCCAGCCCTTCCTCCATCTGCTCCACGAAGTCCCGGGCCTGGGCGATTTCCAGCGCGGTCCACAGCTCCTCCTCGGTGGCATCCGGGTTGCCGTACAGCAGGTTGCTGCGAACAGTGCCGGAAAACAGGTAGGGCCGCTGCGGCACCAGGCCGATGTGCCCCCAGAGCAGGTCCGGATCCAGGTCGCGGATGTCCACGCCGTCCATCAGCACCGCCCCCGAGGTGACGTCGAAGAGCCGCGGCATCAGGTTCACCAGGGTGGTCTTGCCCGAGCCGGTGCTGCCGATGATCGCCGTGGTCTGCCCCGCGCGGGCGGTGAAGCTGATCCCGGACAGGACGGGCTGGTCGGCACCCGGGTAGGCGAATCCGACGTCGCGCATTTCCAGCTCACCGCGGCGAACCGCGCTGGTGACCGGCTGCTCCGGCGGCAGGACGCTGGAACGGGTGCCCAGCACCTCGCCGATCCGGTCCGCGGACACCGACGCCCGAGGAATCATCACCGCCATGAACGTGGCCATCATGACGGACATCAGGATCTGCATCAGGTAGCTGAGGAACGCGATCAGGGTTCCCACCTGCATTGACCCGTCCTCGATCCGGAACGCCCCGAACCAGATCACCGCCACGCTGGAGACGTTCAGGACCAGCATGACCGTGGGGAACATGAGGGCCATCAGCCGGCCGGCGCGGAGGGCAACATCGGTGACGTCGGTGTTGGCGCCCGCGAACCGTTCCGTCTCCATGTCTTCCCGGACGAACGCCCGCACCACCCGGATGCCGGTGAGCTGCTCGCGCAGCACCCGGTTGACGGTGTCGATCCTGGCCTGCATCTTGCGGAACAGCGGCACCATCCGCGTGACAATCAGGCCGACGGCGATCAGCAGCACCGGGACGCACACGGCAATGAGCCACGACAGTTGGGCGTCCTGCCGGATGGCCATGATCACCCCGCCGATGCTGAGCATGGGCGCGGCCACCATGAGCGTGGCGGACATGAGCACCAACTGCTGGACCTGCTGGACGTCATTGGTGGAGCGGGTGATCAGGCTGGGGGCGCCGAAGCGGGTGACCTCCTGCTCGGAGAACTGCCCCACCCGCTCGAAGATGGCCCCCCGCAGGTCCCGGCCCAGCCCCATCGCGGCCTTGGCGCCGAAGTACACCGCCACCACGGCGCACGCGATCTGCGCCAGGGTGATGAGCAGCATGACGCTGCCGGTGGACATGATGTAGCCGGTATCGCCCCGGGCCACGCCCTGGTCAATGATGTCCGCGTTCAGCGTGGGCAGGTACAGCGACGCGATGGACTGTGCCAGCTGGAAAACCACGACGGCGACCAGCAGCGGCCGGTGCGGCCGGAGGTATTCAACGAGCAACTTCCAGAGCATGCGCAAAAGCCCTCATCTGACGGAATGTCCACAAACGTGGTGCGAAGGTCAGTGTACGTCCGGGAAGAGCCGATGATCCTTACAGATGGCTGGGAAAAACGGCAGGTTCTCCCTCGGCGTATTCGGGGGACGCGCCGGGGATCCAGCGGAGCCGGTGGGTACGTGAGTGTGAGAGAATTGGATGGGCGTCAAGAACGCGCCACCCCACCGAAGGATGGAAGAAACAACGATGTTTGCCGGCACACGGAACCCCTCCCAGCACACTGCCAGGTTCGGAATCGCCTTTATCGGCGTCCTGCTCATCGCAGTCAACCTTCGGGTGTCCTTTGTCAGCGTCGGACCGGTCCTGGTCAACATCAGCGACGACCTGGGGTTGTCCAGTGCCGCAGCGGGATTCCTCACCGGCCTCCCGCTCATCGCTTTCGCGGTCTTTTCGCCCCTGGCGCCCGGCTTCGCGGCCCGGCTGGGCCTGGACCGGGCACTCTGGACGTCATTGCTGATCCTCGCCTCCGGCATCGTGCTTCGCTCCCTGCCCGTGCCTGGATTCATCTGGGCCGGGACGGTATTGATCGGCGTGGCCATAGCGTTCCTCAACGTCCTGGTCCCCTCCCTCGTCAAGCGGGACTTTCCGTTGCGGGTCAGCCAGGTCACCGGCAGCTATACCGCGGCCCAGGCCGCGTTCGCAGCGGTGGGGGCCGCCGTCGTCGTTCCCGTGGCCCAAACCTCGCCGGCAGGATGGCGGCTCGCCCTCGGCGCCTGGGTGGGGCTGGCCCTCATCGCCATGGCCGTGCTGCTGCCTTGGCTGCGCCGCCACGGGACAAGCGCCGTGCACGCCGCAAAGCAGGAACCGGCACACCGGTCGCCCTGGGGCTCGGCCCTGGGCTGGCAGGTGACGGCGTTCATGGGGCTGCAGTCGATCGCCTTCTACGTCCTGATGGCCTGGCTGCCCACCATTGAGCAAAGCCGCGGGATCCCCGCCACCACTGCCGGCGTGCACTTGTCCGTTTTCCTGCTGATCAGCGTGTTCGCCAGCCTGGGGGCGGGCGCGGTCCTGCACCGGGCACAGGACCAACGGCTGGTGTCCTTCGCCAGCGGGGCGCTGGTGTTCGTAACCTTCCTGGGCCTTGCACTCGCCCCTGACTTCATCCTCCTGTGGGTCCTGCTGGGCGCCGTCGGTTGCGGAAGCCTCATTGTCATTGCCCTGTCGCTGTTCAGCCTCCGGACCGTGAACCACCCGCAGGCAGCATCCTTATCCGGCATGGCACAGTCCGTGGGCTACGGGCTGGCCGCGGTGGGCCCGGTGGCCTTCGGTGCACTCCGGGATGCCAGCGGGGACTGGACGCTTCCGCTGCTCGGCACCGCCGGTGCCATGGCTATCCTGGCACTGACCGGGTTGTTCGCCGGCCGTGACCGTGTGATCAGGGAACCAGGCGGTCGGCACGGTAACGGTCAAACAGCGAGGTAAATGCATCCAGCGTCCGCCGGTATCCCGTAAAGCCGGCATCCCGGCTCTTCCCCATGTCCGTCACCACCTCGATGCCGCGGCCCAGGTCGCCGTCCGTATGCCACCAGCTCGCCACCCGGCCCAGGTCCGGTTCGCTGAGGTTGTGTTCCGCGGCGATCCGCCGCCACTGGTCTTCCCTGCCCGCCATGGAGTGCTCGAGGGGACGGGGCTCCCCCTGGTATCCCTCCCACTCCACGCCGAAGTAGGCTGCGAGTTTCGGCCACATCCAGCGCCAGCGGAACACGTCGCCGTTGACGATGTTGAAGGCCTCGTCAGCAGCCCCGGGGGTGGTTGAAGCCCAGAGCATGTGCTCGGCAAGCAGTCCGGCATCCGTCATGTCCGTGAGCCCGTTCCACTGCGTTTCCGACCCCGGGAAGACGAACGGCTGCCCGCTGTCCCGGCACAGGGTGGCTTGCGCGGCGAGCGTGAGTCCCATGTTCATGGCGTTGCCCACCGCATGCCCAATGACGGTGTGGGCGCGGTGCACGGACCAGGTGAACCCCTGCCGGGCCGCGGCCGCCCAGAGCTCGTCCTCCTGCGCGTAATAGAAGTTCGGCACTGGAAGGCGCGGTTCCTCCTCATGGAAGGGGGTGTCCGGCATTTCTCCGGCGGCGTATGCCTCGAACGGTCCCAGGTAATGCTTGAGTCCGGTCATCAGGGCAACGTGGGCCACGTCCTTGCCCTGCAGTGCTGAGAGGAGATCACGAACCATGCCCGCGTTGACGGCGATGTTCTCTTCCTCGGTAGCACGGCGCGACCATGCGGTGAAGAAGACATGCGAGGGGTTCTCCGGACCCAGCACAGCGGCAAGGGATCCAGCCGAGGTCAGGTCCGCGGAGAGCCACCTGACGCCGGGGCGTCCGGGACCGGGCCGGCGGGACAAGGCAAGGACTGCCCAGCCTTCGCCCACCAGGGTATCCACCAGGGCGGACCCTGCGATGCCGGTGGCCCCTACCACCAGCGCTGTCCGTCCGTTGCCCGCTGCTGTTCCTGATGCTGTTCCTGATCCGGTGGTCATAGTGCTCCTCTTGGTAGGTGCTTGGTTGCATCCGCGCCTCAGCGCGGCCTCACGCGTGGGCGGAGGCCCGCGCGCTGCGTTACGCCGGGACAGTGGGCCACCCTGGACCCTCTGGCAACAAGTCGGAGCGTCAGTCAGATATTCCAGCGCCGGCAAGTGGCGGACAGGAGGTGCCGGACAAATTGCGAGGGACGGGGCAATGACAGGCCGGGTTTCACCCATGGCGTAGGAGGGTCTTCTGCTGTCACCTGTCCATGTTCAAATAGGAGGGTTGCACCGGCTGCCCGAGTCCAACCGCGGCCTCGGCCCAACGGAAGGAATAAGCACATGACCGATCCCCAAGACCATCCCCCGGTCCCCACTCCCGGGAGCGCACAGGGCCTGGACCAGAAGGTTGAGGGCGGGTGCCCGGTGGCCCATGGCAGTGCCACCGCCCAGGGCAGTGAAAGCGAAAACCCGGCGATCGATTCGCCGACCCCCAAGGGACACCGGCCACGGACCAACCAGGACTGGTGGCCCAACCAGCTGGACCTCTCCGTGCTGCACACGCACGGCCAGGCGAGCAACCCGCTTGGCCCGTCCTTCAGCTACCGCGAGGAATTCCAGAAGCTCGACGTCGAAGCCCTCAAGCAGGACATCAGCCAGGTCCTGACCACTTCCCAGGACTGGTGGCCGGCGGACTTCGGCCACTACGGCGGACTGATGATCCGCCTGAGCTGGCACGCTGCCGGAACCTACCGCGTCCACGACGGCCGCGGCGGAGCAGGCGACGGCAGCCAGCGGTTCGCCCCGCTGAACAGCTGGCCGGACAACGCCAACCTGGACAAGGCCCGCCGTCTGCTGTGGCCCGTCAAGCAGAAGTACGGCCAGAAACTCTCCTGGGCCGACCTCCTGGTCCTCGCCGGCAACGTAGCCCTCGAATCCATGGGCTTCAAGACCTTCGGCTTCGCCTTTGGCCGCGAGGACGTCTGGGAGCCTGAACAGATCTTCTGGGGCCCGGAGGACGCCTGGCTCGGAGATGAGCGGTACACCGGTGAAGGCACCATGGCGGACAACGTCGGTTCCACCGAAATGGGCCTCATCTACGTCAACCCCGAAGGCCCCATGGGCAACCCGGATCCCGTGGCTGCTGCCGCGTTCATCCGTGAGACGTTCAAGCGCATGGCGATGAACGACGAAGAGACCTTCGCGCTGATCGCCGGCGGCCACACGTTCGGCAAGACCCACGGCGCCGGTCCCGCAGACGCACATGTGGGCCCCGAACCGGAGGGTGCAGACCTCGAGACGCAGGGCCTGGGCTGGCTCAGCACCTACGGCAGCGGCAAGGGCGGCGACACCATCACCTCCGGCCTGGAGGTCACGTGGACGGACAAGCCCACGCAGTGGAGCAACCGCTTCCTGGAAATCCTCTTCGAATACGAATGGGAACTGGTCAAGAGCCCCGGCGGCGCCCACCAGTGGGTTGCCAAGGACGCTCCCGAGATCATCCCGGACGCGCACGACCCCAATAAGAAGCACCGGCCCACCATGCTGACCACGGACCTGTCGCTGCGCTTCGACCCGGAGTACGAGAAGATCGGCCGGCGTTTCCTGGAGAACCCGGACCAGTTCGCCCTGGCCTTCGCCAAGGCCTGGTACAAGCTGCTGCACCGCGACATGGGACCGGTGGGCCCGCACATGCTGGGGCCCTGGGTTCCGGAGGCTCAGCTGTGGCAGGATCCTGTTCCCGCCGTCGACCATGAACTGATCGGCGAGCAGGACATCGCCCAACTCAAGGCCAAGCTCCTCGACTCCGGCCTGACCATCCCGCAACTGGCGGGCACGGCCTGGGCGTCGGCTGCAACGTACCGCAAGACGGACCGGCGCGGCGGGGCCAACGGCGCCCGGATCCGGCTGGAGCCGCAGCGCAGCTGGGAAGCCCACGAACCGGAGCAGCTCGATGCCGTGCTTCCCGTCCTTGAGCGCGTGCAGGAGGAGTTCAACTCGGCACAGTCCGGCGGCAAGAAGGTCTCGCTCGCGGACCTGATCGTCCTGGGCGGTGCCGCCGCGGTGGAAAAGGCAGCAGCCGACGCCGGGTTCCCCGTCACGGTGCCGTTCCGTCCGGGCCGCACGGACGCCACCCAGGAGCAGACCGACGTCGAATCCTTCCAGTACCTGGAACCGCGGGCCGACGGCTTCCGCAACTACCTGCGCCCCGGCGCGAAGGTCCAGCCGGAGACCCTCCTGCTCGACAAGGCGTACATGCTGGACCTTTCCGCCCCGGAGATGACGGCACTGGTGGGCGGCATGCGTGCCCTCGGCACCAATGTGGGCGGCTCCAGCCACGGTGTACTGACGGACAAGCCGCAGGTCCTGACGAACGACTTCTTCGTCAACCTGCTCTCGCCCGGCACCAAATGGAAGGCCTCCGAGTCCGAGGAGAACTCGTACGAGATCACCGACGTCACAACGGGCGAACTCAAGTGGACGGCCACCCCGGTGGACCTGGTCTTCGGCTCCAACTCCCAGCTGCGGGCACTGGCCGAGGTCTACGCCAGCGATGACGCCAAGGAGAAGTTCGTGAACGACTTCGTGGCCGCCTGGGCAAAGGTCAGGGAACTGGCCCGCTGCGACCTGGACTAGCCGGTAGACCCCAGTCTCCGGGCCGGCTGCATCCCGCAGCCGGCCCGGAGCTGTTTGGCGCTTTTTATTGGTCAGCCGGGAAGCTGATGACCGCTGTGGTCCCGCCGCCGGGTGACTCTTTCAGGCTCAATTCGCCGCCGTGCGCCTCGGCAATGCGGCGGCAGATGGCCAGCCCAAGGCCGGAACCGTGCCCGTCCCCCTGCCGGTGCAGCCGGACCAGTGGTTCCAGCACGCGCTGCCGGTCCGCCGGCGCAATGCCCTTGCCGTTGTCCGCCACCAGCACCGTGATCCCGTGGTAATTCGAAATGCCGCTGATCCGCACGTTGAGGTCCCGGTCCGGGCTCCGGTAGTTCATGGCATTGGCCACCAGGTTCTGTAGCAGGGTTCGCAATTGCCCCGGGTCCACGTGGAGCTTCATCTCCTCGCTGTCCAGGACGGCTCCGGGTCCGAAGGACAGGCCCAAATCCCTCGCCACCTCGGCCGCCACTTCCTGAAGGGATACGCGCTGCCGCTGGAGGACTCCGCCCATCCGTGAGTAGGTCAGGACGTCCTCGAGCATGGCCAGCATGCGGTGGCCACTGGCGCCGATGATCTGCAGGTACTCGGCCGCCGGGTGGTCACCGTCCACTTCATCGTCTGCCAACTCCACGTAGCCCAGCATGGTGGTGAGTGGTCCGCGCAGGTCATGGCTGACGCGTCCGGCAAACTCCGCCAGCTTCGCATTGCTTTCACGCACCTCGTCGAGGGCACTGTTCAGCTGCAGCGTGCGCCGCTGGAGCTCAAGCAGCTGCACTGCCTGGCGGGCCAGGATCTCCAGCATGTCCAGCTGGTCCTTTTCGGGTGTGCCCGCTGAATTGGAAAAGACGCACAGGGACCCCAGCACGAACCCCGACGACGTCTCGAGCGGAACCGAAGCATAGAACCGGACGGCGGCGATTTCCCCTGTCACAAACGGATTCGATGCGAGACGGGGGTCCAGGGATGCGTCCGGGACAACCGTTGTCTTCCCCGAGAGGAAGACTTGTGCGCACATGGAGTCCTCCCGGGCGCAGACGGCGGCCTCAAAGCCGACGGCGGCCACCTGCTGTTGCTCATCGGAAGTGACAACGTTGATCACGCCGTAGGGGACGCCGCAGAGCTTTGCGGCCAACTGAACAAGGTTCTGGAGGGGTTCCATTGAAAGCGCCTCATCAACGCTCCGCTGCCGTCCCCCGCTGTTGGCGAAGGTGAACCCATACTCCTGCAGTAATTCGTCCCGTCCGAGTGGATCGCCGAGCGCTGCTGTCATCGAGTGCGTGCCAACCATGAACGTCCCTTCCCAGACCGCAAAGGGGTCCCCGGGGAGATAGTACAGGCCACCACCTGTGTCCCGGGAATACGTTTCCCCGCTCCTCTGCCGCGGGCCGGGATCCCGAGGCATCGCTCCGGGAGGCGGCATAGGATCCAGGTATGGCCCAACTCATCGTCCCGGACCCAGCCCTCCACTCTTCCTGGCTGGAGGGAACTGCGGAGTTCCAAGGTGCCCACCTGGACGGCGCAGGCGCGGAGGGCTGGTCCCTGGCCGATCTCCGGGACCCCGCCGTCTTTGGCCGCTTCGTCGAGGCCCTCATCAAAGACGCGCTGCCGGACACGGTGCGGAAGCCAGGCTACGTGCCCTGCACCTACCTGTGGATTGCCGACGGCGGCACGTTCCTTGGGTCCCTGGCCATCAGGCACGGGTTGAACGACTACCTCCTCAACGAAGGTGGGCATATCGGCTACAGCGTCCGGCCCTCCGCCAGGCGCCGCGGCCATGCCGCGAAAGCACTTGCCGATGCGCTGCCCCTGGCACGGGCGCTGGGAATCGCGCGGGTTCTCCTGACGTGCGACGAGGACAACGACGGCTCGCGTGCAACCATCGAAAAGAACGGCGGCCAATACGAGGACACGCGCAACGGCAAGCGCCGCTACTGGATCGACACCGAATAGCCGGCGAACGCGTGCCAGACTTACCGGGTGATCACAGAACACGCGCTGCTTCCGGTCATTCCCGGCCGGGAAGAGGACTTCGAGGCAGCTTTCGCCCAGGCCCGGCACATCATCGCTTCAATGCCTGGCTTCGTCGCCATGTCCCTGTCGCGCTCGATCGAATCTCCCCACACGTACCTGCTGCTCGTTGAATGGGAGTCGCTGGAGGACCATACAGTGGGCTTCAGGGGATCCCTTGGGTACCAGCAGTGGCGTTCTTTGCTGCACCGCTTCTATGAGCCGTTTCCGGTGGTGGAGCACTTCGAAACCGTTAGCGCCACGCCGTAAGCCGCCGCGCGGACGTTGGGGGGAAGCCCCCGCGCGAGTCTCGCTCCAGCGCAGGGGCTTCCAGTGCTTCCTGCCGGGGAACTGGCGTTGGAAACAGTTATAAATTACCGGCCGGTAGCTTGCGGGAATCACAGATTGCAGCGGCTTTGGCCAATCTTGATGGAACTTTGAGGGAGGCCTCGGCCCCTTTAGTCCGAAGGCCCGTTTAGTCTGCCGGGCCCGCCGAGGCGTCGGGGTCCTCCTCCGGCTCAAAAGTGTTGGGCTCGGCCCCGTCGGAGATCCCGACGCCGTCTTTCCCGCCGGGGATCCCGCCGTCGGGGTTTCCTTTCCTGGCCGCCGTGTCCTCCTGCGGTTCGTCCTCAGGCAGTGAATCAGGTGAATTGATGGACATCGCTCCTCCTTCTGTGGCTGGGCCTCAACGCTAACAGCCGGTGCCGGAAAAGGCTCCGGAACAACTCGAGGTTTTCTGCCCCTCCCCCAAAAGACCGCCGACTGCTAGCTGCCGGATGCGGCTGCCCGCTGCTGCCTCAGGATGTAGCGCTGGAGCTTTCCCGACGGCGTCTTGGGCAGGTCCGCAACGAAGTGGATGCGGCGCGGATAGGCGTGGGCGGCGAACTGCGTCTTGACCATGGTCTGCAGTTCAACCACCAGGGCATCACTGGCGGCGGTGCCGTCCGCCAGGACAACATAGGCCTCCAGGACTTCACCGCGCAGTTCGTCGGGAGCGCCCACCACGGCACTTTCCAGGACCGCCGGATGGGTGGACAGGACGCTTTCCACGTCGAACGGGCCAATCCGGTATCCGGCCATGATGATCACGTCATCATCGCGGGAGGAGAAGAAGTAGTAGCCGTCCGCGTCCACCATGCCCGCGTCCCCGGTCAAGTACCACTTGCCGTCCGCACTGAACCTTTCGGCGGTCTTCTCCGGGGCATCCTGGTAGCCCTTGAACCACATCATGGGGCTCCCGGCCACGTTGACGGCTACTCGGCCCAGTTCACCCGGCGCAGCCGGTTCGTCAGCGTTGTCCTTGAGGACCGCGCAGCTCCACCCCGGCAGGGGCCGGCCCATGGAACCCGGCCTCAGTTCCGTCCTCACGTCGTCATGCCAGGCGTTGATGATCATCATTCCGTGTTCGGTCTGCCCGTAGTGGTCCCGCACCGGAACGCCCAGCACCTCCCGCGCCCAGCTGATCACCTCAGGGGTCAGCGGTTCTCCGGCGGATGAAGCGCGCCGAAGCTGGAAAGGACCCGTTCCGGCGTCGGCTTTCGCGCGCATGGTGCGGTAGACGGTGGGCGCTGCGGCGAAGTTGGTGACGGAAAATGCCTCCAGAACCCTAAAGCTGAGTTCCGGCGAGAACCCGGGGCGCAGCAGGATGTTTCGCCGTCCCGCCGCCATGGGACCGAGGATCCCGTAGTACAGGCCGTACGCCCAGCCGGGGTCTGCGGCATTCCAGAAGACATCCCCTTCATCGACGTCCAGGCCCAGTTCGACGTACTGGCGGAACGCTGCCAACGCCCGGACCGGCACCGGCACGCCCTTGGGGGCGCCCGTGGTGCCGGACGTAAAGATCAGTACCAGGGCACCGTCACCTCCCACAGCTTCGGCGGCGATACCCGGCCGCTGCCTGGCCAGGAGCGGCGTGAGCGCCAGGTCCGGCTGGGAGGCTTCTTCACCGGCAACCACCACGGCGGCGGCCGTTTCCTGGAGCTTCGTCCGCTGGTCGGGGTCGGTGATCACCACCTTCGCACGGGAAGCGGTAAGGCGAAGTTCAATGGCAGGCCACGCAAAGGCCGTGAACAGTGGCACATGGACGGCCCCGCGCCGCCAAATGGCCAGGAGCATGACCACCAGGTCTGCCGACTTTCCCATCAGGGTGGCCACCGCGTCCCCGGGGCCGACCCCCAGTTCTGCCAGGGCGGCGGCTCCCCGTTCCGAGCGCTCCCGAAGCCCGCCGTAGGTGATGTCCTCCGAGGAAAGATCAGCTGCCACCACTGTGAAGGCAACAGCGTTGGGATCGTGGCTGTCGCACAGGAGCTCGGCCGCGCAGGCGTCCGGCGCACCGTAGGTGGCGAGAAGGGCATCGACGGCTGGAACCGGACGGGACATTCATTCTCCTTTGAACAACAGCACCTTGAAACACCGGCATGTGTAACACCGTGGAATCAACCTACTGCACTGAGATGGCCGTCACATGCCGCGCCCTGCTGTCATGCGACGACAGGTCACCCCTGGGCGCCGGGCGGCCGGATGATCCGCCGCTGCGTCGCAGCAGCGATTGCGGCCGTGCGGTTGTCCACGCCGAGCTTGCCGTAGATGTGCACCAGGTGGGTCTTTACCGTCGCCTCCGAAATGAAGACCTGCCTGGCAATGGCGCGGTTGGACAGTCCCGTGGCCAGCAGTTCCAGCAGCTGCACTTCCCGCGGGGTCAGCGACGTGCCGGGGTTGCTGATCCGGTTCATCAGCAGCGCGGCCGCCCGCGGTGCCAGGACCGTGCCGCCGGCGGCAGCCTGCAGCACCGCCTGGCGCAGCTGTTCCGGCGGGGCGTCCTTCAGCATGTAGCCGCTGGCCCCTGCCTCCACGGCGGCGAGGATGTCCGCGTCGGTGTCATAGGTGGTGAGGATGAGCACCGGCGGCGGAGCGTCGAGCTTACGGATCTCGGCCGTGGCCGTGACGCCGTCCATGCCTTCCCCCATCTGCAGGTCCATGAGGACCACATCCGGCGCCTCGTCCAGGGCGGTCAACCGGGCCAGTTCTTTCAGAGCTGCCCTGCCGTCAGGGGCCTCCGCGGCGATCGAAATGCCCTCAAAGGCGGTGAGCATGGCACGCAGCCCGGCGCGGACCACGGGGTGGTCGTCCACCAGCAATACCCGTATGTCGCTCACGGTTCCTCCACCGGGAGCCTGATGGCCACCACTGTGCCCTCGCCCGGCGCCGACTCCACCGCCAGCGTGCCGTTCAGGGCGGCGACGCGTTCCCGCAGCGAGCGCAGGCCGAAACCGCTGCCGTCCGCTGCGCCCGCGGCACTTTCCGGAGCGGACGGGTCAAAGCCCGTGCCGTCGTCGTACACGTCCATGGTCACTTCACTGCCCAGGAAGGCAAGGCTGACGACGGCGGTGCTTGCCCGGGCGTGTTCGCGGACGTTGGCGAGACTCGCCTGCGCAGCCCGCAGCAGGGCAACGCGGACGGGCTGGGGCAGTTCCTGTGGCTCGCCGTCCACCTCCAGCCGGCAGCGCAGCGGCACCCCTGCGGCGTCGGCGTCTGTCCCGGCCCTGTCGCACAGCCGTCCCAGGGCCTCCACCAGGGTGGTGCCCTCCAGTTGCGGTGAGGACAGGCCGCGGACAAAACTGCGGGCCTCGGCCAGGTTGTCCGCCGCGGTCTGCTGCACCAGCGCCAGCCGGCCTGAAGCCGTGGCGGCATCACCGTCGGCGAGCGACTGGCCGGCGGCCCGCCCCAGCAGCACGATGCTGGACAGGCCCTGCGCCAGTGTGTCGTGGATTTCCCGGGCCAGCCGCTCGCGCTCCGCCAGCACGCCCGCCTGGTGCTGGGACCGCGCCAGCTCCTCCCGCGTCCGCCGCAGCTCGTCCGCCGCGCGCCGTTGGTTTTCCGCCTCGCGGTACAGGGCCGCGTAGGCCAGGCCGGTGATGACGGAAAAGATCGCGCCCAGGACGGGCCCGACGACGGCCGCGGCGTGCGGGACAGGAGCACCGCTGGCGGCCCATTGGGAAGCGATGACCGCGACTGTCATCAGCGCGATGGTCAGGAGCGCGGCACGCCGTGGCAGCAAATGAAGGTGCAGGAAAAAGATGGGGAACGCCAGCCAGGCGAAATCGGCGCTGCCGGCGAGCAGGAAGACCCACAGTGCCGTGACCAGGCCCAGCCAGAGCAAACCGTACCGGCGGGGATCCACCCCGGTCCGCCCCTCGGCGTGGCGCTTCTCCAGGACCGTGCCGGCCAGGTAGACAGCAGCAAGGACGACGGCGGCGCCGGCCCACACCCAGCGCAGGGTACCTCCCGCCATCAGCATCCGGACCAGGCCGACGGCCAGCAGCAGCGCGAAGCCGGTGTGCAGCGTGACCCGCAGGACGCGGAGGATAGCTGCGGATGATGCGTTTTCCAGGGCGTTCAGCGGCCCCCGCGCGGAAACACCTGCGGCCTTCTCCGGTGGTTGCGGCAGGGGCGTGGCAGGCATTTCATCAGCTTATGCCGGGGACCGCGGGGAGGGGATCAACCGAAAGGTTGACTCCGGGCTCAACCGTTCCATGCCCGTGGCTCAACCATCCCCGCGATGTCCGTGAAGGCGCCGGCCGGGAAGGTGGAACTACAGAACAATCCATCCCTGCTGAGAGAAGAAACAACGTGTTCCTGGCAATCCGCGATATCCGCTTCGCCAAAGGCCGGTTCGCCATGATGGGCGGCGTCGTAGCCCTGATCACCCTGCTGCTGGTCATGCTGTCCGGCCTGACCGCGGGCCTTGCCGAGCAATCCACGTCCGCCATCGCCAGGCTCGGGGCAGCTGCGGCTACGCCGGTGGACACCATCGTCTTCGGCGCCCCCGGCTCCGGTTCCCCCAAGGCGTCCTTCACCGAAAGCTCGGTGACCGCCGCCCAGGTGGACAACTGGAAGGACCGGCCCGGGGTCCGGTCCGCCGAACCGCTGGGCATCACCCAGACGCGGGCGCAGACGGCTGATGGTTCGGGGACGGCGAATGTGGCCGTCTTCGGCGTATCACCAGGCAGCCCTATGGCACCTGTGGAGGTGTCCGCCGGCACGGCCGCGGTGGGTGCCTCGGTGGCGGAGGCCTTGTCGGTGGGCCAGGGCGACAAGCTGTCTTTGGGCGGCGTGGAACTTTCGGTCGCGGCCGTGGTGCCGGACCAGTGGTACGCGCACACCAGCGTGGTGTGGACCGCGCTGCCCGCATGGGCCAAGGCGGCACACGTGTCCGACGGCGGACAGCTGGCTACCGTCGTGGCCGTCACCTATGCCGACGGGGCCACAGTGGATGAGGCCGCAGCGAACGCTGCAGCACATACCGTCAGCGCGTCCCGAACCGGTTCCTTCCAGGCACTGGGCTCCTTCAAAAGCGAAAACGGGTCGCTGACCCTGATGCAGGCGTTCCTGTACGGAATTTCGGCGCTGGTGATCGTGGCCTTCCTGAGCGTCTGGACCATCCAGCGCACCCGGGACATCGCCGTTCTCAAGGCCATGGGCGCGCCCAGCACCTACATCCTGCGCGACGCCATGACCCAGGCCGCCATTGTGCTGCTGGCGGGCGCCGGAGTGGGCGGGGCCGTGGGTGTTGCCGCCGGAGCATTCGCGGCCCAGGCGGCCCCCTTCCAGCTGAACCTGGGCACCACGGTGATTCCCGTCGTCGGGATCGTTGCCCTGGGCCTGGCCGGTGCCGCGCTGGCTGTCCGCCGCGTCACCAAGGTCGATGCGCTCCTGGCGCTCGGCGGCAACTAACCCCTCTTCCCTCCCCCGAAAGGAACGCTCCATGTCTTTTTCAGCAGCAACCGCTCCCCTGAGCCTGGTCAATGTCACCCTCGAATACCCGGACGGCGGCGGGACCACCACCGCCCTGGACCAGGTCAGCCTCACCGCCTGCGCAGGTCAGCTGGTCTCCCTCGTGGGCCCCTCAGGATCCGGTAAATCCAGCCTCCTGGCCACCGCCGCCACCCTGGTCCAGCCGACCCGCGGGCAGGTCATCATTGACGGCACCGATACGGCGGGACTCAAGGACAAGGAGCTCACCGCACTGCGGCGCGAAAAAGTGGGCATTATCTTCCAACAGCCCAACCTGCTGCCGTCACTCACCGCCCTCGAGCAGCTCGTCATCAGCGACCACCTTCGTGGCGGGAACGCCAAAGCGGCCCGGGTCAAGGCAGCCGAACTGCTGGACGTCGTCGGACTCGCCGCGGCCGCCGGCAAGCTGCCGCACCAGCTCTCCGGCGGTCAGCGCCAGCGCGTCAACATCGCCCGGGCGCTCATGGGGAGTCCCAAGGTACTGCTGGTGGATGAGCCGACGGCGGCGCTGGACCACGAACGGAGCGCGGCCATTGTGGGGCTGCTGCGGCAGGTGACCACGGAGTTTGGCGTGGCCACGGTGATGGTCACCCATGACACCGAGTTCGTGCCCCTGACGGACGCGGTGGCCACCATGCGGGACGGCAGGCTCACGGCGCCGGTCAGTGCCCTCAGCCCAAGTGGTGCACCGTAAACGCTGTCAGGAACCCCACGGACGCTGTCAGCCCGGTGAGGTTGTGGTGCTCCTCGAAGGCTTCCGGGATCATGGTGTCCGCCAGCATGGCCAGGATGCCGCCGGCCGCAACGGACGTAATGAACGCGACCAGCTCGTCCGGCGCATCCTCCAGGGCCACGTACCCCAGCAGCGCGGCCACCCCGCTCAGGATCGCGATTCCACCCCACAGTCCGAACACGTAGCCCCTGCTCCGGCCGGCCTTCTTCATGCCGGCTGTCCCGGAAAGCCCTTCGGGCACGTTGGAGATGAAGACGGCCGCAAGCATGGCAGGACTCACCGCTCCCCCGGCCAGCAGGCCGACGCCAAGGACCACGGATTCCGGTACGCCGTCCAGCAGCGCCCCGACGGCGATT
The DNA here is from genome assembly GCF_056389225.1 of Pseudarthrobacter sp. rb. NCBI lineage: Bacteria > Bacillati > Actinomycetota > Actinomycetes > Micrococcales > Micrococcaceae > Pseudarthrobacter > Pseudarthrobacter sp. rb. The sequence continues at coordinate 111,658 of NZ_JBWJAR010000012.1, read as the reverse complement.
GCCGTGCCGCTGCCGGGATCGTCTTTTTCGGAGGGCTGCTGGTCTCCGGACCGCTTGCGGTGCTTGGCGCCGGCCTTGGCCAGGAGCATATTGGCGCCGACGTACACCACAGCGCCGGCCAGGAAGCCTGCCACCGTGGGCCACAAGCCGCCACCCTTGACGGCCTCGTCCACCAACTCGAACGCCAGGGCAGAGATCAGCACGCCCGCACCGAACGACATGATTGTGGAGACCACCTTGGACGGTATGGACCACCGCCAGGACACGGCTGCTCCCAGGACCAGCGCCGCACCGGCACCGGTACCCCATACAAGTGACATCAACCAAGTAGGCATACGTGTTCTGTCCCCAGCTGCGCAGAACTGAAACACGAGGCCATCAAACAAGTCCCGTCCGATGGCTGGCGGGCCCTACCCGGCCCGTGAGGCGCCGCGCGCAGAATTGATGGGATCTTGAGCCAAACCTTACGATCCCCATACCTTGCGGGTCCACGCTGGAGAGATCAGACCAACCAGCTTGCGGGGAGCAGGAAGTCATGGGAAGCAGAACAGCGTTGGACAGCGACGTCACAACCGTGGGCGGCGTGCTGACAGACCGGCAGCCGCTGGATTTCCACACGTTGGGCCTCGCCGGCTGCATCGACCGGCTCACGGCGCCCATGCGGCAGCGCGGGACCGTGGTCCACTGGGATACTCCGCACTGGGGCATCGAGATCCCGGCGGACTCCGCGTCCCTCCTGTACCAGTCCGCCCGCGAGGCACTCAGCAACGCCTTCAAGTACTCCGCTGCGCACACCCTCACCATCCAGCTGGCAGCCGTTGACCACGGCATCCGCCTGGTGGTGGCCGACGACGGCACGGGCTTTGACAGCGACCTCGCCACCTGCGGGCGGCACCACGGCTATGGATTGCGGCTCATGGCGGTCGCCGTGCAGGAAGCGGGTGGGGCCGTGGATATCAGCGCCACCCCGGGGATGGGCACCAGCGTGACGGTGACGCTGCCGCTGGACTGACCGCAGCCCCGGATCGCAGGCGCCAGACATGCCTGCCCAAAGACTCGGCTGCCCGCCGTTGCTGGGACGGCGGGCAGCCGTATGCCTGACGGAAAGCTCCCCGGTGGAGAACGGAACTAACGGGAAAGCTTGGCCGCATCCGGTTCCAGATCGCCGATGTGGCCCGGGGCGTTCGCAGCCAGGACCCTCGCCACGAAGGCCGCATACTCGTCCATGTAGTGCCCCAGGAACTTGGCGGTGGACGCATCCTCGACCTCACCGTCGTCCCCAAAAGCTTCTGCCTTGTAGCTGATGTAGGCCTCCGGCGCATTCAGCTGCGGGGCATCGAGGAAGCTCAGGACGCTGCGCATGGAGGACTGCATCACCGCCGTGCCGATGCTGCCCGGCGAGGCGCCGATGATGCCGGTGGGCTTGCGGGCAAAAGAGAGGGTTCCCCACGGGCGGGAGCCCCAGTCGATGGCGCTCTTCAGGGCGCCGGGTATGGAGCGGTTGTATTCGGGAGATACGAAAAGGATCCCGTCGGCGGCCTCGATGGCTTCCTTGAGGGCACGGCCCCCGGGCGGGAAGTCGGCGTCATAGTCGTAGCTGTACAGCGGGAGGTCCTTGATGGGAATCTGGGCGTCCAGCACACAAGCACGGCTGCGGCCAGAGGTGTGGATGCTCCTTGACAGGGCGGGTAGCTGGGCGCTGAATGAGGGGTACCGCAGAACACCGGCCCCGTCCCGGGACATGACAGGAGCAGCCATGACTGAGAATGCAGCAATGGGCGACGACAACCGGGTCCACAACCAGGCACCTGCCGAAGGCGACCCGGACGCAGACCCGCAGGACCTGCGCATGCATTCGCAGGACCCTGCCGAAGGAGCGGACGACGCCGGCGGCGCCGCCGATAAGTAGCCCCTCGCCGGCGGTACGTCCCACGCCACACCTTCCACCTCACCCGGCAGGCTGTCCTGCCCCGCAGCAGCCCCTTGCCCGGAGGCCACCGGTCTACTACGTTGTAACTGTAGTGAGAAAGCGCTTTCCCGCTGGATGCGGGAGTCCTGCGCGCGGCAACCAGCGGAATTGGATGACATGGCGGACAGCACCCTCATCAGGTGGATCGACGGACAAGCTCCTGCGGAAACCAGCGGCGGAAGCACGTGGGGCATGCCGTTCCCACGCGGCACAGTGCCTGGGGTGGAGGCCCTGGCAGTTGCGGACGCCACCGGCGCCCGCGTCCCCAGCCAGGCGTGGCCACTGGCCACCTGGCCGGACGGATCCCTGAAGTGGGCCGGCGTCGGGCTCCCGGCGACCTGCTCGCCGTCGGACACCTACCACGTGACGGCCGACGCCGGCACAGCCACCCGGGCCGGCCGGCCGTCGTCGGGCATCGCCTCAGTCGTGGTCACCGAAAGCGCGGACGCCATCACCGTGGATACCGGCGTCCTGCAGATGGTCATCAACTGCGGCGGTTCAACCCTGTTCAGCAGCCTTTCCCGGGACGGCAGGACCGTTGCCCGGGACGCCCGGCTGGTCAGCCTGCTGCAGAATGGCATCCCCGAAGGGTCAGGGACGGCCAGGCGGGAGGCCTTTACCGGCGAGGTCACGGCCGTCGCCCTCGAACAAAACGGCCCGGTCCGGGCGGTGGTGCGGCTGGAAGGCCGGCACCGCCAGGATGGTCCCGGCAACGGGCGCTCCTGGCTGCCCTTTGTGGTGCGCTTCTACTTCCACGCCAACGCCCGCAGCGTGCGGATGGTGCACTCCTTCATCTGGGACGGCGACCCGGAGCGGGACTTCCTGGCCGGACTCGGCGTACGGTTCACCGTGCCACTGGAGGCCGAACTGCACAACCGGCACATCCGCATTGCAGGAGCCGACGGCGGTTTCCTCGCCGAGGCAGTCCGCGGCCTGACCGGGCTCCGCCGGGACCCGGGCGCGGAGGTGCGGGAGGCGCAGATCGCCGGACGCGCCACTCCCCCGGAACAGACCTGGAACCCGGAGGTCTCCGGCCGGCTGCACCTGATCCCCACATGGGGCGACTACACGCTCAGCCAGCTCAGCGCGGACGGTTTCGAACTGCGCAAGCGCACGGCTGCGGGCCACGGCTGGGTGGGCATCTCCGGCGGAACCCGTGCCGCCGGTTTCTGCTCGGTGAGCGACAGCCGCGGCGGCCTGGGAATCGGCATCAAGGACTTCTGGCAATCCCATCCGGGGCAGCTGGACATCCGCGGCGCGGCGGGCAGCGAAGCCGCCCTGACGGCCTGGCTGTACTCCCCCGAAGCGCAGCCCATGGATCTGCGGTTCTACCACGACGGCCTGGGGCAGGACACGTTCGAGGAACAGCTCGAAGGCTTGGAAATCACGTACGAGGACTACGAACCGGGGTTCGGCAACCCCACGGGCATTGCCCGCACCCACGAACTGACCCTGTTCGCCTACGAGGCCACCCCGCCAACCGAAAGCCTGGCCGCCGACGCCGCCGCTGCCTCCACGCCCGCCCTGCTCCAGGCCACTCCGGAGTACCTGCATTCCGCGGGCGTGTTCGGCGACTGGGCCCCAGTGGACCGGAGCACGCCGGAACGGGCACGGCTGGAAGACCGGCTGGACTTCCTCTTCGATTTCTATGCCGGCCAGGTGGAGCAGCGGCGCTGGTACGGCTTCTGGAACTACGGCGACGTCATGCACACGTACGATTTCGACCGGAATGTGTGGCGCTATGACGTTGGCGGTTACGCGTGGGACAACTCGGAGCTCTCCCCGGACCTCTGGCTCTGGTACTCCTACCTGCGCTCCGGCAGGGCGGACATCTTCCGGTTCGCCGAGGCCATGACCCGGCATACCGGCGAGGTGGACGTCTACCACCTGGGGCCATGGAAGGGCCTGGGATCGCGGCACAACGTCCAGCACTGGGGCTGCAGCGCCAAACAGCTGCGGATCAGCACCCCCGCCTACCGCCGCTTCTACTACTACCTGACGGCGGACGAGCGCACCGGCGACCTCCTGGCCGAACTGGTGGACAGCGACCAAAACTTCCTGGGCCTGGACCCCGTCCGCAAAGTCCGCCCGGACGCCGCCACCTACCGGCCCAACCGGGGCGCCCTGGGCGTGGGTCTCGGGACAGACTGGGGCTCGCTCGCCGCCACCTGGCTCACCGACTGGGAAAGGACGGGCAACCCGCGCTCCCGCGACCGGCTGCTGGGCACCATGGCTGACATCGGCGCGCTCAAGTACGGCTTCCTCACCGGCGAGGCGCTGTATGACCTGGACAAGGGACGGTTCGACACCGGCCGGGAGCAGATCTCTGTGTCGCACCTCAGCGCGGTGTTCGGGCTGGTGGAGATCTGCAGTGAGCTGGTGGACCTGGCACCGGACCCGCAGTTCGAGCGGGCCTGGCTGCAGTACTGCCGGCTGTTCCTGGCCACGAAGGAGGAGCAGGTGGAGGCGGTAGGACAGGCGCTGGAGGGCATCCACCTGACCCAGGCGCACAGCCGCCTGACGGCCTACGCGGCGGCAAGGTTGCAGGATCGTGACCTGGCAGCCCGGGCCTGGGAGAGTTTTGCCGAGGGCGGGGAACACCTGAACCATGGATCAGCGTTCTCGCTGCGGCGGATCGCGCCCCCGTTCGTGCTGCAGCCGGTGGATGAGGCGCCCACCGTCTCCACCAATGACACCGCGCAGTTTGGGCTTGCCGTCATCCAGAACCTTGCGTTGGTGGGCCAGTACCTGGACTGACGCAACCTGCCCGGCCAAAACCGCGGCGGCGGCACCCGGCCCGGTGCCGCCGTCGTCCGCTTATCCCTTCCAGGCAACGCTTAGGTAACGCCCGGAATTGCACCATTGCGGGAGGCAGGAGAAGTTACGCAGTCGACGCCTGCCATCTGTTTACACCCCCTTTAAGGCGGTCATAGGGTGCTCACCTAAACAAGGTTGAAAGCAGCCTTGGGAAGGGAAAGAGCACCATGAAAAGCAAGATTGCGGTCATGGCCCTGGCTGCCCTGAGCTTGATTCTGGCCTTAGTCGCCGGGGCCCCCGCATCAGCCCATGCCGCCGACAAGCCGCTGATCGGCCTGACCTTTGACGACGGGCCATCCGCCGAGCGCACCGCTTTTGTCCTCGACGTCCTCAAGGAAAAGAACGTCAAGGCAACGTTCTTCATCCAGGGCTCCCACGCCCAGCAGTACCCGGACCTTGTCCGCCGGATCAAAGCCGAGGGGCACGTTATCGGCAACCACTCCTGGGACCACGCCAACTTCCCCGACCTCACCCAGGCGAACCAGAAGCAGGAAGTTGACCGCACCAACGCCACCCTCAAGGCCATCACCGGCACCACACCCGTGCTGATGCGCTTCCCGTTCGGCAACAGCACCCCCTACGCGCTCAAATACATCAGGAGCATCGGCATGAGCGGCGGCATCCAGTGGCACTGGGCGGTCGGCGAGCCCGGCGACTACGAGTGCCCCGGTGCAGCTGGAGTCGAGAAGTACGTGCTGGATGAGGTCACCTCGGGTGCAATCATCCTGCTCCACGACGGCAACGACGTCCTGTCCTGCCCCGCCTCCCAATGGGACTACCTGTCCAAGACCATCGACGCCATCCGGGCCAAGGGCTACGACTTCGGCGTGGTGGCTCCTTCCACCAAACCAAGCGCACTCAACGAGGGCTCCTACGGCGTCGTGGTGGCGCCCTGAGTAAGCCCGCCTTTCGGAGGTTTCGCGTTTTTGTCGCCCACCGCTCTGGAATCCGAAGCAGTCAGTAGGTATGTTGGTAAGCATGCTGATGATTTTTCCCTGGTCGTCAGTCCCCGGTAACAAAGCGAAGGAGACGTTATGAGCACGAAGGTGGAAAAACGCATTCTGGTGAACGTACCGGTGAGCACCGCTTACAACCAGTGGACCCAGTTCGAGGAGTTCCCGCACTTCATGGGCGGCGTCAAGAGCGTCACGCAGCTCAGTGACGACCGACTGGAATGGGTGGCCGAGATCGGCGGCGTCCGCAGGCAATGGGAAGCCAAAATCCTGGAGCAGGTCCCGGACCGGCGCGTTGCCTGGGCCGCCACCGAAGGTGCCACGAACGCCGGCGCCGTGGACTTCGAGGACGTCGGAGGCGGCCAGACCTCCCTCCGGCTGACCCTCGAATATGAACCCGAAGGCCTGGTCGAGAAGGTGGGCGACAAACTGAACGTCGTTGACCGGCAGGCGGAATCGGACCTGCAGAAGTTCAAGGAATTCATCGAGGATGAAGGCTACGCCAGCGGCGCCTGGCGCGGATCGGTGAACGCCGGCTCCGCGGTTGGCACCCCCGGCGTTGAACATGCGGGCGCGTCCCGTGGCGATTCCGGCAAAGCCGGCGTTTCCGGCAAGGTTGCCGCCGGCGTCGGCATTGCAGCGGCTGCCGGCGCAGCAGCGGCGATGGCAGCCAGCGGCAACAAGGACAAGACGGAGACCCGCGATGTGACGGTCACCGAGACCACTCCTGTGGTTCCGGCAGAACCGGTTGTTCCCGCGGAGCCCCTGACCGCCGGCTCCACCACAGGCTCGGCGGACGCAGGCGTCGGGGTTCCGGCAGCCGGCACGACGGCGGCGGCGGGCTCCACCGGTTCAGTCGCCGACTTGGGCGATGACAGGATCGGGCACGCCTTCGACCAGACCAACGGCCTGGTGGACACCACCGGGGAGTCCGACGAGACGCTCGAAGGCGAGAACCTCAGCGCCGGCGAACGGCGCGGGGACGACCGCGGCACCGAGGGCGGCCTTCCGCCGGTGGGTGGCAACCTCGGCGGCCACTGACCCGCACTGACCCACAAGCAAGCGCCGCCCGCCTTCCCCCAAGGCGGGCGGCGCTTTCGCGTCTCCGGCCGGCCTACTTGGCCGTTCCGGCGTAGTAGACGGCCGGCATGGCCGGTGCCTGCATACCCTCGCCGATGAAGAAGCTGGGGTGCGGCGGCTGGTTGTAGCCCACCGCTTCACGGGCCACGCCGGTCCGGTACATCGGGTCGTGCATCAGGGTGCGCAGACGGACCTCCGTGGGTGAGGTGGTGGTGTAGATCCGCAGCTCAGTGCTGTCGGCGGAGGGGAACACGAGTTCCTCGCGCCAGTCGCCCAGCAGGTCCGCCTGCAGGGACGGGTTGCCCTTGGTGTGGTTGTTGGTCCGCGCGCCGGAAGCGGTCAGGAGCCGGTCGCTGGTTTCGGTTCCCCAGTTCCACTTGGAGATGGTGGGCACTCCCATACCGGCCACGGCGTCGAAGTCATGGTCCACGATCTCCCGCAGCAGGTCGCCGTCCCACCAAGCCATGAAGTTGGCTGCAGGGATCTTGTCCGAGATCCGCTCACCCTTGGCGGACATCAGGAACCCCACCGGGGAGTTCCACGCGGCATCGCCGCCTACAGCCCAGCTTTCAGAGCCCGGAAAACGGGGGTCAATGTCGCCCGTGGCGCCGCGGCCTGTGTCCTTGACGGCGGGGATGCTCCACAGCACTTCGCCGGTGGCGGCATCGCGGAACGTGGCGCCGCGGTTGCCGCTCTGGCTCATGCTTTCGTGCACTGCGAAGGTCTCGAGCCCCGGCCGGGAGGGATCAAGATCGCCCGTGTGGATGGCGTCGCCGTGGCCCAGCCCGGTGTTGTACAGCGGAGTGCCGTCGTCGTCGATCGTCATGGAGCCAAAAACAAACTCGTCCTTGCCGTCCTGGTCCACATCCGCCACGGAGAGGTTGTGGTTGCCCTGGCCCTTGTACTCGGCTCCAGCCACATCGGAATCGAACTTCCAGCGCTTCACCAGCTTGCCGTTCACAAGATCGTAGGTGACCAGCACAGTGCGGGTGTAGTAGCCGCGGCTGAACATCATCGACGGGTGTTCACCGTCCAGATACGCCACTCCGGCGAGGAACCTGTCTACGCGGTTGCCGTAATTGTCGCCCCACGCGGATACAGCGCCGCGCGGCGGATCGTAGGGAACGGTGTCCATGATGGTGCCGCTGGCGCCGTTGAACACCGTGAGGAATTCCGGCCCGGACAGGACATAGCCGGCACTGGTCCTGTAATCCGCCGCAGCATCACCAATGACGGTTCCCGCCGCATCGGTGGTTCCGTCCGCGGTCTTGAACGCCACCTCGGCCTTGCCGTCACCGTCAAAGTCATAGGCCAGCATCTGCGTATAGTGGGCGCCCGCCCGGATGTTGCGGCCCAGGTCGATGCGCCACAGCCTGGTGCCGTCCATCCTGTAGGCGTCCACGTAGACGTTCCCGGTGTAGCCGGACTTGGAGTTGTCCTGTGCATTGGACGGGTTCCACAGCTGGATGATCTCGTACGCGCCGTCACCGTCAAGGTCGGCAACGCTGGAATCGTTGGCGCTGTAGGTGTACGGCTTTCCATCCTTGCTGACGCCGTCCGCGGGCTTGTCCAGCTTGATGGGGAGGTAATTCTGTGCCAGCGGACTGAACCCGGCACTGAGCTTGTCCTGCCCGTTGCCGTTGCCCACGGTCTTGATCACGTACCTGGAGTCCGCCGTTCCCGCCGGGTCAAGGTATGTGGTGGTGTCCCGGATGGGCTCGGGGGTAATGAGGACGCCGTCGCGGATGACCTGGAAGCCAACGCTGTCCTGGTCCAGGCCCAGCATCCGCCAGCCCAAGCTGACGCCCTGGTCCGTCAGGACGGCAACCGGGGCGCGGTCCAGGTTTTCCACCTGGCGCGCGAGGCCTGAGTGTGCGCGGGGAGCCGGAGCGGCAGGGCCTCCCGGGCCCGGGTCAGCGGCAGCAAACGGGACGCCGGCCAAGGCCATCACTGCCGCAGCGAGCGTGGCCGCCGCGGCAGCGGGCACAGGCTTCCGCGCCCTGCCCGCCGGGGATTTCGGGGAACACATTGAGGGGTTTGCCAAAAGAACATCTCCTTTGATGCGGCGGCAGCTGAGTCTGCCGCAGACGTATTTGGAACGTTTCATTCAAAGCAACTCTTGGCCCCGGGAGTGATTGCGGGGAGGAGAGGGTGACAAGGAAAACGCTTTCTGCCCTTTAGGTTTATCAGCGCTTTACAAGAACGGTCAAGGTCTTGACCGGTAGTAATTGGGAGAAAATGTTCTCCTGCGTTCGCCTGTCCGCCACCACCGCCCGCCCTCCCTGGCAGCAGGCGGGCCTCGCAAGGGCTGCTCGCTATTTGTGTGCGGCCGCCTGCAGCAGGGGCACTGTGCGGGTGGGCATCACTTCCACCAGGGACATGGCGGTGCTGGTGCGGACGACGCCGTCGATCGCCAGCATCGCGTTGGTGATCCGGTGCAGGTCGGCCGGGTCCCTCGCGGCCACCTTGGCCAGCAGGTCGGCATCGCCGGTGGTGGCATGCATTTCAATGATCTCCGGGATGGTCTGCAACGCTGCCACGGCAATGTCGCTGGATGACTGGCTGATGGAAATCGAGATGAAGGCGATCAACGGCAGGCCCAACGCCTCGGTCCGCACCCGCTGGCTGAAGGGTGCCAGACTGCCGTCCTTGGCGAGGCGGCGGAGCCGGGCATGCACTGTATTGCGGGCTACCCCCAGCGTTCGGGAGAGGGACAGGACAGTAGCCTGCGGGTCCCGGTCGAGTGTGAGGAGGATCTCTGCGTCAAGGGCGTCAATGAGGTGCATAGTGAGCATTTTGCCACTGCTTGCGACAAGATCAGCCGGATCTGTCCTACTCAATCATCCCCTGTTGCGCAGACGTCCTGAATTCACTGATCATGCTGTCCATGACCAGCACGCTTCCAGAAGCCGCAGCCCCAGAGGTCCGCGCCGCCGTCGCCCAGCTTCCCGCCTACGTGGCCGGCAAGGGCGCCCAGTCTGCCCTGACCGCGGCTCTTGCCTCGAACGAAAGCCACTTCACTCCCCTGCCGTCCGTTGTCGACGCGATTGCCGCAGAGGCCGGCAGGATCCACCGGTACCCGAGCATGGGCGCGCTGGAGGCACGGGAGGCCATTGCCGGGCACTTCGGTGTCAGTGCTGATGAGGTTGCCGCCGGACCGGGAAGTTCCGGAGTGCTGCAGCAGATTATTTCCGCCGTCTGCAGCCACGGTGACGAAGTGGTGTATGCCTGGCGGTCCTTCGAGGCCTATCCCATCCTGGTGGCGGTGGCCGGCGCCGTTTCGGTCCCCGTGCCGCTGCTGGCAGATGAGCACCACGATCTCACGGCCATGGCTGCGGCCATTACGGAGCGCACCCGGCTGGTGATCCTGTGCTCGCCGAACAACCCCACCGGGGTATCCATCAGCGCGGAGGCGCTGGAGGAGTTCCTCCACTCCGTCCCCCCGCGGGTACTGGTAGTGCTGGACGAGGCGTATGTTGAGTTCCAGCGCGGCCCGGGCGTCGACTCCCTGCATTTCTACCGCCGCTACCCCAACCTCTGCATCCTGCGGACCTTCTCCAAGGCGTACGGGCTGGCTGGGCTGAGGATCGGCTACGCCATTGCCCGGCCGGAGATCGCCGAAGGCCTTCGGCGCACGGCCGTTCCTTTTGGCGTCAACAGGATGGCGCAGGCCGCCGCGGTCGCTTCGCTTGCTGCAGGGGACGAGATCCTTGAGCGCACCGAGGCGGTGGCGCAGGAACGGACCCGCGTCATCGGAGCACTTCGGGGCCTGGGCTGGGACGTCCCGGACAGCCAGGCGAACTTCTACTGGGTGCGGGCTTCGGACGACCTGCGCGTGCAGCTCCTTGAGGCGCTGGCCCAGGCCGACATCCTGGCACGCGGCTACGCGGTTGACGGCGTGCGCATCACCCTGGCCGATGCCGCCACCAATGACCGCGTGCTGGCTGTCCTGGCAGACCGCGGGCGGTTTGCAGCGCAGTGAGCACGTCCATAGAGGTCCATGCTGACGCAACCACTACTGCCCCGGCCACGCTCCTGGAAGAGCCGACGGCGGGATGTCCTGCGCCGCCGTCGGCCGTCCGCCATTCCGTGGTTGAGGACGTCCTGGGCATCCTGACCGGCACCTTTGCGGCGTCACTGGGCCTGTTCCTCCTCAAGTCCAGCGGCGCCGTCACCGGCGGCACCGCGGGCCTGGCGCTGTTGCTCAGCTACTCCGTTGCACTGCCGTTTGGTGTCATCTTCTTCACCGTGAACCTGCCGTTCTTCGCGCTGGCGGTCTGGAAGAAGGGGTGGAATTTCGCCCTCCGCACCGGGGCGGCCATCGCCCTCGTTTCCGTGATGGCAAGCCTGCACCCTGCCGCGCTGGGGTCACTGCACCTCGATCCGGTGTACGGCGTGGTGGGCGGAAACCTGCTGGCCGGCGTCGGCCTCCTGATCCTGTTCCGGCACCAGTCCAGCCTGGGCGGCTTCAATATTCTTGCCCTGCTGCTGCAGGAGAAGCTGAACTGGCGCGCCGGATATGTGCAGATGGTGCTGGACGTTGCCATCGTGCTGGCATCGCTGGTCCTGGTGCCGCCGCTGCTGGTGGTGCTGTCCGCTGCCGGCGCCACGCTGCTGAACCTCATCCTTGCGCTGAACCACCGCCCGGGCCGCTACCTGGGTAAGTAGGTAGCCGGAACCCCGCCCTTTTATTCCCGGGAACCGGCTGAAATATCTGCAGGGGGACCGCTGTTGCCGCCACTATGACAACAATCGGAATCATTGGTGCAGGACATATTGGCAGCCAGGTCGCACGGAAGGCCGTGGAACTGGGCTACGACGTGGTCATCAGCAACTCGCGCGGGCCGGAGACGCTCCAGGACCTGGTGGCTGAGCTTGGCCCGAAGGCCCGGGCGGCCACTGGAGCCGAAGCGGCAGCCGCGGGCGACTTCGCAGTGGTGACCGTCCCGCTGAAGAACTACAAGGACGTCCCGGTGGAGCCGCTGGCCGGCAAGGTTGTGATCGACACGAACAACTACTACTGGGAGCGGGACGGCAGGATCCCCGCCCTGGACAACGGCGAGGCCACCACCTCCGGGCTGCTGCAGGAGCACCTGCCGCAGTCCAAGGTGGCCAAGGGCTTTAACCACATCATGGCCGCGGACATCACCACCGACGGATCACCCGCCGGCACCGCCGACCGGCGCGCCCTGGCCACCGCCAGCGACTATCCGGAAGCAGCCGAGCTCGTGACCCGCCTCTACGACGAATTCGGTTTCGACACCGTCAATGTTGGCCCGCTCTCGGAGAGCTGGCGTGTGGAGCGGGACCGTCCGGCTTACGTGAAGCGGCAGACCGCCGCCCAGCTGAAGGACAACCTGGCCAAGGCTCCGCGCACCATCTGATCCGTCTTTCCGGATCCCCCCAGGCTCCGTCTTTCCGGATCCCCCCAGGCTCCGTCTTTCCGGATCCCCCCAGGCGATTCCGGATCCCCCAGGCCAAACTGGCCGGCAGTCCCTGCTGCCGGCCAGTTTCTTTTAACGGCACTACTTCCGGGCCGGAACCAACACCACTTCGAACGGGCTGGGCGGCTGGTTGAACTGCGCATTCACGGCGGCCAGCGTATTTCCGAACAGGGCCACGGTAGTGGGGACATTGAACGAGTCGCTCTTGATCGTGCCTTCCACAACGCCGGAGGACAGGTCCCCGGACAGATCAATGCGGGCTATCTGGTTCAGCTGGTTCTGGACCGCCCACAAGGTGCCACCGCGCACCAGGATGCCGTCCACGAAGGGGACGCTGACGCCCTCAATGGCGGCGCTCTCCCCCGTTTCAGGGTTGACCGTGTATACCGCGCCGTCGGCTGTATGCGCCACCAGCAGGACGTTGCCGTCGTCAGCCGAGGCAATGCCGTTGAGGTTGAAGTCCGGTGTGAGGTCCGCGGCCGGGCCGCTCAGCTTCAGGGTCTTCACCGTGCCCAGTTCACCGTCTTCTCCCACCGGCAGGAAGTAGAGTTCCGCCGCGGCCGAATTGGTGAACCAGGCGCCCTCGCTGGTGAGGGTGACATCGTTGATGAATCCCTTGGCCAGATCAAAATCGGCCACGGGTTCGCCGGTGTCGGTGTTGTAGACGAAAGCCTTGCCGGTGGTGGCACCCGCCACGAACAACAGGTTGTGGCAGGGATCGGCCTTCATTCCGGCGGCTGCGCGCCCCGCGGGGGCGTGGATGAAGCGGGTGGCGGTGCTTTGGCGGAGGTTCCCGCGGAAGATATCACCGGTGGTGAGTTCCCCTGCGTAAAAAGTCCTCCCCTCCCCCGCCGCGATGCCCTCCGCGGAGGTGGCGCCGTCGAGCACTATCTCCCCTGATCGGGGCGCGGCCGACGCCGGAACGGCTGTGGGGAGGAGCAGTGAAAGCAGGGCGACAAGTCCTGCGGCGGCACGGCGGCGTGCTGTTCGGCGCATGCTGGTTCCTTAGTCTGGTTTGATGCGCGCGGGGCCCATCTGCGGAAGCTCCGCACGATTGGTTCTGCCAGTTTAAGCGCCCGTATTGGGCTTGCGAAGGCATGGGGGTACCCAATCTGCTTACAATCGAAACCTCTGACCACTACCGAGGGACCCATGAAGAAATTCGCCACAGCCCTGTTTGCCGCCGGCCTCGTTGCTTCCGCTACGGCCTGCACCGCCACACACCAACTGACCACCGCTGAGACCTGCGAGCGGATCCAGGCCGTTGTGTCGAACCCCGCCAACAACGCCGGGAAGACGGGCATGAACAACCTCGCCAACCAGATCCGTCCCATCCACGCCGTGGCCTCGGACGACCTCAAGCCTGCCCTGGCACAGATCCTCGCGTACACGGACGAACAGGCCAAGGAGAACCCGGACAAGGACAAGCTTGCCGATCTGCAGTCCGGCTACCAGGAGGCCGGCAGCACCTACAGCAAGTTCTGCGGCCAGGCCGGCGGCCAGTAGTCAGCTGATCCAGCCCGGGCGTCCCGTTCGCCCGGGCTGCGTCAAAGCGTGGCCGGATCCGTGTTGGCACCGCAGAGGATGACGGCAACGCGCTCGTTCGTCCCCGGCACATACGCGCCCGAGGTCAACGCAGCGTAAGCCGCTGCAGCGCCGTGTTCCACCACGATCCGGTAGTCGTTCCAAAGCGCCGAGCGTGCGGCAATGATGTCCGCGTCGCTGACCAGGACGCTTTCGACGCCGCAGCGGACCGCCACTGAGAAGCCGATCTCGCCTACGCGGCGGGCACCCAGCGAGTCGGCTGCAACACCCGATACGGCGACGTCCACCGGCCCACCGGCTGCCAGGGCGACGTGCAGGGTTGGCGCTGTTTCCGGTTCCACGGCCACCACTTTCGCGGCGCCCTCGACGGCTGCGGCTACCCCCGCCATCAGCCCGCCACCGCCCACTGCCACCAGGACGGTGTCCACGTCCGGCACCTGCTCCAGCAGCTCCGAGCCCACTGTTCCGGCACCGGCAACGATTTCGGGCTGGTCATAGGCGTGGCAGTACACCGCGCCGGTTTCCTCGGCGTGGGCCACTGCGGCCTGGTAGGCGGCCGCGTACTCCGCACCGCCCTGCACCACGGTGGCGCCGATGGCCTTCAGCTTGGCGACCTTGACGGCGGGCGCGGCTTCCGGGACAAAGACGGTGGCCGGAACCCCCAGCTGCGTCGCGGCATAGGCATTGGCCAGCCCCGCGTTTCCGCCGGAGGCCACCACGACGCCGACGCCGCCCCTGAGTTCCCCGCGCTCCTTGGCGGCCAGGATGCGGTTAAGCGCGCCGCGGGCCTTGAATGTGCCCGTGTGCTGCATGAACTCGCATTTGAACCAGACCTGGCCGTCGGACAGGCCCAAGTCCGCCTCCATCACCGGCGTTCTGCGGATAAGGCCGGCTGTCCGGCGCGCGGCCTGGTCAATGTCGGTGCGGGAGATCATGCCTAGACTTCGTCGTCCCAGGTACCCGGCTCCCCCAGCGCCTCTTCCGGCTTGCTTTCCTCCGGTTTGTTGGCGCCGGCCGCGTCCCCGCCCCCAACATACGCCGCCGGAACGGTTCCGGCGGCGTGGACCTGCTGTTCCTCACGGATGTTCGCCGCGCCCGGCTGTTCGGGGTGCTGCCCGGACTGGGGTGCATTCTTGGCGGCCTCCCTGGCTTCGTCCGGATCGCCCGGGCCCCGGAGGTCTGCGGTGTTCTGGGGATCGTCGCTGGAAACGGTCATGGTCCTGCCTTTCACCTGGGAACTGCCTGTTCTGCAGTTGCCTGTTGTGGAACTGCCTGCCCGGCCGGGGAGACCCCTTCCGGGCCTCCAGCCTACGGTCTCGAGGCAGCCGACGGCGCCTTCCGGCGCGCAATTCCCAGGAGCCCGGCGCGCGATTCCCGGCAGCGTCGAATGGAATGTCATGATGCTTTCCATGGGCAAGCCGCACCCCGCGTGCTTGCCCCCGTGACCGGTGGCATGTTCAACCAGGCAGCCGCCACGAGACCGGAGCCTGCCATGACCGCTATCCAGATCATCCCGCTGGTGATCCTCGTGGCGATGTTCGTCATCGCCACCAAATGGCCGCTGAACATCGGGGTGATGGGGCTGGTGGCCTCCTTCGGCGTCGGCTATTTCATGCTGGGGATGTCGGACCGGGAGATCCTGGCGGAGTTTCCCGCCAGCATCGTCTTGACCATCATTGGCGTCACCTACTTCTTCAGCATGGCCCAGCGGAACGGCACCATCGACATCATCGTCAAGGGCTGCGTGCGGATGGTCCGGGGAAAGACCCTGCTGCTGCCGTGGGTGTTCTTCCTGATCGCCGCCGCGCTGACCTCGCTCGGCACCTTCTCCCCCGCCGCCATCGCGCTGCTCGCTCCAGCAGCGCTCGGATTCGCCTACGAATCGAGGATCCACCCCGTACTCATGGGCGCGTTCATCATCAACGGCGCCCACGCCGGCGGCTTCTCCCCGCTGTCCGTTGCCGGTGTGCTGGTGCATGACATCGCCCTGAAGAACCATTTCCCAATCGCCCAGGGCGGCCTGTTCACTGCCAGCTTCGCCGTGAACCTGATCCTCTCAGTGCTCACCATTGTCCTGTTCGCCCTGATCGGCAGGCTGCGTGACGGCACCGCGGGTCAGCACGCGGACATCGACACCTCCGCCACCGGACGCCCGCACGGACAGCAGGTCCTGACCCTGGTCCTGATCGCCGTGATGCTGGCAGCCACCCTCGGTTTCCACCTGCCCATCGGCTTTGTGGCCCTCTCCGCAGGCCTGCTCCTGGCATTCATCAACATCAAGGAGCACAAGACCTTCATCGGCGGCATTTCCTGGTCCACGGTCCTGCTGGTTGCCGGGATGATCACGTACGTCTCCCTGCTGGAGCACGTAGGGGTCATCGACACCCTTGCCGAGCAGGCCCTGGCCCTGGGTACGCCGCTGCTGATCGCGCTGGTCCTGTGTTATGTGATCGGTGTCGGCTCGGCCTTCGCTTCCTCCACCGCCCTGCTCACCGCGTTCATACCCCTGGCCGGACCCCTCCTGGCCACGAGCTCGCTCAGCGCCTCCGGAACTGTTGCCGCGCTGGCCATCGCAGCCACCGTCGTCGACGTCTCCCCCTTCTCCACTGACGGCGCACTGGTGGTGGCCAATGCCCGGGATCACGACCGGCAACGGGTCTACAAGCAGCTGACGTTCTATGCGGGCGGCGTGGTGCTGGTGGCGCCTGCCCTGGCCTGGGCGCTGCTGGTACCCACCAACATCATGTAGGTCCTGGTTCCATCCCGACCCTCCGGGCCACCGGGCCGGGCTCGACCCGGTCCAGACCCTCTGAAGGGCCGTCATGCAGTTTCGCATCGTCCCTGCCTGTGAACTCCAGCTCATCCGGGACATTGCGCCCGCTCCCGCCGTTAAAGGATCGGCGGAGGAGGCCGGATGATCATTGTGCTGACAGGCATCGACGGATCGGGAAAGTCGACGGCGGCCCGCGCCCTGGTTTCGATGGTGCGGGCCCGCGGTGGACGGGCCTTGCTGGTGAGCAACCATGCGGGCCGGCGGGTCATGTCCCTGGCCGCGGCCAGGCTGGGAGTGCGGCTGCCGGACAGGGTGGCAGACCGAATCGAAACCCTTCTCCGGGTGGGCAACGTGCTGGTATCGCACCTGCGCGCCAGCCGCTTCGACGGCCTGGTGGTCATGGACCGCCACCTTCACTGCCAGCTGGCACTGCGGCACGCAAAAGGGCTGTCCCGGGGACGATTCCTCCCCTGGCTGTTGGCCCGGCTGCCGCAACCGGACGCCGTCTTCCATCTGGACATCGACCACGCCGAAGCGCACCGCCGCATCATTGCCCGCGGGAGGGATTCGGAGAGCCTCGCTGACCTTGCCGCCTTCCACCACGGGTACCGGGAACTGCCGGAGTACACGGGCTTTTTGCGGATAGACGCCTCCGCACCGGCCGACGAGGTCGCGGCGGAGCTGAATTCCCGGCTGGAGTTCGCGTAGACCTGAGGGCCACGCAGGACACGACGCGCAGGCCGGCTCGGGCACGCAGGGAGCGGGCCCACGAAGCTGTGGCCCGGAACAGAAGCGGGGGGGGGGGGGGGGGGGGGGGGGGGCGGGCCGCGCCGGCGGGGGGGGGGGGCGGGGCGGCCCCGCGGG
>NZ_JBWJAR010000012.1:0-94203 GCF_056389225.1 Pseudarthrobacter sp. rb | reverse complement strand
GGGCCAGGACTTTGCAGTCCTGGCCCGCTTCCACGCTGCGGAGTTGCGGCTACCGCGAGGCAGTCGGGGAGGCCGACGACGAGGCGCCGCTGCCCGAGGACATCGTCGCCGAAGAGGTGGACGAGGCAGTCGACGAAGCCGAGCCACTCGGCGAGGACGTGCCCATTGAACCCGACGAACCGGTGGAGGACGGGCTGGAAGTTGCGCCCCCGCCGTCGGCCTTCTTCAACACGTCATTGATGAGGCCCTCAAGTTCCTTCTGGTCCTTGTCACCCAGGTCGGTGCCGCTCTTCGTGGCCACCACCAGCAGGCGCCCCTGCGCGGCGGAAACCTGCATCAGCTTCTGCTGGTTGTCACCGCTGCGGGTGCTGACGGTGGCGAAGGTCTTGTCCGCGTCGGTGTCCGCCTTCAGTTCCTTGCTGGACACGTCGTATTTCTGCCCCAGCGCGGAGACCGAGAACTTGGCGCACTGGTCCATCTTGCCGCTGATGTCGTTCAGTGTCTTTACGGCATCCGGGCCGTCGCTGCCGGACTGGGCCGACAGGCTGCGCGGCTGGTTACCGTCGGATAGCGCCACGGCAACGTCACCGTTTTCCACCTTGTCCAGCAGGCCCGCCGTGGCAATGTCCTTGCAGTCCTTGGGATCGACGGTTGCCGTGCTCATGAGCAGGTTGGCGATGTTTCCGCCCTGGTCAACCTGCTCCTTGGAGTACAGCTTGAGCTCGTTGCCGTCGGCGTCCTTCATCCCCGAGATGAGGTCGCGCAGCTGATCCTCCGAGTACACCTTGGCGTCAGCAGTCTGGCTGGCGGACGCCGACGCCGTCGCCGAACCCGACGGGCTGGCAGTACCACTGCCCCCTCCCGAACAGCCGGCCAACGCCAGCATCGCCGCAGCCATGACTCCAAGCGCAGAAACTTTTCGCATCAGGTTCACCCTCCGAAATAGACAGCATGCTTAGCACTTTCACTGTAAAGGTTCCCACTGGCACGGTGAAATAACGGCACGGGGAAGTTTGCCTGATAGCGCCGCGTGCAGGATTTGTGCCGAATGCCCGCGGGCCCGTTGTGGAATAATCCGTGGCGGGAGGCGAGTGGACCGTGAACAGTGAGCTCATCCTCCGCGGGCACATTGTTTCAGCGAGCCTGGATGTGCCGGACGGTGTTGTAGCGGTCGACGGCGGCGTGGTCACCTTCGCTGGGGCGGCGTCGGAATTTTCCGGGGTTCTTCCGGATCGGGCCGCGGCCCCGGGGTTTCTCCTGCCCGGCCTGGTCGACCTGCACTGTCATGGCGCACACGGCTCTGACTTCTCGGAAGGCAACCTTGACGGTGCCCGTCACGCCGCCCGCTACCTTCACAGCCGCGGCACCACTACTCTTCTGGCCAGCATCGTCACGCGGCAGCCCGGGCACCTTGTCCGCAACCTTGCCGTTCTTCGGGGGCTGGCTGGTGAGGGGCTTATTGCCGGTTCGCATCTCGAGGGTCCATTCCTCTCAACGGAGCAGTGCGGTGCCCATGACACTGCGCTGCTGTTGGATCCCGATCCGGGTCTGGTGTCCGGATTCCTTGGTGCTGCCGGGGAATCAATGGTCTCCATGACCCTGGCGGCCGAGCTTTCCGGAGCGTTCGAACTTGTGGATCTCCTCGCGGCGCGCGGCATCATCCCGTCCTTGGGACACACGGCTGCGGATCATCCGACGGCGGCGGCTTTCCTTAAGGGCGCAGCGGGCGGTTTGGCCGCTGCCGGGCATTCCACGGGACGGCGGCGGCCGACGGTCACCCACCTGTTCAACGCCATGCCTCCACTGCACCATCGCTCCCCCGGACCAGTCGCGGCCGCCCTCAGCGCGGCACGGGCGGGAGAAGCGGTGGTGGAGCTGATAGCCGACGGAGTGCACCTGGCGCCTGAAACGGTGAAGCTGGTCTTCGATCTCGTAGGTGCGGCCAATATCGCCCTCGTTACCGACTCGATGGCTGCAACCGGCCTGGATGACGGCCGGTACCGGCTGGGCTCCCTTTCCGTCACGGTGGACCAAGGCGTGGCGCGGGTGGACGGCACTGGTGCCATTGCGGGTGGTACCAGCACGCTGCTGGAGGTCGTCCGGACTACTGTGGCAGCAGGTGTTTCCCTGCGCGACGCCGTAACCTCGGCGTCAGCTGTTCCCGCGTCCGTGCTGGGGCTTTCGTCGCTGGCCGGGGACCTGCATCCCGGCATGCTGGCGGACGTCGTGGTGCTTGACCAGGATTTGGAGCAGGCCCGCGTGCTGCGCAAAGGCGCGTGGGTAACCCCCTCGGGCTAACCGCTAACGCCTGCTGTGCCGGCCTGGCTTCGGGTGCCCTTTGAATGTCGGACCCCCGTTGGATGATGTTCTTATGGGAATCGACGGTGGTGTTGGGGTGGCGTTGGAGGGTGTCCGTGCCTCTGTTGCTGCCCTGGACGCTCTGGAGAAAGAGGACGCTTCCCTGGCTTCCGGGGCTCATGTTGGTGCCGGTGTGGATGCGTTGCAGCGGCGGTATGGGATCCGGCTGGAACGCCTGGAGCTTACGGCGCGGCTGGAGGCGCAGCTCGCTGCGGTGAAGGCATGGGACGCCGCTGAGGCAGTGGAGTTCCAGCAGGCGATGACACCGCCGGACGCATCCGCGCAGGACCGTACCTACGTCGGGATGTCCGTTATCGAGGAGATCGCCGCAGTCCTGACCATCAGCTCCGCGGCGGCAGGGGCGTTGGTGGAGCAGTCACGGCGGATCTGTTCCCTGCCGTTGGCTTTCGAAGCCCTGGCCTCGGGCGTGATGTCGTGGCAGCACGCCCGCATCATTGCCGACGAAAGCGAAGGCCTCACCGCCGAGGGCGCGGCGTCCCTGGTGGCGCACTTCTTCGACCCTGATGCACCGAACCCCGCCCGGGGTGCGGCTCCAGGTGACCTCGTTCCGTCCCGGTTCCGGGCCAAGGTCCGTAGCTGGAGGGAACGCCACCACCCCGACTCCATCGAGAAGCGGCACGCCAAGGGGGTGGCTGACCGGCGGATGGAATACACCCCGGACAAGGACGGCATGGCCTGGGTCTCGCTCTACCTCCCCGGGGACACCGCCTGCGCCATCTGGAACCGGACCACCGCCACCGCCCGTGGCCTGCAGGGACCGGACGAAGAGCGCACCCTCACCCAACTCCGCCCCGACATCGCCGCATCCCTGCTCCTCGGCGCTGGAACTGCCATTGAACTCAGCGAAGTCCCCACCCCGCGGGCCGACGTCCTGGTCACCGTGCCCGTGCTCGCCCTCCTCGGCCAAACCGACGAGGCCGCCGTACTGGATGGTTTCGGGCCGATCCCGGCATCCATGGCACGGAAACTGGTCGCGGACGGGGCGGACTCTTTCTACCGGGTCCTCGTCGACCCCCGCAACGGGGCAGCACTGGAAATCGGCCGCACACGTTACCGGCTCACCGAAACCATCAAACGCTGGATCAGGATGCGCGATGCCAAGTGCACCTTCCCGGGCTGCACCAACCGCACCCCCGACAACGACACCGACCACCTCACCGCCTGGGAACACGGCGGCACCACCAACGTCAGCAACCTGGCCCAGCTCTGCCCCAAACACCACCGGCTCAAGCACCACAGCCAATGGACACCCGACCCCGCAACCGAAAACAATCCGCCCGGCTGGACCTCACCAACAGGCAGGCACTACAAACCCGAACACCAGGACGCAGAACCAACCCACTGGCCACCGGAAAGCGGCCGGGATGGCCACAGTCGCCTATGCCAATGGAGCGAAGCCTCCTGGAGGAAGCCCTGCTGGAGAGCCTGGCCGTGTAGGAACTCTGCAGGAACTACAGTGCGCCTTGCCGTGTAGGAACTGCAAGACGGGGCTGCAGGGCAGGAACAGGGTTAGAAACCGTAGAGCGCCTGATGCTTCCCCGCGGCCCATCCCGGACAGCCCACGGGCCGGCTACGCAGCCTCGGGGGATCCCGCAGCGCGGCCGCGAAGCTTCATCCGTTGCGTGCGCTCCTTCATTGTGAGAGCCCGCAGCCGCGGAACGGCTCCAAGAGCAAGTGGCTGCCCATGGCCCGGTGCCAGCAACCGGGGGCCCAGTCCTGCGAGGCGTGTGATGGAGTCCATGGACTGTTCCCAGTTCCACGTGGTGTACCTGGGTGGCCCGGACAGCTCCGGTACGCCTGACAGGATGCCGCGGATGGAATTCAAACCCCCCGTCACCACCGCATCCCCGGTAATCAGAACCCCATCGCCCGCGCGCCAATAGGCAACATGTCCGGGGGTGTGGCCGGGTGTGGGAATCGCCGCCCACCCGGGCAGCCCTGGTATTCCTCCATCGCGGGGCAGGCTTTGGGCCACGTCGGTAATATCACCGGACGCCTCGATCCTGCGGCGGGCGCGGGCGGGCAAGGACCACAGGAGCGGGGCGATGATCCAGCGGTCCAGCGGCATTGAAAACTCGGGGATGTATTTTCCGGCGGCCATGGGCAGCTCTGCTTGGTGGACGTACACCGGCACCTCCCACCTCCGGGCCAGGGCACCGGCAGCGCCGGAGTGGTCCGGATGGATGTGCGTCAACAGGATGGCATCAGGCGTTTTGCCATTCCCCAACTCTTGCTCCACAGCGCGCCGGACCGGCTCCGCGCTGCCGGCCCAGCCAGAGTCCACCATCGCCCAGGTGGTACCCGAGCGCACCAGGTAGAGGTTTGCGGCCATCGGACCTGCACCGGAGGTCATCAACAGCACGCCGGAAGCAATCTCCCGCGGTTCGGTGATGCGCGTCATCGGTCCTTCACACCACCGGGTGGCGAATCAGCGTGCGCAGCTTGTCAGGTGCGCTCCGGCGGGGGTCGCCAAGGTAGATTTCGTGGTGCCTGCCGCGGACCTTCAGCCCGGCCTCCACCACCGCCGCGTCGAGGAGGGCGATTGTGGCACCTTCGTCAGCGTAAGGACCGACATGGAGCGTTTGGGCGCAGCGGCCCTCTTTCCAGCGCTCGAACTGGAGCAGGTCAAGTGCCGGAAGTTCCTTGGCCCGGGACTCCTCCCTGGCCCGCTCCAGCAGGGCTTTGTCGATTGGTTCGGGCTGAACCATCATGGCCTGCCATCGCCATGATTCCCGGTCGACTCCCGAGAGGCCGCCGAAGCCTGCTGTTACGGCCTCGTCGGGGTCAGCGTGCCCAGCCTCGTCGAACCACCACAGTGCTTCCAGGGGCATTACTTTCGTAATCAAACCAGCCTGCTTCTTGAGCCCGAAGTGCGCGGCGTAGCTGACCGTAAAGAGCACCTGAACTGCCTCCGCGAATGCAGGCCCGTCTGGGTCCCCCTTGCCCCGGACCATAGCGAAGAGCAGTGGAGGAACGTCGACGAAATCGACGAATCCCTTCCGCCCTTTGTAGAGGACCGCGATGTCCTCGCGAAGATCGCTCACCGCGCCTGGACTCACCTCGACTGGATTCCCCTTGACCTCGCCATGCACCCAGTTTTTCGCCGCCCCTGCCAACCCAAAAGGGCCGAACGGCCCTTCTAGCCATCAGCCCCCGGCAGGCGCACCTCCACGAGTTCACCGGTCACCCGCGTTTCGAAAAGTGGCTGCCGCGAAGTTGCCGGGCCGGCTTTCACTTCACCGGTGCGCAGTGAGAACGTGCTCCGGTGCCAGGGGCAGACGACGCACGGGTCGCCGTCGTTGTCCTTGATCTTGCCTTCGTGAAGCGGACCGGAGAGGTGGCTGCAGACGTCGGAGAGTACGTTAACCGTCCCGCCCTCACGGTGCACCAGCAAGGGGATGCCGGCCACTTCGCGCTTGTGCAGCCCGCCCTCGGGCAGCTCCGCCAACGGTGCCAGCGAATGCCAGCCGGACGGGAAGCGGTGCGGGATTTCCTCGCTGTGGTTCACGCCCGCAGCCTGGCGGTACGAAAGGTGGCCGCCCAGGAAGCCGCCGGCGCTGACGGTGGCCAGCCCGAGATACGCAAGCACCTTGCCGCTTCCCTGGCTGCCAGTTGCCCGCTGCACCAGTGACGCGATGTAGAGGCCCGTGGCGGTGACGTTGGCCGCTGCGTGCACCAGGCCCACCCTCTGCTGCTGTGGATGCAGCTGGGACCAATCGGTGAACCCGGCCAGCGCAGACGGAATCACGCTGGCAGTACCCACACCAATAAGCAGGCGGGCAGCTTTTTCTCCGCCCGGGACCGCATCGAGTACTCCTGCGGAGAGCCAGGCACCGATGGGCACCTGGACAGCAAGGGGGTGCACCGGGTGGCCGATGGGAACGCCGTGGAGGACATCACGGGCCCAGCGCGGTTTGATGACCTTCAGGACGGCTTTCCGGACGCTCTTGGCCAGTGGGTCAAGCCACTCGGCATCCTCGAAACGAGTGACAAGCTCAAGTGCGGGCAACGGTTTCATGTGTCCTCCCTTACCCCGATTACCGCAATCCACTCACTGCCAATTACCTGTCCTGGGAGGAGGTATTTCGCTTTGGCCGCAGCTCAGCGGAGGGGCGACCCCAGCACCGTGAACCGGTGGCCTCCCATTTCACCGGACAGCAGCGGCATCGCCTCGGCAATCGCGGCCCGCGTGCTGTCCAACTGCAGTGATGCCTGGTGCGCCTCGGCAGATTCCCACAGTTCCGAGACGAACACCGTGTCCGGCATGTCGGCATTGATTCCCACCTCATACAGCAGGCACCCGGATTCCTTCATCCCGGGTTTCGGCCGGAGCAGGATGGCCACCAGGGCCTCGCGCTGGCCGGGCTTGGTTCCCAACATTCCCACATTCGCAAAGGTCATAGGGACAGTCTGCAGCCTGCGGCGGACGCCGGAAAGGGGCTCAAACGGCCGGCACCGGCACAAGCGGCGCCCAACTCCAATGGGAGGGCGGAACTCTTGAAGGAAACCCGTCAAGCAGGGTGCGGTTGCCCCTAGCGCAGTCAAACAAAGCGGAGGATATTTTAAAAATCGGGTTCAGCAAACATAAGGATCCGGAGTCGAAGCCACCCGCACTGCGGGGCGCGCTGTTTGAAAACGGGACGGG
Source organism: Pseudarthrobacter sp. rb (assembly GCF_056389225.1). Classification (NCBI taxonomy): domain Bacteria; kingdom Bacillati; phylum Actinomycetota; class Actinomycetes; order Micrococcales; family Micrococcaceae; genus Pseudarthrobacter; species Pseudarthrobacter sp. rb. Next base: position 87,179 of record NZ_JBWJAR010000012.1, on the reverse strand, counting down.
CAGGCTCCTGCCACCAATTATTGAAATGTGCTCAATTCCGGCGGCTTAAGGCTGCCCGCAAAGGTGAATCGCATCCTTTGAGGAGCAACAAGATATGTCCAACACTCGAATTAAGAGGCCAACCCGGGCAAGGTTGGCCATGGTTCCGGTCCTCTCACTGGGTCTGTTCGGAGGCTTCCTCGCGCTGGCCGCACCCGCCAACGCGGAAACAAGCCGCAACGGCTGTACCGTCGACCCGAAGGATCCCAAGGATCTCCGAGGCAACAAGGCCGATTTCAGGATCAAAGTGGACTGCAACGGCGAAAAGACCGTCGAGATCCGCCAGCTGCGCTACGAAGACGACCCCGGTCCGCGCAGCAGCGACGACTTCCTCGGCCGCTCAGTATTCACCGAGCAGTTTGATCGCCACGACGGTGCAAGGACCATTTCCAGCATTGACCGTGTGCCCAACCTCGACCGCAGGGGCGAAGAAGAGGTCTACCAGCTGGTCTCATTCCGCGTGCAGAACCACGGCGGACACTGGTCCGACTGGACCCCATGGGAGAAGAGCGCCGTAGTGGAAGTTCACCGCGACGGGAAGTAGAACTCTTCCCCTCAGCGAGGAGCCAGGGGCAGTGCCCCTGGCTCCTTCCCGTTATAGCTCGTCGGTTTCAGTCTGCAGCGCCCAGGCTTCCGGCATGGACGATTGCGCCACTCGCCGTCGTATCTTCCTTCAGCATCCAGCCCACCCGCTTGACCGTCCGCAGCATCACCGCACTCTCCACAATGTCGATGCCGGGCACCTTCTGCTGCAGCGCCAATTCAGCCGACATGACGTCCGCCAGCGTGTGCAGCCACATGATGATCACGAAGTTGGTGGGTCCGGTGGTGGAGGCGCTCAGCCGCACGTTGCTGATGGTGCGGATCTCCGCCGCGGCTGCCTCGTGCTGGCCGGCCGGTACATTCACGAACCACTGGCAGGTCACCGGGAACGATGAGTAGCGCTGCGCGATTTCGCAGCGGAACGACAGGATGCCGCTGGCCAGAACACGGTTCAGCTGGCGCTGCACGGTGGCGGGATGGCGGCCAAGGGCACGGGCAATCTGGGCAGCTGTGGCACGGCCATCCCGGGCCAGGAACGGCAGCAGGTCAAGGTGGCTTTGCGGAAGCTGCCCGGCCACCTGCGCCGGCTCCGGGCTTGCCTGCGGTGCGAGGGTCCGCAGGGTGGCCAGCTGGGAACGGCTCAGGACATTCAACCGCCAATCGTCGCCGCTGCTGTGCAGCCGGGTGCACAGGGCCACCTGGTACTTGGTCAGGCCGTCGATGGTTTTCAGGTGCGAAACCACCCGGTCACTGAATTCCTCCAGCGAGCGGGTGATCACAGTCAGCATCAGGTCGCGGTTGCTGGCCGCCTCCTCCACCGTAACGATCTCCGGTACAGCGGCCAGCTGCGCCGTGACGCTGTCCCTCCGGTTCATTTCGCAGTCAACGGCCACATACGCCAGGAGCATCTGCTTAGGGTCACCCGCCAGGTGCGCCGTCACCCACGCGGCGCCCTGCGAGGCCAGCCTGTCCCAGCGGGCCGCGAGGGTAGTTGCATGGACGTCCAGCACCTTGGCGGCGTCAGCCCAGCCAAGCCTCGGCGCAGCCTGCAGCACCTGGATCAGGGCAAGGTCATCCTCGCTGAGCTCCACCCACGCCCCCTTTGCCTTGCATGAATCCTGACATCATCAGGCACTTCCAGAATAATTCGAGTGCTTTTCAGGAATGTGAACCACGCCACTTCAGAATAGTTCCCAAGCCCCGATGCCCATTGCCAAGGAGTAACACGTGACCATAACCGCCGACGCCAAGGACCTGCAGGATGACCTGGTCCGCCTGCGCCATGACCTGCACCGGCAGCCGGAAATCGGGCTCCACCTTCCGCGCACCCAGGAGAAGGTTTTGGAGGCGCTGGACGGACTCCCCTTCGAGATCACCCTGGGCAAAGAGACGACGTCCGTCACCGCCGTCCTGCGTGGTGCCAATCCTGATCCCGCCGTGCAGCGTCCCGCGGTCCTCCTCCGCGCAGACATGGACGGGCTGCCCGTCCAGGAAAAGACCGGAGTCGACTTCACGTCACAGGCCGACGGCGCCATGCACGCCTGCGGCCACGACCTGCACACCTCCATGCTCGCCGGAGCCGCCACCCTCCTGGCCGAGAAGCGGCACCAATTCCAGGGCGACGTCGTCCTCATGTTCCAGCCCGGCGAGGAAGGCTGTGACGGTGCCAGCTACATGCTACGGGAAGGCGTGCTGGACGCTGCCGGCCCCCGCGTCCAGGCCGCCTACGGCATGCATGTGTTTTCCTCACTGGAGCCGCACGGCACCTTTTGCACCAAGCCCGGCGTCATGCTCAGCGCGTCGGACGGCCTGGAAGTCACGGTGCTCGGCGCCGGCGGCCATGGTTCGGCACCGCACTCCGCGAAGGATCCGGTCACAGTGGCAGCAGAAATGGTGACAGCCCTGCAGGTCATGGTCACCCGCCAGTTCAACATGTTCGATCCCGTAGTCCTGTCCGTGGGTGTGCTGCATGCCGGGACCAAACGGAACATCATTCCGGAGTCGGCCCGCATCGAGGCAACCATCCGGACGTTTTCCGAAGCGTCGCGCCTGAAGATGATGGACGCCGTGCCCCGCCTGCTCAAGGGGATCGCCGCCGCACACGGGGTGGAGGTCGCCGTCGACTACCTGCAGGAATACCCGCTCACCATCACCAACGAAGACGAAACACACACCGCCGAAAAAGTGATCACCGAGCTTTTCGGCGAGCGCCGCCTCTCGCGCTGGGCCACCCCGCTCAGCGGCTCGGAGGACTTCTCCCGCGTGCTGGCCGAGGTACCCGGCACGTTTGTGGGCCTCAGCGCCGTGTCCCCCGGGGGCGACCCCGATGCATCGCCGTTCAACCACTCCCCGTATGCCACGTTCGATGACGCCGTGCTGGCGGACGGGGCCGCACTCTACGCGGAACTCGCCATCTCGCGGTTGGCCACGCTGTCGCGGACCGCCTAAGTTCCCCATCCCGTCACCGGCAGCAGCGCCGCTGCCCTTTCCCGCAGACCAACCGACCAGGAAGAAGACCATGTCCGTTGCAGTAACCAAGCCCCAGACTGGACGCATGTCCACCGCAAAGACCATCATCGGCACCGGCATCGGCAACGCCGTTGAGTGGTACGACTGGGCCATCTACGCCACCTTCACCCCGTTCATTGCCAGCCAGCTGTTCAGCAAGGCGGACCCGGCGTCCGCGGTGTTGTCCACCCTGGCGATCTTTGCGGTCGGCTTCGTGGCCCGGCCTTTCGGCGGCTTCCTCTTCGGCTGGATCGGCGACCGGGTGGGCCGGAAGACCTCGATGACCTTCGCCGTCGGCCTCGCCTCGCTGGGCAGCCTGCTGATCGGCATCGCCCCCACGTTCGCCAGCGTCGGGGCTTTCGCCTCGCTCATGCTGCTGGTGGCCCGCCTGGTGCAGGGCCTGGCACACGGCGGCGAGCTGCCGTCGTCGCAGACGTACCTGTCCGAGATGGCACCCAAGGAACACCGCGGCTTCTGGGCCACCCTCATCTACACCTCAGGGACTGTGGGCATCCTCTTCGGAACACTGCTGGGCGCCGTCCTGAACATGGCGTTGAGCACCGAGGCGATGAATGCCTGGGGGTGGCGCATCCCCTTCCTGATCGGTGCCGCCATGGGCCTGTACGCGTTGATCATGCGGTCGCGCCTGCACGAGACCGAGGCATTCCAGGACGAGGCCGTCACCACCAAGCGCGCTCCCATCTGGCCGCAGATTGTCCGCTACCGCAAGCAGGCCATGCAGGTCATCGGACTGACCGTGGGCCTCACGGTGATCTACTACATCTGGGGCGTCGTGGCGCCAAGCTACGCCACCACCGCGCTGAAGATCGACCGTGGCGAGGCACTGTGGGCCGGCGTGGTTGCCAACATCGTCTTCATCGCCGCACTGCCGGTATGGGGAAAGCTGTCCGACCGTATCGGCCGCAAAAAGGTCCTGTGGGCCGGCGCCATCGGCTCCGCAGTGCTGCACTTCCCCATGACCTGGCTGCTGAAAGACTCCGCCTGGCAGCTGGCCGTGAGCATGTCCGTGATGCTGGTCTTCGTGGCCGCGAGCGCCGCCATTGTTCCGGCCGTGTACGCCGAGCTGTTCCCCACCTCCATCCGCACCGTGGGCGTGGGCGTCCCCTACTCCATCTGCGTGGCTGTGTTCGGCGGCACCGCACCGTACCTGCAGCAGTGGCTGGGTTCCTCCCTCGGGGCGCCGCAGGTGTTCAACATCTACGCAGTGCTGCTCCTGGTGGTCAGCGCAGCCTTCGTGTTCACGATTCCCGAAACCAAGGGCAAGGACCTGACCCACTAGCCCTCCGGCAACACAAGGAAGGTCCCTGGCACACCGAGCCGTGCCGGGGACCTTCCTGTGGTGCGTTAATGGGCGCCGGTCTTCAGTGCCTCACGCACGGCCGCTTCGGCGCCCGCTTTCCAGGGCTCACCGTGACCGGGCAGGAGCGTGGTGGCTCCAGTGGCGGCGACGGCGGCCAGCGATGCCAGCGCCTGCCCGGTGTCCTTGGTGGCCGCGGACGCGACGATCTGCGGCCCAGCCTTCCCGGTGTAGGGGTCCAGAGTCACCAGGGCATCTCCGGTCAGGAGGACACCGCGGTCCGGCAGGTGCAGGATGCAGTGCCCGTCGGTGTGGCCCGGAGTATGTACGACGTCGGGACGGCCCGTTAGCGCGTCCGCCACTCCAGTGCCCAGCGGCTGAGTGTCGGAGACACCTTTGACGGCCAGGGCACCCGCCGCCGCCATGCTGCCGAGGCGCGGCAGGGACCTGGGGTGGGTGAAGGGATAGAGGAAGCGGTTGCGCTGCGGCTTGTAGCGGTAGGGGTGGGCCGCGAGACGGGCGTCCCCCGCATGGACCAGCACGGGAATTCCCCACTGCCGGTGGGCACGGAGCGCGAAGCCGACGTGGTCAAAGTGGCCGTGGGTGAGGACCAGCGCTTTGACATCCTGGGGCCGCCGGTTCCGCTCCTCCAGGAGCTGCGTCAGCATCGGCCACATGCTCGGCAGGCCCGCGTCCACGAGGGTCACGCCGTGGTCGTCCTCAACCACGTAGCAGTTGACGTTGGCGTGGGTTATCAGGTGGACGCCGTCTGCGACGTTGGGGACGATCATGCCGGAACTCCGTTCGCGTGGGCAAAGAACTTTCGTTGCTGCACGAAAGGTGCTGCACCAAAGGAAAGTACCCAGCAATCCCGGACCTAAAGCTTCGACCGGCGATGCCCCTTAGGCAGCACGCGGCAACACCAGGAGGTAGCCGGCGGCCAGGCCGCTGCTCCAGCGCCGCGGCTCCCGCACCACGAACTGCGTGGCCAACTGCTCCGGCGTGAGCAGGGCATTGGGTGCCGGCGACGGGCCCCACTGGCCACTGCCGTAGGGGTAGAGCGGATCGAGGACGCGGATTCCGGTCACTGAAAAATCGGGGAACTGGCGTGGATCGCCCACCGATTCGAATCCGCTCATCACCCAGGCGTGGCGGCCGCTCCACATCACCAGGCCCACCGGCCTGCCCGTCTCCGTGATGGCACGCGCCGCCGTCCGAACCGCTTCCTCATAGCCTGGGATGCTCACCACGGCGTAGGGTCCCATTCCCGCCTCCGTCAGCACCTGCGCCCACCCGAAGGGGTTGGCACCATTGAACGAGTCGGAGGAACGCGCCCTCGCCATCTCCCACAGTTCATTCTGCTGCGCGCGGTCAGCCCAGGTACCGCCGCCGGTGTCGTCAATCAGGTTGTGCGCCATCTGGATACTCGCGGCCACGCACCAGTCGAAGGTGTACTGCGGAACGAAGTCCCCCTCCCGGTACAGGTTGAGGGCAAAGGGCTCGGGCACCGGGGCGGGAGCGGGAGTACTGGCGGGAGCGGCCGCCGGGATCGGCGCCTGCGGAGGAGCGAGGGCGACGTCGGCCGCATCCGGCGCGGAGCTTGCCGAACCGGCCGCCGCGGTGGCCACCGTGGCGGCCACCCCTGGCGAGGTGGTCGCGGATCGAGGCACGCCCTGCCCAGAGCCCATCCCGGACGTGCAGCCGGCAAGGAAGGCCATCACGGCAATGAGCCAGGCCAGAAGCCGGAGGCGGGCAGCGGTCATGATCGCTCCAGTCCATTTCACGTTGAGCGGGCGTACCTGCTACCAGTCTCCCGCCCGCGCCTCCCCTTGACTACCCCACCCCACCTTCCCTACACTTTTCATAAAGCAGAATCTAAATTCCACAAAGCGGAAACGGTGAAGATGCCGGCAGCAAGGGAAGATAGATCAAAGCCCCTCCTCGGAAGGACCTACGATGACGTACACAGTGAACTGCTCCATCCTCCTCACGGAGCTTCCCCTGCTCGAGCGCCCCGCCGCCGCCAAGGCAGCAGGCTTCGACGCCGTTGAGTTCTGGTGGCCCTTCGAAACCTCGGTCCCGGCGGACAGCGAGATCACCAGGTTCGAGAACGCCATCACGGACGCCGGGGTGCAGCTCACGGGGCTGAACTTCAACGCCAGCAACATGCCCGGGGGCGACCGCGGCCTGGTGTCCTGGAAGGGACGCTGCTCCGAGTTCAAGGACAACATCGACGTTGTTGCCGGCATCGGCGGGCGCCTGGGCTGCAAGGCCTTCAACGCCCTCTACGGCAACCGGCAGGACGAATTCACCCCCGAAGAGCAGGACGAGCTGGCCGTCAAGAACCTGGCGGCAGCAGCTGAAGGCGTTGCCCGCATCGGCGGCACCGTCCTCCTCGAACCGGTCAGCGGTGCACCCAAATACCCGCTCCTCACCGCCGACGACGCACTCAACGTCATCGCGCGCGTCAAGGAGGAAGCCGGCGTCGGGAACATCAAGCTCCTCGCCGACTTCTACCACCTGGCGGTCAACGGCGACGACGTCCAGGCAGTCATCGAGAACCATGCCAAGGACTTCGGCCACATCCAGATCGCCGACAACCCCGGCCGCGGCGCCCCCGGCACCGGCACCCTTCCGCTCGGCGAATGGATCGCCCGCAGCCGCGAACTCGGTTACGAGGGCTACATCGGCCTCGAATACAAGGAACCGAAGGAAACGGCCTTCAGCTGGGCCATCCGCGAGCACGCCAGCAACTGATCCCCACCGCTTTACACAGACTTTCCAGAAAGAGAACCATCATGAGCAACGTTGCAGTCATCGGACTCGGAATCATGGGCCTGCCCATGGCCATCAACCTGGTCAAGGCCGGCCACGCCGTCACCGGCTTCAACCGCAGCCAGGACAAGATCGACAAGCTGGTCTCCGAAGGCGGCAAGGGCGCCTCGAGCATCGCTGACGCTGTTAAAGAGGCCGACGTCGTCATCACCATGGTGCCGGACTCCCCCGATGTCGAGGGTGTTGTCAGCGGCAAGGACGGCGTCTTCGCCAACGCCAGGCAGGGCGCCCTGTGGATCGACGCCTCCAGCATCCGCCCCGACGTCGCCAAGCGCCTGTCCGACGAAGCCCGCGAAGCCGGCATCCGCCCCCTCGACGCCCCGGTCTCCGGCGGCGAACAGGGCGCCATCGACGCCGTCCTGTCCATCATGGTGGGTGGCGACAAGGCAGACTTCGACGACGCGCAGGACGTCCTGAACGCCGTCGGCAAGACCATCGTTCACGTGGGGCCCTCCGGCTCCGGCCAAACCGTCAAAGCGGCCAACCAGCTGATCGTTGCCGTCAACATTGAAGTCCTCGGCGAAGCCATTGCGTTCCTTGAGGCCTACGGCGTGGACACCGACGCCGCCCTCAAGGTCCTCGGCGGCGGCCTGGCCGGCTCCAAGGTCCTGGACCAGAAGGGCCAGAAGATGCTGGACCGCAACTTCGACCCCGGCTTCCGCCTGGCCCTGCACCACAAGGACCTGGGCATCGTCACCGCCGCCGCCCGCGAAGCCAACGTCGCCATCCCGCTCGGTGCCGTGGCCGCCCAGCTCGTCGCCGCCACCGTCAACCAGGGTGACGGGGCACTGGACCACTCCGGACTCTTCAAGCAGGTCCTGCAACTCAGCGGCAGGAAGTGAGCACCCGCGCCAAAGGCGCCGAGGAAACACCAGCAGGGAACCCGCCGTCGTACACGAAAACGACGGCGGTTCCTCCACCACACCCAAAAACAGACTTTCAAGCTTTCAAGGAGCACCCCATGAGCAAGATGCGTACCGTTGATGCAGCGGTGGCCATCCTGGAAAAGGAAGGCGCCATCGAGGCGTTCGGCCTGCCAGGCGCCGCCATCAACCCCTTCTATTCCGCAATGCGCGCCCACGGCGGCATCCGGCACACGCTGGCACGCCACGTTGAGGGCGCCAGCCACATGGCCGACGGTTTCTCACGCGCCAAGGACGGCAACATCGGCATCTGCATCGGCACCTCCGGCCCTGCCGGCACCGACATGATCACCGGCCTCTACGCAGCCTGGGCAGACTCCATCCCCATGCTCTGCATCACCGGCCAGGCCCCGGTGGCCAAGCTGCACAAGGAAGACTTCCAGGCCGTGGACATCGAGTCCATCGCCAAGCCCGTCACCAAGATGGCTATGACCATCCTGGAGCCCGGCCAGGTTCCCGGTGCCTTCCAGAAGGCCTTCCAGCTGATGCGCTCCGGCCGCCCCGGTCCGGTGCTGCTGGACCTGCCCATCGACGTGCAGATGGCGGAAATCGAATTCGACATCGACACCTACGAGCCCCTCCCCGTTGAGAAGCCCAAGGCCTCCCGCAAGCAGCTGGAAAAAGCCCTGGACATGCTGCTCGCCGCCAAGCACCCGCTGATCGTGGCCGGCGGCGGCATCATCAACGCCGGCGCCTCCGCGGAACTGGTGGAACTGGCCGAGACCCTGAACGTTCCGGTCATCCCCACTCTGATGGGCTGGGGCACCATCCCGGACGACCACCAGCTCATGGCCGGCATGGTGGGCCTGCAGACCTCCCACCGTTACGGCAACGAGAACTACCTGCAGAGCGACTTCGTGATCGGCATCGGCAACCGCTGGGCCAACCGCCACACCGGCGGCCTGGAAACCTACACCGCCGGCCGGAAATTCGTGCACATCGACATCGAGCCCACGCAGATCGGCCGCGTGTTCTCGCCGGACCTGGGCATCGCGTCCGACGCCGGCGCGGCGCTGGCAGGGCTCGTTGAGCTCGCCAAGGAGCGCAAGGCGGCCGGGTCCCTGCCGGACTACAGCGCCTGGGTTGCCGAATGCCAGGACCGCAAAGCCTCCCTGCACCGCAAGACGCACTTCGAGAACATCCCCATCAAGCCGCAGCGCGTGTACGAGGAGATGAACAAGTCCTTCGGCCGCGACACCACCTACGTGTCCACCATCGGCCTGTCCCAGATTGCCGGCGCCCAGATGCTGCACGTCTTCGGCCCGCGCAAGTGGATCAACGCCGGCCAGGCCGGCCCCCTGGGCTGGACTGCCCCGGCAGCCCTCGGCGTCGCCCGTTCCAACCCGGACCAGACCGTGGTGGCCCTCTCCGGCGACTACGACTTCCAATTCATGATCGAGGAACTGGCCGTGGGCGCACAGTTCAACCTGCCGTACATCCACGTGGTGGTGAACAACTCCTACCTGGGCCTGATCCGCCAGTCCCAGCGCGGCTTCAACATGGAACAGAACGTGTCCCTGGCGTTCGAGAACATCAACAGCGCGCACCTGTCCGAGGACACCCGCGGCTACGGCGTGGACCACCTGAAGGTGGCCGAGGGCCTGGGCTGCAAGGCCGTCCGTGTGGAGGACCCCAGCGACCTCGCCGCCGCGTTCGACAAGGCCAAGGCACTGATGGGTGAGTTCCAGGTTCCCGTGGTGGTGGAAGTGATCCTGGAGAAGGTCACCAACATCTCCATGGGCGTGGAAATCAACGCCGTGAACGAGTTCGAGGAACTGGCGGAATCCGCCGCCGACGCTCCCACCGCCATCCTGGCACTGCAGGCCTAGCCATGCGCATCGTGATCGCCCCGGACAAGTTCAAGGGATCGCTGTCAGCTCCGGAGGTGTGCAGCCATCTGGAAAAGGGCCTGCAGCGCGGGGCCGGCGGCAACCTTGACGTGGTCCGGATTCCGGTGGCCGACGGCGGCGAGGGCACCCTCGATGCCGCCGTCGGCTCCGGTTTCACCCGCCGCACGGCAACGGTCGCCGGGCCAACCGGACAGCCGGTGGAGGCGGACTTCGCGGTCCGCGGGCACGAGGCCGTCATCGAAATGGCGACGGCGTCCGGGCTGGCCCTGGTGCCAAGCGTCCGGAATGGCGGCCGCCCGGACTCAACGTCTGCCGCCACGGCCAGCAGCCTGGGCACGGGCCAGCTCATCCGGGCTGCGCTGGACGCCGGTTGCCGGCGGATCATGCTGGGCGTGGGCGGCAGTGCCAATACCGACGGCGGCGCAGGGCTCCTGCAGGGGCTCGGCGCCAGGTTCCTGGACAACAGGAACAACGAACTTCCCCCGGGCGGGGCTGCGCTGGCCAACCTGCACAGCATCGACTTCACCGATTTCGAGCCCCGCCTGGTGGACACCCGCTTTGTGCTGGCATCCGACGTGGACAACCCGCTGCTCGGCGCCCAGGGCGCCGCGGCGGTGTTTGGTCCGCAAAAGGGCGCCGCACCACAAGACGTCGGCATGCTCGACGCCGCCCTGGCCAGGTTTGTCGAAGTCCTGGCCAGGGAAATCGGATTCCGCGCCGTCAAGGCTGCCGAGGCTCCCGGAGCCGGAGCAGCCGGCGGCGTGGGCTACGCCGCCATCGCGGTCCTGGCCGCAACACGGCGGCCAGGCATCGACGTCGTCCTGGAATTCACCGGGCTGGCGGACCGCCTGGCGGGCGCCGACCTGGTGATCACCGGCGAAGGCAGCCTGGACGAACAAAGCCTGCTGGGCAAGACACCCATGGGCGTTGCCCGCGCCGCGGCGGCGCAGGGGGTTCCGGTCATCGCCGTCTGCGGCCGGACCACCCTGGACCAGGACCAGGCAGCGGCTGCCGGGTTCGAGGATGTCTACGCTTTGACGGCGCTCGAAACCGATGTAAACAGGTGCATAGCAGAGGCAGGACCGCTGCTGGAGCAGCTGGGCACCCAGATCAGTGCGGGGTTGGCGGCCGACAGGACCGCCGCCGCAAGTACCAAGGAGGACCTCCGTGTCTGAAGAACGTTTTGACCTCGTCATCCGGGGCCGGCGCATCCTGACCACCGCAGGCATCGCCCCGCGTGAGGTGGGCGTGCGCAACGGGAAGATCGTGGCCATTGAGCCGCTGGGCAACGGCCTGGCCGGCACTGAGGTCATCGAACTGGCCGACGACGAAACCCTGCTGCCCGGCCTGGTGGACACCCACGTCCACGTCAACGAGCCTGGCCGCACCGAATGGGAAGGCTTCGCCTCCGCCACCCGCGCAGCTGCAGCCGGCGGCGTGACCACCATCATCGACATGCCGCTGAACTCAGTCCCCCCGACCACCACGGTGGAGAACCTCAAGCTCAAGCGCGAGGTGGCCGAGGACCAGGCGTTCATCGACGTCGGGTTCTGGGGCGGCGCCATCCCGGGCAACAAGGCGGACCTCCGTCCCCTGCATGACGAAGGCGTCTTCGGCTTCAAGTGCTTCCTCCTGCACTCCGGCGTGGACGAGTTCCCGCACCTGGACGCGGACGAGATGGAAGAGGACATGGCCGAGCTGAAGTCCTTCGACTCGCTCATGATCGTCCATGCCGAGGACTCGCACGCCATCGACCGTGCACCCCACCCCGGCGGCGACCACTACGAGACCTTCCTGGCTTCCCGCCCCCGCGGTGCCGAGAATAAGGCCATCGCCGAGGTCATCGAGCGCGCCCGCTGGACCGGCGCCCGTGCGCACATCCTGCACCTGTCGTCGTCGGACGCCCTGCCCATGATCGCCAGCGCCAAGCGCGACGGCGTCAAGCTCACCGTGGAGACGTGCCCGCACTACCTGACGCTGATGGCGGAGGAAATCCCGGACGGTGCCACTGCCTACAAGTGCTGCCCGCCCATTCGGGAAGCCTCCAACCGCGAACTGCTGTGGCAGGGCCTGCAGGACGGCACCATCGACTGCATCGTCTCGGACCACTCCCCGTCCACCCTGGACCTCAAGGACCTGGAGAACGGCGACTTCGCCGTGGCCTGGGGCGGCGTCTCATCCCTGCAGCTGGGACTGTCCCTGATCTGGAGCGAGGCCCGGCACCGCGGCATCCCGCTGGAACAGGTGGTGTCCTGGATGGCGGAGAAGCCTGCCAGCCTGGCCCGGCTAACCAACAAGGGGCAACTGGCTTTGGGCTACGACGCCGACTTCGCCGTGTTCGCCCCGGACGAGGCGTTCGTGGTGGACGTGTCCAAGCTCAAGCACAAGAACCCCATCACGCCATACGACGGCAAGGCCCTGTCCGGCGTGGTCCGCAAGACCTTCCTCCGCGGCGCCGTAGTGGACGGCCAGACCCCCACGGGCAAGCTGATCCGCCGCGGCGGCGTATAAGGGCCCGCCATGGCAGTGGAAGCCCACCATCCGCGGACGGCGGTCCCGCATCCGGTTCCGCACCGGGTTCCGCCCAGGCGCGCCACCGCCCAAGGGCTGGCCGTCTGGGTGGTCCCGGCCGAAGGGACCAGCCCGGATATCCTGCGCCACGCCGCCCAAATGGTCCTTGCCAGGGCCCTCGAAACTGCTCCGGAGGCGGAAGTCCATTGGCCTGCCGCCGGAGCCCCCACGTCCGGGGTCTCCGCCAATGCGGAAGGAGCCGCAGCCGACTCCTCTCGCGTTCCTTCCACGGCGGAGAACCCCGGCGCAACCGCGGCCGACGGCGGCACCCGCCTGCCGCCGTCGGCCGGCCCCGTCAGCAGGGTCGCCGTGGACCTCGCCGCCGACTCCGTCCTGCTGGACGGCAGGCCGGTGGCGCTGACCGGCGTCGAATACAAGGTGCTGCGCTACCTGGTGACGCACCTGTCCCGCACGGTAGGCCGCGAAGAACTGCAGGAGTTCCTGGAATCGCTGGATTTTCCCGGTGCCACCGCACGTTCCATCGATGTCTACGTGGGCAGGATCCGCAAGAAACTGGGCAACGCCCGCCATGCCGTGGCCACTGTCCGCGGCGGCGGCTACCAGTTTGTGCCGGGCCCGCACGCAGCCGTTCGGGGTCCGGCGGAATACTGCATATGACGCGCTGGTTTGTATCAGTAAGCGGTGACCCGCTTCACTTGATGTTTGGCCATCACTGACCGAGTCTTACAAAGGAACGCCATGAGCCCCACCCTGACCACCAAGCTTCAGCCCGGCACCCCGGCTCCTGATTTCACCCTCCGGGACGCCCAGGGCCGCGAGACCTCTCTGGCCGAATACCGTGGCAAGAACGTCATTGTCTACTTCTACCCGAAGGCCGCAACCCCCGGCTGCACCACCGAGGCCTGCGACTTCCGCGACAGCCTGGCCTCCCTGCAGGGCAAGGGCTATGAGGTAGTGGGCATCTCCCCCGACGCCCAGGAAGCCCTGTCCGGCTTCAGCGGCGACTTCTCCCTCACCTTCCCGCTGCTCTCCGACCCCGACCACGCGGTTGCCCTGGCCTATGGCGCCTGGGGCGAAAAGCTGGTCCACGGCGAAATCCACGAGGGCATCGTCCGCTCCACGGTTGTGGTGGACCCTGAAGGAAACGTCACCCTGGCCCAGTACCAGGTACAGGCCGACGGCCACGTCGCCCGCCTCAAGGAAGCCCTGGGACTCTAAGAACCCATCACTTCCTGGAGCATTTCCGCGGACGCCCCGGCACCTGGTGCCGGGGCGTCCGGTGTTTAATGCGCAGTTTCTGCCGCCACCTGCGCATACGACGCCGACACCCGGCGGTAGACCGGGGTCAGGAAGGCCAGCAGTGCCGCCACGATCATGATGATCCCGGCCACCAGGAACACCAAGGCGATGCCGCGCGAGGTGCCCTCACCCAACAGCGGTGCCAGGATCGCGGCGCCGTCCGCGGACCGCGCATACGGGATGATCCAGAACTGGGCGATGGGCGCGACGAGGAACGCCGTGACGGGGGCCGCGGCGGACTCAAAGGCCATGGCGAACCCGAAGACACGCCCCTGCCGATCCAGCGGCACCACCCGTTGGATCACAGTTTGTTCTGCCGCCTCCACGAACGGGACCAGCACCAGGTACAGCCAGATCCCCAGGATGTAGAGCCACGCCCACTCCCGCAGCGTAAAGACCGCGCCGAGTACGCCCATGGCCGCCACTGCGATCAGGAGGGTGCGCAAGGGGTTGGCGCCGAGCCCGAACTTACCGATCACGGCACCGCCAAGGATGAATCCCGTGGAACCAACCGCAAAGACCGCGCCCCACATCTCCACCGAAAACATTTCCAGCCCGTACGGGTCCATCAGCGCCATGTAGACGCCGCCGATGAAGTTGTTGAACGTTGAAAACAGGATCAGCGCGAACAGGCCCGATATCGCCAGCACTGCTGTAAACGAGCCCCGAAGGTCGAATCCACCGTGGGCGTCCGATGCCGCCGCACGCAGCTCCTCGGGCATCCGGAGGGTGAGGAGGTGTGCCGCAGCCAGCGCCGTGAGCACCAGCGCGACGGCGATGGTCCAGCCCATGCCCAGCAACCCGATGGACAGCCCGGACAGCAGGGAGGTGACGATGAACATCAGGCCCTGCACCATCCCCACCAGCCCGTTGGCATTCGCCCGCCGTTCCGGTTCGATGAGGATGGTCACTGTGGTGGATAGGGCGATGTTCCGCAGGTTCTCCACCACGGCGCCGACCAGGATGATCAGGGTGAAAATCCAGAACCATGGCTGCCCCAGGTCCAGCAGGGACGGGGCAGGCGTGAGCAGGAACATCACCCCTGACAGCACGAACATCACCAGGGTGAATCCGGCGGCGAAGCGCATCACTGCGAGCTTGCGGCAACGGTCCACGAACGTGCCGAAGCTGATGCTGGACAGGGCGATCAACAGCATGTAGGCGCCGCCCACCACCCCGGTGGCGATGACGTTGCGCGTCTCCAGGTACAGCCAGAACGTCAGGGCGAACCACAGGTAGCTGGTGGTGATGTTGGCCAATGCCGTGTTGACCAGGATTCCGGCGAAGGTGCGGGAGCGCTCAGCCGGCGTTCGCAGGGAGGCGGCAAGGGTATCCGGATCCGCGGCAGCACTGCCCGGTTCCTGCTGGGTCATGCGTCCCAGTGTAGTGAGGGGCAACAGGAGCCAACAGGGTGGAAACTGGGCTGATGGGGAGACACTCAGCTCCGCGGGATGAGGAAGGGATGGTCATGGACAGCGAAACGGACAAGGAAATACCTGCAGCCGGGACGGACCCCCGCCTGGCGCTGCTGCTGGCCTCGATCTTTGAGGCAGGCGATGACGCAACAGTGGAGCTCACCGTGGTGGTTGATGGAGCCGTGATCTCCGGATCGGTTGTGTCGGAGCGCGCGTGGACGCAGCGGCAAAATGACCAGGTCCGGATCGGGAGCTGGGCCATCGCCGGAGTTCTCGACGCCTATGGGTCCCCAGCGGGCGAGGCCGGCACGGAAGCCCAGCCACGGTACCTCCACTTCCTGGCGCCGGTGATGCTCTCAGGGGGAACCAGGGTTCCGCTGCAGGCCACCCGGGTTGACCTGCGCAGGGTCGCCGCCTGGAGCATTGGCCGGATTCCCGGCGACTAGGATCGCACCATGGCCATTGAGGTGCGCCCGGCAACCAGCTTCGAGGACGTCAAAATACTCGTAGGGCCCAAACGGCCCGACGCCACCGTCTGCTGGTGCCTGAGCTACCGGATTCCCTCGAAGCAGAACGTGTCATTGCGGGGCGAAGAGCGCGCGGAGCTGGTCAGGCAGCTGGTGGCGCAGGATCCGCCGCCAGGCGTGGTGGCGTACGACGGCGGCGAACCGGTCGGGTGGGCAGCGGTGCACCCGCGTGCGGACACCAGTTTCGCCCGGAACCGCAGAATCCCGCACGTGGATGACCGGGACGCCTGGTCTGTCTGGTGCTTGCGCGTCCGTCCCGGCCACCGGGGCAGGGGAATCTCGCACCATCTGCTGGCCGGCGCCGTCGCCCTGGCCCGCGCTTACGGGGCTCCCGTGGTGGAGGGCTATCCCGTGGACAACGGCGGCCACAAGGTGGACCTCACCATGGCTTATGTGGGAACCCGCAGGCTGTTCGAGGATGCAGGCTTCACCAAGGCGGCAGACACAACCTCGGTGCTCAACGGCTTTCCCCGGGTGCTGATGAGGCTGGAGCTGGCATGACAGCTCTACTTCCGGCGCCAGTACTTGCCCCAGTCGACTTCCATGGCCCACAACGCAAGCAGCAGCGCGTCCATGGTCATGAGTCCCGCCATCAGGTACGACCAGCCCAGCAACAAACTCACAGCAATCTCCTGACTATCCCCCAGCCAATCGATTGCTGCTAAGTGTGGCACCTACAGGGCCGCTACGGAATGCCCTCCGCCCGCAGTCTTTAAAAGGGCCTCAAGCCTGTGGTGGGCCTCGGTCTCCAGCTTGAGCCGGTGGGTGAGCCTTTCCACCTGGCGGGACATGTCCTCCCCCACCTGCAGCCGGTCCCCCGGCCAGCTGGATACTTCCCGTGATTCGGCGAGCGCATGCTCAAGTTCCCGGGCAGCGGCCCGCACTTTCCGGGAGTGGAAGAGGACGCGCAGCAGCGCCCTGGCTTTGTCCATCCCGCTCTTTTTGACGTATTCCATTGGCTTCCCCGCCTTCCGCAAGCCGTACAGCCCCCGCGCGGATCGTCGTCCCACCCTGCTGCCTGGAAAGCTGCTGTCGTTCTTCGAGTGTGACCGGCGTTCCTCAACGTCCCGGCAAGCAGGCACCAAGATTTCCGCAAGATCTGCTGGGTGCGGATCAATGCATCCGGACCTGTCAGCGACGCCACCGGAACCTGTGAAGCCTAAGACATGCCCTGTGCGCCTTAATACGGTAGAAGTAGAGCTATGGTCTCTCCCTCCGAATCCCGCCGTGCGGTTGTCATCGAAGATGACCCGGACATCCGCGGACTGCTGGTCCGTGTCCTGGTCAAGCAGGGCTTCGACGTCACCCAGGCGGGAGCCGGCCTGCCGGGTGTGGAGGAGGTCCGCCGCCGCAAGCCGGACCTGGTGACGCTGGACCTCAATCTCCCGGATCTCGACGGACTCGAGGTCTGCAAGCTGTTAAGGGAGTTCTCGGACGCCTTCATCGTGATGCTCACCGCGCGGGCAGACGAACTGGACAAGCTGACGGGCCTGGACAACGGCGCCGACGAATACATCAGCAAGCCGTTCAGCCCCCGCGAGCTGCAGTCCCGGATCAATGCGCTGTTCCGCCGCCGGCCCTCCGCCGCCGCTGAATCCGCTGCCCGGGGGGAGCTGGAACGCGCCACCGAGGTGCAGCAAAGCCTCCTCCCCAAGGAGGACATCCGGGTGGACGGCTACGACGTGGCAGGCCTCTTCCGGCCCTCCCGCAGCGTGGGCGGCGACTTCTATGACTGGTACCAGACCCCTGGCGGGCTCCACCTGACCTTCGCCGACGCCATGGGCAAGGGCATGGGCGCGGCACTGATCGCAGCCACCGTCCGTGCCGTCATGCGCTCCACCGGCCTGCGCCAGGACCTCGACGCCGGGTTCGCCTCAGCCAGCAAGGCGATCGCTGCGGACCTGGACTCCTCCAACTCCTTCGTCACCCTGTTCCACGCCCGGCTGGACGCAGCGTCCGGCAAGGTCAGCTATGTCGACGCCGGACACGGCCTTGCGCTGCACGTCCAGCCCGTGGGCCCCGCGGACCGCCTCCCCTCGGGCGGGCCACCGGTGGGCGCCTGGCCGGGGACCCAGTGGCCGAAGGCAGAGCTGGAACTGGCCGAGGGCGATTCCCTGGTGGTGGTCAGCGACGGAGTCCTGGACGTCTTTGAATCGGTGGAGGACTTCACCGACGCCGTGCAGCAGGCTACGCAGGCGGCAGCCTCGGCGCAGGAAGCGACCAACTCCATCCTGGCCCTCGCCCCCGCAGAGACCGCCGAGGACGACGTCACGGTGGTCGTGGTCCGCCGGCTTCCCGAGGAGATGGCCGCGTGACCCGCTTCTGGACCCGCGTGGTGGTGGTACTCACTGTCCTGACCGGCCTGAACTACATCGCCTGGCGCTGGGCGGCGTCCCTCAACTGGGATGCCTGGTGGATCGCCCTCCCCCTGGTGGTGGCTGAAACCTACAGCCTCATCGACGTCATGCTCTTCGGCATGACGGTGTGGAAGCTGAAGATCCGCAAGGGTGCGCCGCAGCCGCCGCACGACGCCACGGTGGACGTCTTCATCACCACGTACAACGAGGACCTGGACATGGTCCTCACCACGGCGCTGGCGGCCCAGAAGATCCGGCACCCGCACAGCACCTGGATCCTGGACGACGGCGCACGGCCGGAACTCAAGGCGCTGTGCGAACAGCACGGCCTGGGCTACGTCACCCGGAGCGAGGACTGGACCAAGGACCTCCCCCGGCACGCGAAGGCGGGCAATCTCAACAATGCCCTCATGGTCACCCACGGCGAGTTCCTGCTGATCCTGGACGCGGACCAGATCCCCGAGCCGGACATCCTGGAAAAGACCCTGGGCTACTTCAACAACCGCCGCGTGGCCCTGGTCCAGACACCCCAGTACTTCAGCAACGTTCCTGACAGCGACCCGCTGGGCAGCCAGGCACCGCTGTTCTACGGCCCCATCCAGCAGGGCAAGGACGGCTGGAACGCCGCCTTCTTCTGTGGCTCCAACGCCATCCTGCGCCGGGAGGCCCTGATGCAGCTGGGCCTGGTGGGCTACGTCAAGGAGACCGAAAAGAGCATCCGCCGTGCGCTGGCCGCCTCCCGGGCAGCCATCAAGCAGGCCCGGAAGTCGGCGGACGTGGAGTCACCCCTGGTGGCGGAGGTCCTGGACGAGGTGGAGGCCGCCACCCGCGAAGCCCAGGAGGAAGTGGACGCCGGCCGGCCCCTCAGCGAGGTCACCTACCGGGTCCGCCGCCGCGTGGACGCCGCGGTCCAGACCCTGGTCCAGGCCGACGTCGCAGCCCTGCAGGCGGACCTTGAGGAAATTGCCGCCATGGAACTGGCCCACGTGGGCGAGTCCGGCGTCCCGGTAGTGGCGGACGACGCAGTCCAGCGCATGTCCGCCCGTGACTGGTCGCCCCTGGGTGCCCTGGAATCCGTCCAGGCCGTGCTGGATGCGCTGACCGTGGAACGCAGCAACGAAGCCCAGCCCGTCATGCCCCTGGCCACCATCTCCGTCACCGAGGATATGGCCACCGCCATGCGCATGCACGCCATGGGCTGGGAAAGCGTCTACCACCACGAGATCCTGGCGTACGGCCTGGCGCCTGAGGACATAGCCACCATGCTGACGCAGCGGCTCCGCTGGGCGCAGGGCACCATCCAGGTGCTGCTCCGCGAGAACCCCCTGGTGCAGAAGGGCCTCAAGCTCGGCCAGCGGCTGATGTATTTCGCCACGATGTGGACGTACCTCAGCGGCTTCGCGGCGGTCATCTACTTCGCGGCGCCCATCATTTACCTGCTGCTGGGCATCCTGCCGGTCAGCAGCCTCAGCTGGGACTTCTTCATCCGGTTCATTCCGTTCATGGTGGTCAACCAGCTGCTGTTCGCAGTGGCCGGACGTGGCATCCCCACGTGGCGCGGGCAGCAGTACAGCCTTGCGCTGTTCCCCACCTGGATCAAGGCATGCACGACGGCGGCCCGCAACGTTTGGTTCGGCCGTCCCCTCGGGTTTGCCGTCACCCCCAAGGCCCGCCAAAGCGGCGGACCCAGCTGGAGCCTCATCCGGCCCCAGATCGTGGTGTCCATCCTGCTGGCGCTGGCCGCCGTCGTCGGAATTGCCCGTCTGGTAACCGGCCTGGCGGAACCGCTGGGCACCCTGGTCAACGTCGTCTGGGTGGTCTTTGACCTGGTGGTCATGAGCATCCTTGTCCGCGCCGTCCTCTACAAGGGGTACGAACCGGCCGCAGAACCTGCAAACAGAGAGGAATCCTGATGGAGTTCAGTTATGAGGTCAAAGACTCGTACGCGGAGGTTAAGGCGGACGGGCGGCTGAACATGGTCTCCGCGCCCAAGCTGCGCGAGTTCGTGACGGACGTGATCGCGGGTGGGTCCAACCGGATCGTGGTCAACCTGGAAAACACCGCGTTCATGGACTCCTCGGGCCTCGGCGCGCTGATCGGTTGCCTGAAGGCTGCCCGGCAGGCCGGCGGGGACCTGCGGATCGCTGCCGTGCAGCCGCAGGTGAACATGGTCCTGAAGCTGACCAGCATGGACAAGGTCCTCACCGCCTACCCCACGGCCCAGGAGGCGTTCAGCAATGACTGAGGTCCTGGCTTCGCGCAGCTTCCGGGGACCCGCTGCCGAGGACGCCATCGAGGCGGTCCACAACGACCTCGACAGCCTTTGGCTCGACGTTCCGTTCGTCAATGACATGGACCAGATGACGTTCACGACGGCGGTCATCGAGTCCGCGTCCAACATCGTCCAGCACGCCCAGCCCGCCGGGGACCGGGAGGTGGAACTGGGTGTGGAGACCACCGTGCAGCCGGCCATGCTGCAGGCACGGGTCAGCGCCTACCATGCAAAGCCGCCGTTCGGCCCCATGGAGCCGGCCGTCCCGGGCGAGGACGCAGAGTCCGGCCGCGGCCTGGCACTGATCGAGGCACTGGTGACCACGGTGACCTTCGAACGCCAGGACGGCACCAACACTTGGGTCCTGTCACGGACGTCATCACAGGACTAGGGCTCCCAACGGCTTGACAGTGCACCGCACCTGCTCTTGAATATTACGTATGCTGAAATAACAGTTCCATGATGCGGAAGCCTTGCTCGAGGGTAGGCGCCGGACTATCCGGCATCCGCATAGCCGTCACCATGGATGCCAGCATGACCCCAAGGATTGCGACCAGCATGAAGCTTGCCGAATTCAACAGCGCGGATGCCGCCGCCGCCCAAGCCATCCTCCGGCCCTGCATCGACGTCAGCCGCTGGGTGGAGGCGGTGGCCGGAGCCCGGCCCTACGCGGACCGCGACGAGCTCCTGGCGTTTGCCGCCGAGGCCGCCAGCCCCTTCACCCCGGCCGAGGTGGAAGCCGCCATGGCCCACCACCCCAGGATCGGGGAACGCCCGACGGCGGCCAGCACCGAGGCGTCCATGTCCCGTTCCGAGCAGGCCGGGGTGGACCCGGCGGATGCTGCTGTCGCCGATGCCCTGGCGCGAGGGAACCGGGAGTACGAGGAGAAGTTCGGCCGCGTCTTCCTGATCCGGGCGGCCGGACGCAGCGCGCAGGACATCCTGGCGGCGCTGGACCAGCGGCTCACCAACTCTCCCGAAGAAGAAGACAGCATCGTGGCCCAGCAGCTGCGCGAAATCGCCGTACTGCGGCTCGAAGGAGTGATCAGCGAATGAGCGTCTCCCATGTGACCACCCACATCCTTGACACCGGCGCCGGGCGCCCGGCGGCGGGTGTCGCCGTCGTCCTTTCGAAGAACGACGCCGGCACCTGGCGTGAGCTGGCCACCTCCAGCACCGACGCTGATGGCCGGGCCAAGGACCTGGGGCCGGAGCAGCTGGAACCCGGCCACTACAAATTGAACTTCGCCACGGGCGCCTACTACGCGGACTTGCAGACGCGGACGTTCTTCCCGGAAGTGGACCTGGTCTTCGAAGTCACCGGCCCCGAGCACTACCACGTGCCCCTGCTCCTGAGCCCGTTCGCGTACTCCACCTACCGCGGCAGCTAGCGGGCCCGCAAGGGCTTCCGCGGCCCGGCTGGCCTGCCGCAATGTCACGGCCGTCACATTAACCGGCATAGGATCAGGAAGTATGGCTTCGAATAAGGAAACTGAATCCGATACCGATGCGGAAGGCGGACAGTCCGGCGGCGTGCAGTCCGTGGAGCGGGCCCTGACCGTCCTGGAGATCCTGGCACGGGAGGGACATGCGGGCGTGAGCGAAATAGCCGAGGAAATGGGGATCCACAAGTCCACCGTGTCCCGGCTGATGGGCTCGCTGGTCACCCGTGAGATGGTCCATCAAAACAGTGAACGCGGCAAGTACCAGCTCGGTTTCGGGATCCTTCGCCTGGCCAGCTCCATTC
Source organism: Pseudarthrobacter sp. rb (assembly GCF_056389225.1). NCBI lineage: Bacteria > Bacillati > Actinomycetota > Actinomycetes > Micrococcales > Micrococcaceae > Pseudarthrobacter > Pseudarthrobacter sp. rb. The sequence goes on along the minus strand of NZ_JBWJAR010000012.1, from coordinate 65,014 downwards.
CGGGCCGCCTGAGCCTGGTCCGCGAGGCAAGGCCAGTCCTGGAGAGCCTGGCGGAAGAGTTCAAGGAAACCGTCAACCTGGCTGTCCTGCGCTCCAACTACGCCGTGAACGTGGACCAGGCGATGGGCCCCTCCACCTTGGCCACCTACGACTGGGTGGGAAGCCTGACCCCGCTGCACGCCACCTCCAGCGGCAAGGTCCTCCTGGCGGCGCTGGAGGCGGACGACCGGGACCGAATCCTGAAGGAGACGGGCCTGACTGCCCGCACCGCCCGCACCATTACCTCCCGCAAGGAGCTGGATGCACAGCTGCTCGAGGTAGTGGCCAAGGGGTACGCAGTGGTGCGGGAGGAGTTCGAGATCGGCCTGAATGCCGTGGCAGTGCCCGTCTACAACCACCAAGGCGTCGTGATCGGGGCCCTCAGCATTTCCGGGCCGGCATTCCGGTTCGACCCGGAGAAGATCCCGGGCCTGCTGGAAACCCTCAAGGACGCAGGACTCAAAGTCAGCGCCAACATGGGTTACACGCGGCACTGACAGCCGCAAGAGTCAGCACGGCAATGACCCCGGGTTCGTTGGGACCTGGGGTCATTGCCCTTTTAACGGCGACGCGCCCCTCTTCTTAACGGCGGCCGGCCCCTCTCCGCCCGCCTGAAGAATCACGTTTCGCCGCGCCTGGTGCCCTTGACTTTGAAAGTGACGTACAGCACTCTTGTTGCTTAGCGCGAACTCTGTTGATCTTTGCGGAACACCTCCCCCATGGGGCTTAAGGCCCTGACCCCGCTGGCGACCGGCCAGGCGGCAATCCCTCCGCGGATTGCGCTGCCCACAGCCAGCACTAAACGCAAGCCCATGGACTAGCCAAAGGACCCGCTTTCATGGCCATTAACAGTGACCTGAGCTCCGCCAAGCCAAAAGTGCCGCCTTCAGGGGACATTCCCCCCGAGCCGCTGGACACCTATCAAGAGGAAGCGGCAACGGCCCTTCCCACAGTCAACGAACACAAGCAGATCCTGGAGGAACTGCGGCAGAGCAACAGGGAGCAGGCCGTCTCCCAGCGCCGCAACCGAAAGCTGACGCTGGACAAGGCGACGTTCGGCATCACCGGCGCCATCGCACTGGCGTTCGTGGCATGGGGATTCCTCGACAAGGACGGCCTGGCCACCACTTCCAAGGACGCCCTCGACTGGGTCATGGAGTACACGGGCTGGCTCTTCATGGTCCTCGCCTCCCTGTTCGTCGTCTTCGTCCTCTGGCTGGCCCTGGGCAAGTTCGGCAATATTCCGCTGGGCAAGGACGGCGAGAAACCCGAGTTCCGCACGGTGTCATGGATCGCCATGATGTTCGCCGCCGGAATGGGCATCGGCCTGATGTTCTATGGGGTGGCCGAGCCGCTGTACCACTTCGTCTCTCCCCCGCCCGGAACCGTTGACGGCCGGACCCCCGCAGCCATCCAGACGGCCATGGCCACCTCGATCTTCCACTGGACCCTGCACCCGTGGGCCATGTACGCCGTGGTGGGCATTGCCATGGCCTACGGCACCTACCGGCTGGGCCGCAGGCAACTGATTTCCGCCGCCTTCACCTCCCTGTTCGGCATCAGGACCGTAGAGGGGCCGGTGGGCAAGGTCATCAACATCCTGGCCATCTTCGCCACCCTGTTCGGCACCGCCGCCTCACTGGGCCTCGGCGCCCTGCAGATCGGCAGCGGCTTCACCTCCAACGGCTGGACAGGCGAGATCGGAACACCTGTGCTCGTGGGCATCGTGGCGATCCTGACAGCGTGCTTCATCGCGTCCGCCGTGTCCGGCATCAGCCGCGGAATACAGTGGCTGTCCAACGTCAACATGGTCCTTGCGGTGGTCCTCGCCCTCATCGTGTTCGTGGCGGGCCCCACTCTTTTCATCCTTAACCTCATCCCCTCGGCGGTCGGCGACTACTTGCGCGATCTGGCCGAAATGTCCTCCCGTACTGAGGCCGTAGGCGACGAGGCACTCCGGACCTGGATGTCCGGCTGGACCATCTTCTACTGGGCCTGGTGGATTTCCTGGACGCCGTTCGTTGGCATGTTCATCGCCCGGATCAGCCGGGGCCGGACCATCCGACAGTTCGTCACCGGCGTACTGCTGGTCCCCAGCATTGTCAGTGTCATCTGGTTCGGCATCTTCGGCGGCACCGCCTTCCATATCCAGCAGGAAGCGGACAAAGCCGGCACGCCTGGCCTGATGACCGTCACTGACGGCAAAGCAACCATCGATTTTGACGGCGCCCTGTTCAACCTTGTGAAGAACCTCCCCCTGCCCCCGTGGATGATTGCGGCCGTGATCGTCCTGGCCATGGTCCTGGTGGCAATCTTCTTCATCACCGGCGCCGACTCCGCCTCCCTGATCATGGCGTCACTGAGCTCCAACGGCAGTTCCGACCCCAAGCGTGCGCTGGTAATTTTCTGGGGTGCCCTCACCGGTGCCGTGGCCGCCGTCATGCTGTTGGCGGGCGGTGACCAGCCCTCCGAAGCGTTGTCAGGCCTGCAGCGGATCACCATCGTCGCGGCCTTGCCCTTCGTCATCGTCATGCTGTTGCTCTGTTTCGCCATCACCAAGGACCTGCGCAGGGACCCCCTCTCCCTGCGCCGCCGGCTGGCGGACTCCGTGGTGGAACGGGCTATCCGGACCGGCGTTGAGCAGCACCGCGGTGTCCAGTTTGAGCTTGTGACCAAGCATGAATGTGCCGAAGGATGCGCCCAAGGCACAAACTGCACCGGCACGGGTCCGGACGTGGAAGAGCCGGAGCCGGAAAAGGCAGCCATGCGGTAAGCAGTGTGGAACGGATGGAGCCCCGGCGCGGGAAGCGCCGGGGCTCCATGGTTATTGCCTGCGTTGAGAGCTCCAGCACCCAGCGCCGGGGGGCTAAACCCAGATTTGGTAGCCGGATGACTTATCGAAGATGCGCCGGGTGCTGATGCCCTCGGCGGCTATCCAGAGCACTGAGCCGTCCTCCGAGGCCTGGTCCACCACCCCGCTGGCCACGTGCTCCCCATGCAGCCACACTTCTACGCTGCGGCCGGCCAAGCGCGCCCAGTCGGCCCGGAGGCCGAGAACCTTTTTCGACGCGCCGCCGCCCTGGCCATCCTGTTCGGGGTTAAGGTCGGTGGCATCACGGGGGGCTTCAAGGGTTGCTTGGGAATTCACTGGTTACTCCGATCGCCGGCGCCGTCGCCGCTCGAATCCATCGCTGATATTTGATTGATATATCAATCTGGATCCAGTGTATGGTCCACGTCACACTCTGTGTCAACAGGCGCCCGGGGCGAAAGGCACTAGGCCTTGAAAAGCGCCTCCCGAACCGCACTTTCGAATCCGCTCACGTGGACGCGGGCAAGCTCGGCAGCCCGCTCCTCATCCCCGTCGATGACGGCGCGGAGCAGATCGAGGTGTTCACGAACGTGGTGGGACAGGTCCGGCAGCCGGTCGATGACCATACACCAGATGCGCGTTGCCAGGTTGTCGTAGCGGATCAGGATGTCTTCCAGGTGCGGGTTGGCGGCGGCGGCGTAAATGCCCTGATGCACTCGGGCATCTAGCTGCAGCGTCTCGGTCACGGTCGCCGAGGACACATCGAACGCCTCAACCTTTTCGAGCGTGGCACGCAGCTCGTCCCGGACCGCGGGGGAAGCCACCCGTGCGGCACGGGTGGCCGCGAGGGGCTCGAGCTGGGCGCGGATCTCCGAAATAAAGGAAAGGTCGGTCACGTCCACCCTGGTAGCAAAGGTGCCCCGGCGCGGGTAGGTCTTCACCAGCCGGTCCAGCTCCAGCCGCTTCAGGGCTTCGCGCACCGGAGTGCGGCCCACACCCAGATTCTTGGCCAGGAGCTCGTCATTCAGCAGCTCTCCGGGTTTGATTTCAAGGGTCAGCAACCAGTCGCGGATGCTTTCGTAGGCGACGTCAGCCAGGGACTTCTTTCCCGTGGCCTCCGCCACCGCTAAAGCTTCGAATGCCATGCTGAGCCCCTTCTTCCCAACCAGAAAAAACTATTGACCTCGCCTGTGGACCAGTATACGCTGGCACCCAATCTAATATATCAGTTTGTCGCTTTTGAATATATCTAGAAGGAGTAGGGTATGACCCTCATCGAAGCAGTCCCAGCAACCACCACCCTGCCGGCGCTCAAGGAAGAGCAGCCGCAGAAGTTCGTCCTGACCCTGTCCTGCAAGGAGCAGGCAGGAATTGTGCAGGCCGTCACCACGTTCCTGTTCGAGCGCGGCTTCAATATCGACGAGCACCAGCAGTTCGACGACAGCCTGCGCGAGACACTCCACCTGCGCACCGCGTTCTCCGGCTCCCCCAACTACACGCCTGCCATGCTCGAGGAAGAGTTCGCGGGCATCGCCAGCCGGTTCGACATGAAGTTCAGCTTCCACGACCAGACCCCCAAGCGCGTCCTGGTCATGGTGTCCAAGTTCGGCCACTGCCTGAACGACCTCATCTTCCGGTGGCGCGGCGGCAGCCTGGGCGGCGAACTGGTGGCAGTCGTTTCCAACCACGAGACCCACCGTGCGATGGCGGAAGCCGCCGGGCTCCCCTTCATCTACGTCCCCGTCACCCCGGACACCAAGGCCGATGCGGAGCGCCGGCTGCTGGAACTGGTGGATGAGTACGAGGCCGACCTCGTGGTCCTGGCCCGCTACATGCAGGTGCTCTCGGACGACCTTTGCCGGGCACTGGAAGGACGGGCCATCAACATCCACCACTCCTTCCTTCCCGGGTTCAAGGGCGCCCGCCCCTACCACCAGGCCTACGACCGCGGCGTCAAGCTGGTGGGCGCCACCGCCCACTACGTCACGGCAGACCTGGACGAGGGCCCGATCATCGAGCAGGAAGTCATCCGCGTGGACCACACCTATGGCCCGGCGCAACTGTCCACCGTGGGCCAGGACGCCGAGGCGCTGGCCCTCTCCCGCGCCGTCCGCTGGCACTGCCAGCACAGGGTGCTGAAGGACCAGACCAGCACCGTGGTGTTCCGGTAAGCACCCCTCGTCCGCAGACATAACCCGCAAAGCAGCAGGAGAGACCCCCTTGGAATCGTCACCACGCATTGTCATTATCGGAGCCGGCATCGTCGGCACCAACCTCGCGGATGAACTCGTCACCCGGGGCTGGAACAACATCACCGTCCTGGACCAGGGACCCCTCAACATGCCCGGCGGCTCCACCTCGCACGCCCCGGGACTGGTCTTCCAGACCAACCCCTCCAAGTCCATGGCCCTGTTCGCCAAGTACACCGTGGAGAAACTGCTGTCCCTGACCGAGGACGGCACCAGCTGCTTCAACCAGGTGGGCGGCCTGGAAGTTGCCACCACCGAAACCCGCCTCGCGGACCTGAAGCGCAAACTCGGCTACGCCCAGGCGTGGGGCATCGAGGGCTCCATCCTCACCCCGGCTGAGTGCAAGGAGCTCTACCCGCTCATCAATGACGAGGACATCCTCGGCGGCCTCCACGTTCCCAGCGACGGCCTCGCTTTGGCCGCCCGCGCCGTACAGCTCCTGATCAAGCGCACCGAGGCCGCCGGCGTAAAGTACATCGGCAACACCGAAGTCACCGGCATCGAACAGTCCGCCCGCCGGGTCACCGGCGTCCAGACGCCCGACGGCGTGATCCCGGCAGACATCGTCGTCTCCTGCGCCGGATTCTGGGGCGCCAAGGTCGGCGAGCTGATCGGCATGTCCGTGCCGCTGCTGCCGCTGGCGCACCAGTACGTCAAAACCACCCCGGTCCCGGCGCAGCAGGGCAAGAACGAACTGCCCAACGGCGCTTCGCTGCCCATCCTCCGGCACCAGGACCAGGACCTCTACTACCGCGAGCACGGCGACCGCTACGGCATTGGCTCCTACGCCCACAAGCCCATGCCCGTGGACCTGGACGAACTCGGCAGCTTCAAGCCGAACGAGATCAGCGAGCACAACATGCCGTCCCGGCTGGACTTCACCCTCGAGGACTTCCTCCCCGCCTGGGAGGCCACCAAGCAGATCCTGCCGGCCCTGCGCGAAAGCGAGATCGAGGACGGCTTCAACGGCATCTTCTCCTTCACCCCCGACGGCGGCTCGCTGGTGGGAGAGTCCAAGGAACTCGATGGCTTCTTCGTCGCCGAAGCCGTCTGGGTCACCCACTCGGCGGGCATCGCCCGCGCCGTCGCCGAACTCCTGGTGGACGGCAAGTCCAGCATCGACCTGGGCGACTGCGACATCCACCGCTTCGAGGACGTCCAGCTGACCCCCGAGTACGTCAGCGAAACCTCGCAGCAGAACTTCGTGGAGATTTACGACGTCCTGCACCCGCTCCAGCCCAAGCTCTCGCCCCGCAACCTGCGCGTGTCCCCCTTCCATGCCCGGCACAGGGAACTCGGCGGCTACTTCCTCGAAGGCGCCGGCTGGGAACGGCCCTACTGGTTCGAGGCCAACGCCGACCTGCTCAAGGAAATGCCTGCCGAATGGCAGCCGCCGGCCCGCGACGCCTGGTCAGGCATGTTCAGCTCCCCCATCGCCGCCGCCGAGGCGTGGAAGACCCGTACCGCCGTCGCCATGTACGACATGACGCCCCTGAAGCGCCTCGAAATCTCCGGACCCGGCGCCCTGAAGCTGCTGCAGGAACTGACCACCGCGGAAATGAACAAGAAGCCCGGAGCCGTCACCTACACTCTCCTGCTGGACGAGCAGGGCGGGGTCCGAAGCGACATCACCGTCGCCCGCCTGGACGAGCAGACCTTCCAGCTCGGCGCCAACGGCAACATCGACACCGCTTACTTTGATCGGGCAGCCCGGCACCAGACAGCAAGCGGAAGCGCCGAAGACTGGGTCCAGGTCCGCGACACGACCGGTGGCACCTGCTGCATCGGCCTCTGGGGCCCGCTGGCCCGGGAGGTTGTCGGCGCGGTCAGCAGCGATGACTTCTCCAACGACGGCCTGAAGTACTTCCGGTCCAAGAATGTCGTCATCGGTGGCGTCCCCGTTACTGCCATGCGCCTGTCCTACGTCGGTGAGCTGGGCTGGGAACTGTACACCAGCGCTGACAACGGCCAGCGCCTCTGGGATGCGCTCTGGAAGGCCGGCCAGCCGTTCGGCGTCATCGCCGCCGGGCGTGCCGCGTTCAGCTCCCTCCGCCTGGAAAAGGGCTACCGCTCCTGGGGCACGGACATGACCACCGAGCACGACCCCTTCGAGGCCGGCCTCGGCTTCGCGGTGAAGATGGCCAAGGAGAACTTCGTCGGAAAGGCGGCGCTGGAAGGCCGCACCGAGGAGAACTCCGCGCGGCGCCTGCGCTGCCTCACGGTCGACGACGGCCGCAGCCTGGTGCTGGGCAAGGAGCCTGTGTTCTACAAGGACCAGGCGGTTGGCTACGTCACCAGCGCCGCCTACGGCTACACAGTTAAAAAACCGATCGCCTACTCCTACCTGCCCGCAGAAGTCTCCATCGGCGACTCCGTGGAGATCGAGTACTTCGGACGCCGGATCGTCGCCACGGTCACCCAGGACCCGCTGTACGACCCCACCATGACCCGGCTCCGCGGCTAGCACCATGATCAGTTCAGAGACAGTCAGCAGCTACCTCACCCGGCTGGCCGCAAAGCAGCCCACACCAGGCGGTGGCGCTGCAGCGGCCCTGCACGCCGCCCAGGGTGCAGCCCTGGTGGCCATGGTGGCGCGCTACACCACCGGCGCCAAATACGAGCAGCATGCACCGCTGGTCCAGCGCATCACGCAGGCCGCCGACGGCCTTGTCACCGAAGCACTGAGCTTGGCTGAAGCAGATGAAGAGGCCTTCCAGGCAGTCATCGACTCCTACAAGCTCCCGTCCGGCACTGATGACCTCAAGGCCGCCCGGGCGGCCGGGATCCAGTCCGCGCTCATCCAGGCGGCACAGACGCCTGCCCGGCTCATCAAGCTGTCGGGCGCAATCGTGGACCTTGCCACCGAACTGTTCGACGTCGCCAACACCAACGTCATCAGTGACGTTGCGGCGGCCGCTGACGCCGCCCGCGCAGCTGCCACCACGGCGCGCGTCAACATCGACATCAACGTCGTGGCGGTCAAAGATACCGAGGCACGCGCACTGCTGGCCCAACAGACAGACGGCATTGAAGAGAAAGTGGTCCTGGCGGCAGATGCCCTCTCGGCCCGCGTGAGGGAAAGGATCCTGGGTTGAGCACCGCAGTACTTTCCGGAAAGCCTTTGGCCGGTTTGATCCAGCAGGAGGTCCAGGACCAGGTCCGCTCGCTTGAACGGGACGGCGTCCGCCCGGTCGTGGCGGTGGTCATGGCGACCGCAGATGAGTCAACGCGCTGGTACGTCCGTTCCATCAAGCGGGCAGCTGAGCGCGCCGGAGTCGGCTGCCGGATCATCGACCTTGGCCATGACGCAACGGAACCGGCACTGGCCAGGGTCCTGCAGGACCTGAGCGCCGAACCGTCCGTGAACGGCATCATCCTGCAAACCCCGCTGCCGGCGGGGGTCCGGACCGACAACCTGGTGGGCCTGATCGCCCCGGAAAAGGACATTGACGGCGCCAATCCGCTGAGCCTGGGCCGGCTGGCCGTCGGTCAGCCGGCCTTCGCTCCCGCAACCGCCCGCTCCGTCGTCGAAATCCTGGAACACTACCGGGTTCCCGTAGCGGGCAAGTCCGTGGTGGTGGTGGGCCGGTCCGCCGTTGTGGGCAAGCCACTGTCCCTCCTCCTGCTGGCACGCGATGCCGCGGTGACGGTCTGCCATTCCAGATCGGGCCCGCTGGAGCGCTACACGAAGGATGCCGACGTCGTGGTGGTCGCAGCCGGGCGCGCCGGGCTGCTGACCGGCAGCCACGTCTCCTCCCGGACCGTCGTGGTCGACGTCGGCACGAACGTCCTTGCCGATGGCTCGCTGGTGGGTGATGTGGACGAAGCCAGCGTCACCGGGACCGCAGCGGGGCTCACCCCCGTTCCCGGCGGCGTCGGCTCCGTGACCACCGCGCTGCTGCTCCTGCACACCGTCGAGGCCGCACGCCGGCAATCGTCCTCCCTGCCGCTGCCTGCCGAAGCCGTGGAGGCCCAGGCCCTGGAAGCGGCGGGCTAGGAAAGGCACAGCGTCAGCAACGGGTGTCCCGTTTTTCGTAAAAGGTGCTTCGGTGGGCCTAAGACCTGGGGAGGTATTCCTCATCGAAGCACCGTTTTCGGAAAACGGGGCCCCGCAGCCGGCATTTGCCGCTGAATCAGCAAGGAGGAGGCCCGGATGCCTGCCAATGGACCGACAGCCACCGTTATTAGGAGTACCGCCGGGACGGGTCCCGCGCCGGGCCCCGCCCCGGAAAGGGGATGCATACCGTGGTCCGAAGCGCGCCATGTCGCCTTCGGCTCAGCCAATCCGCTCCCGCCCGTGGCCGTCCCCCTCACTGAAGCCATTGGGCGGACCCTGAGCCGGGACGTCACCGCACTCCAGGACCTGCCGCACTATGCCTCGTCCGCGATGGACGGCTGGGCCGTGAACGGGCCCGGTCCGTGGCTGCTGGGCGGGTCCGGCCAGCACGGATCCCTGCCCCGTGAAGGCAACAGATTTTTACCCGCAAACAGTGCCGCCGTGATTGCCACCGGCGGCCTCGTACCGCACGGTGCCGATGCCGTCCTGCGGAAGGAAAGCGGCCTGGCCGCACGGGACACCAACGGCAACCACATCCTGACACTCCGCCCCGAGGCAAAGGCCGGCGAGCCGCGCAGCGGCCAGCACATCCGTCCCGCTGGGCAGGAAGCCCGGTCAGGGGACGTACTCTTACCTGCCGGCACTGTCCTTAATCCCGCGCACGTGGCCCTGGCTGCGGCGGCAGGGCACGACGCCGTGCAGATCCGCGCCCGGCCCGCTGTCGCCGTCGTACTCACCGGGGCTGAAGTGGTGACGCAGGGTGTCCCCGCTCCCGGGCAGGTCCGGGACACCTTTGGCCCGCAACTGGGAAGCGTGGTGTCCCTCCTCGGCGGTGTTGCCGGCACCCCGCAGAGGATCGGTGACTCCTTTGGCAGCTGGCTGGATGCCCTGGACAGCCCCGTCCTGCCCGCCGGCGGCACAGATGTCATCATCACCACCGGCGGCACCGGCAAGTCCGGGACAGACCATTTCCGTGCCGCCATCCATGCCCTGGGCGGACAGCTGCTGGTGGACGGCATCGCGATGCGTCCCGGCCATCCGGCCGTGCTCGCCAGGCTTCCCGACGGGCGGTTCGTGATCGGTCTTCCGGGCAATCCCCTGGCAGCCGTGATGGCCCTGCTCACTGTCGGCGCACCCCTGATCGCCTCGCTTGGGGGCGCGCAACTGCCGCCGCTGCAGCTTGTAATGTCCGGCTGCGACCTCGAGGGCGATCCAGGAATGACACGGCTCCTCCCTTGCCGGTTCCTGTCCGGCCTTGCGTTCCCGGTCGGGCACACCGGCCCTGGCATGATGCGCGGGCTTGCCTGGGCCGACGCGGTCATGGCCGTTCCTCCCCAGGGCGCTGACTCGGGGGGACCCGTACCCGTGCTCCCGCTTCCGTGGGCAGCACAACCAAGAACCTCAAGGACACCCGGGGCGGAGGCCGCCATCCCAGCCTGACGCAATGGTTTGCCTTGGTTACCCCCTCACCAGCCGCTGGGTACAACAAACCGGGGCGGTCTCCCTATCCCCATGGGCAGGGCTTTCGGCATGCCCCTGAACACTTAGCAGAAGGGCTTACATACTGCGCCTCTCAAGGGTCACACTCTTGACATTGAGTGTGAGCTAGCGCACGATTTTGTTGCATAAAGCGAACGTTGTTGATCATCACGGAACGCAACTCGCCCGGATGTGCTCCTCCAGTCCCCCGGCTCCACCCGTGATGGCCTTGGGAAACAGACGAACGAATTTCACGATGGCCGATCCGAAAGGGGCCTGGCCCCCCGCATCGGCCGCACAACGTTGTCAGCATCCTTGCGGCAGCGCCAGATCACCAAAGGAAACTGTCTATGACTATCAAAGGTGGCAGCACCATCGATCAAAGCAGCGCGGAGCGCCGGAGCCTGGGGGCGGCGCCGAAATCAGTCTGTGCGTTCAGGAAACGGCGCTCCGGTGCCGTCAGCGGTTTGCGCTGAAGCCCGAAGGGAACGAATTTCAATGATCAATCCGACCAGGACGACGGCCCCCGTCGACACCTCCACATCAACAGAGACCAGCTCCAAGTTCAAACGCCGCTTCATGGTGCGGCTTGTCGCGGTCTTCATCGGCGGGATGTTCCTCGACGGTTACATCCTCGGAATCATCGGCCCCGTCACCGGACCCATGCGGTCAGATCTCCAGCTCGACGCACTGTCGCTGGGCATGATCGCTGCAGGCCCCCTGGCAGGTATCTTCATCGGCTCCCCGCTGGCCGGCTGGGCTACTGACAAGTTCGGACGCAAGCCCATGTTCCTCGTGGACATGGGCCTGTTCCTGGTCGCATCAGCTGCCCAGTTCTTCGTAACCTCCGGAGACGGCGCCGTAATCCAGCTGGCCATCATTCGATTCCTGATGGGCGTTGCGATCGGCGGCGAGTACTCAATCGGGGGGCCACTGCTGTCAGAGTTTTCCCCTCCCAAGCTCCGCGGACGGCTGCTCGGGCTGACCCTGATCGCCTGGTACGTCGGTTTCATGATGGCATTCATCATTGGCACGCTCCTGCACGACGCCGGCACCCCGTGGCGCCTTGTCATCGGCACGAGCACGGTACTGGCATTCGTTCTGTTCCTCGCCCGCATAGGCCTCCCCGAATCGCCGAGCTGGCTCATTACCAAGGGACGGCGTGAGGAAGCACTTGCGATCGCACGCAAATACGTCGAATCACCACAGATGCACGACAGCATCACCGAGGAGATCGATCTGAGGATGCTCCAGGAGGCCCAAGCCGCGCAGGGCAGGACCAAAATCAAAAACGCCTCCTTCGGAATGTTGTTCTCGAAGGAGCACTGGCGCACCACCCTCTTCACCGCGGGTTTTTGGTTCTGCGCGGTCACTCCGTACTTCGCGATCGCGACCTTCGCCGACGACGTGCTCAGCCAGTTCGGCTTCGGCGGCGGCTGGGCCGGTGGAGTCGGCCTGTCCGCACTTGCGGCCGCGGGTGTTGTCACCACCGTGCTTCTGATTGACAAGCTGGGCCGCCGAATCCTCACCGTGCCCGGACAGTGGCTCTGCGCAGGCATCCTGCTGGTCATCGGCGTCTGGGCGGACGCACCAGCGATCCTCGTGCTCGCCCTGTTCCTCGCGTTCTCCTTCTTCAATGCCGGCTACACCACATTGACCCAGGTCTACCCGGCCGAGGTATTCCCCGCCCCCCTGCGCGGCATCGGCATGGGCTTCGCCGCGGCTTTCAGCCGCATCGGAGCCGCACTCGGCACCTTCGCCCTGCCGTGGGCAATCAGCAACATCGGCTTGGGCCCAAGCATGGTCGTGGCTGCCATCGTTGCATTGCTCGGCGCGGTCCTTTCGCAATGGCTCGCGCCTGAGACGAAGGGGCGCACCCTCGCCGAAATCTCAGCAGACGTTTCCCACTGACACCGGGACCGGACGGCCTCGCGCCGCCGGATAACCGGAGCTGCACCAAAGAGGCCTTCGCCGCACCAGCGGCGGAGGCCTCTTTGCTGCCTTTCGACTAGCGCTGCCGTCCCCCGCAACAAAGCAGGAAACCCTTGACATCATCTGTGAGCTGCGACACCCTGTTGCATATAGTGATGCACGTTGCTCATGGCGAAGCAAACTCCATCACCCGGTCAGGCGGATTCCAGCACCAACCAGGAGAACCCAACATTATGAGCGCATCACCCCGTGTCGTCATCATCGGAGCCGGAATCGTCGGCACCAACCTCGCCGACGAGCTGGCAAGCCGCGGCTGGAGCGACATCACCGTCGTCGAGCAGGGTCCGCTGGAGCTCGCAGGCGGCTCCACGTCGCACGCCCCGGGTCTCGTGTTCCAAAACAATCCGTCCAGGACCATGACGGAATTCGCCACGTACACCGTCAACAAGCTCCTCGCCCTGGGCAAGGACGGCCAGTCCTGCTTCAACCAGGTGGGCGGCCTGGAGCTGGCCACCACTCCCGAGCGCCTGGCCGACCTCAACCGCAAGATGGGCGTCATGACCTCCTGGGGTGTCGAAAGCAGGATCGTCGACGCCGACGAATGCGAAAAGATCTACCCGCTGCTGAACACCGGCAAGCTCGCCGGCGGCCGCGAGGTCCTGGGCGGCCTGCTCATCCCCACCGACGGCCTCGCCCTGGCGGCCCGGGCCGTACAGCTGCTGATCGAGCGCACGCGCGAACAGGGCGTCACCTACCGCGGCTCCACCACCGTCACCGGCATCGCCCAGGAGGGCGGCAAGGTCACCGGCGTCGAAACCTCCTCCGGCGTGATCCCTGCTGACATCGTGGTTTCCTGCGCAGGGTTCTGGGGACGTGAACTCGGCCGGATGGTGGGCCTGGAGGTGCCGCTGCTGCCGCTGGCCCACCAGTACGCCGTCACCACCCCCCTTGCCGAACTCGAGAACGTCAACGAACTTCCCAACGGCGCCAGCAAGCCCATCCTGCGCTACCAGGACAAGGACCTGTACTACCGCGAATGGGGCGACCGCATCGGCATCGGCAGCTACGCCCACCGCCCGATGCCCGTGGACATGTCCGCACTCCCGAAGGTCTCAGCCGAGGACATGTCCCACCACCGGATGCCCTCCCGCCTGGACTTCACCCTCGAAGACTTCGTTCCCGCATGGGAGGACAGCCAGGACCTGCTGCCCGCGCTGCGCAGCACCGAAATCCAGGACGGTTTCAACGGCATCTTCTCCTTCACCCCGGACGGCGGCCCCCTCATGGGCGAGGCACCGGACCTCGAGGGCTTCTTCGTGGCCGAGGCCGTCTGGGTCACGCACTCGGCCGGCGTTGCCAAAGCCATGGCAGAGCTGATCATCGACGGCCAGCCGCAGACCGACCTGCACGGCTGCGAACTGACCCGTTTCGAGAAGGTGCAGACCTCTGACGCGTACGTCAGCGAGACCTCACAGCAGAACTTCGTGGAAATCTACGATGTCATGCACCCGCTGCAGCCCCGCGAATCACCGCGGGACCTGCGCGTCAGCCCGTTCAACGTCCGCCAGAAGGAACTCGGGGCTTTCTTCCTGGAGTCCGCCGCCTGGGAGCGCCCGCACTGGTTTGAAGCCAACCGCGGGCTCCTTGAGGAGCTTCCAGCCGAGTGGCGGGCCCCTGAGCGGGACGAATGGTCCGCCATGTTCCACTCCCCCATCTCCGCCGCCGAAGCGTGGAAGACGCGCACCGCCGTCGGACTTTTCGACATGACGCCGCTGAAGCGGCTCTCCGTGGTGGGCCCGGGCGCGCAGGCGCTGCTGCACCGGCTCAGCACGGGCAACATCGCCAAGAAGCCAGGTGCCGTGACTTACTGCCTGCTGCTGGCGGACGACGGCGGCATCCGCAGCGACGTGACCGTGGCCAGGCTCGCTGAGGAAGAGTTCCAGCTGGGCGTCAACAGCAACGTGGACTTCGATTACCTCCGGGTGGAGGCCCGCCGGCAGTCAGCGGCCGATCCCTCCCAGTGGGCGCACGTCACCGACATCACCGGCAGCACCTGCTGCATCGGTCTGTGGGGCCCGCTGGCACGCGAGGTCATCGGCAAGGTCAGCACGGACGACCTCACCAACGACGGCCTCAAGTACTTCCGCACCAAGGAAATCTCGGTTGGCGGCATCCCCGTCACCGCCATGCGGCTCTCCTACGTAGGCGAACTCGGCTGGGAGCTCTACACCACCGCCGAGTACGGGCTGAAGCTGTGGGACCTGCTGTTCGAGGCCGGCCGGGAGCACGGCATCATCGCCGCCGGTCGCGGCGCCTTCAACAGCATGCGCCTGGAGAAGGGCTACCGGCTGTGGGGCACGGACATGACGTCCGAGCACCACCCGTACCAGGCCGGCCTGGGCTTCTCCGTGGCCAAGGACAAGACCGGGTTCGTGGGTGCCGAGGCGCTGGCGGTCCGCAAGGAACAACCGGCAGCCAAGACGCTGCGCTGCCTGACGGTCGACGACGGCACGTCAGTGGTGCTGGGCAAGGAACCGGTGTATGTGGCCGGGGAAGCCGTTGGGTACGTCACCAGTGCCGCGTACGGCTACACCGTCCGCAAGCCCATCGCCTACGCCTGGCTGCCCTCCTCCGTGACCGAAGGCGACTCCGTGGAGATCGAGTACTTCGGCAGGCGTGTGGCGGCCACGGTCACAGCCGAGCCCCTCTTCGATCCGGCCATGGAGCGGCTCCGCGGCTGATCTGTCCCGGCGGTTGAGCCGTCGAAATCTGTGGTTGGGCCCGCTTGAGACCGGCAGGCCCAACCATCTTTTTTGTGCCCGCTGGATGGTGCCATCCGCCCTGGGTCAAGGCCGTAGAATCACCTCGACAACCAAAAAATGGGGGATTGATGGTGTTCGGCAACAAGCAAACGAGCGGGATACGCGGGAAAGCGATGGCGGCCCACGACAGGGAGTGCCCACACGACATCCTCGCCTCCCTGCCGTGAATCAGCGGCCTGCCCGCCGCGCCTGGACGTTCGCCGCCGTCTGCGTCATGGTGGCCTCACTGACGCTCCTGATATTCGGCCCGGCCCGCGGGCCGATGATCCAGCTGCTGCCCTGGTATGTGGCGGCGTACCTGCTGATCGGGGCGTGCATCTTCGGCCCGCCCCGGAACGTGGTGTACCTCCGGCAGATTGCGGCGTTCCTGCTGCCCGGGGCCCTGCTGGTGCCCCTGGCACTGCTGAACGCCGGCGTCTGGGCAGGCGGCTGGCTGCTCGGGCTCCCCGCGTGGGGACTGCTGCTGAGCCGGTGGACGCCGGCCAACGCGCTCCGGGCCCTCGATGTGCTGAAGTTCCTCGGCCTGCTGGTGCTGGGCATGCTGATCTTCACCTTCAACGTCATCTACCCGGTCTTCAGCCTCGGCTTGTTCCTCCTCCCGGTCATCCCCCTGGTCCGGCTGGCCTGCCCTGAGTACCGGGCAAGGCCGCTGCAGGCGGCCATTGAGGTCCTTTTGGCCGTGGCCGCCGTCGTCATCGCATTTGTCCTTCCCACCCCCGAAGGATCCTGGGCCTCACCGTGGACGTATGCGGGCGGGGCGGCGACGGCAGGACTCATGATCGCGTATTCGGCCCGGGGCAACCCCCGCCGTTCACGGCCGGTGCGGCTCAATGACGGAGCCATCGTTTAGCGACCGCACCAGGCTCCTAGGAATGTCAGACCCCCTTGTCATGATGGGTTTATGGGGAAGGCAGCGGTGGTGAGGGCTTTTGAGGAGATCCGTGCTGCCCTTGCCGTGCTGACTGCAGAGGTTGGTGCCGTGGTTGATGGGGCCGGTGCAGTGCCTTTTTCTGCGGCTGACCCTCTTGCTGGTTTGGCGGAGGGCTGCCTGGACATTCTGGCCGGGTCCCGGGAGGTGGAGGCCGGGATTGCTGCGGTGAAGGCCAGGGCCGCTGTGAAGTACGCGGAGAGCGCCGCGGCTGTTGCGGGCCCGGATGTTCCGGTGCAGGCACAGGAGATGGCGGTCGCGGCGGAGATCGGGTGTGTGCTGGCTCTGGGTCCGCGGGCGGCGGGTTCGTTCCTGGCCACCTCGCACGCTGTCACGGCGACGTTGCCGCGGACGTTGGAGGCTTTGCAGGCCGGGGTGATCTCCTGGCAGCACGCGGTGGTGATGGCGGACGAGACAGCGTGTCTGGATGCTGTTGGGGCGGCGGCGTTGGAAGCCCATTTCCTGGACCCGGACGCACCGGACCCGGCACGGGGGTGCCCGGTGGGGCAGCTTCCGGCGCACCGGTTCAAAGCCAAGGCCCGCACCTGGCAGGAACGCCACCAGGCCGGGTCCATCGAACAACGCCACGCCAAAGGGGTCGCGGACCGGCGGGTGGAGTTCCGGCCGGACCAGGACGGGATGGCCTGGCTCTCCGCGTACCTGCCCGCGGACCAGGCCCTGGCCGGGTGGAACCGGCTCACGGCGACCACCCGTGGCATGCAGGGACCGGATGAAGGCCGCACCATGACCCAGCTGCGTGCGGACACCTTCGCCGACGCGATCCTTACCAACGGCACACCAAACGACAGCGACACCCGCGGCAGTGACAGCACCAGCGGCAGCTTTACCGAGGGTGTGAGTGCCGTGGGGGACCGGGTGCAGGCGCCGATCCGGGCGCAGGTGCTGGTCACGGTCCCGGTGTTCTCCCTGCTGGGCCTGACCGACGAGCCAGCGATGCTGGACGGGTACGGTCCCATCCCCCCGTCAATGGCCCGGGCACTCGTCGCCTCCGGTGCGGGGTCGTTCTACCGGGTGCTGGTGGACCCGCGGGACGGGGCACCGCTGGAAATCGGCCGGACAAGCTACCGGGTCACCGGCGCCATGCGGGCCTGGTTGAGGATGCGGGATGGGAAGTGTCCGTTCCCGGGGTGCAGCAACAACTCCCTGGACAACGACGCCGACCACATCCTCGCCTGGCACAAGGGCGGCACCACCGGAATCAGCAACCTGGGACAGCCCTGCCCCAAACACCACAAACTCCGCCACACCACCGGCTGGAAACCCACACCCGCCACGAAAATCGAACCACCCGGCTGGACCTCACCCACCGGCCGCCACTACCAAAGCGAACACCAGGACTGGGAACCACCACGCTGGCCGAATCTCCACAACCGCGTCCAGGCGCAGGAGGAAGGCAGTCCGCTTGGCGCTGTTCCGGATCTCGTGCACTTCCAGCTATCCCCGGCAGAAGATTGGCTGGACCGGGTCCTGCACCCCCCATCCGCCTGAGACGGCGAGGTCAGTGCGGCCCTGTCCAGGCCTTGCATGGTGTCTGGTGCCGGTGCTTGGCTGATGAAGAGGTATCCAAAGACATTCCAGACGACGAGCACCTGCTGGGAGGATGTGGCGCCGGGGTCTGAGGCGACACCGCAGGACACCCAGGATGACCAGTTCACGCCAGGCCAGACGAATGCCGGGCAGCAGGTAGCCGGGCTTGCCTCAGCGAGCGGCTATCGCAAGGACCTGGACCAGGAAGCGGGTCCCCGATGGAAACCACCCGGTGTAAAAGCCTGGTTGGGGGCAACAACGACGGCGACACCCGGCACCTGCCGGACTTGCCGCCGTCCTTATTTCGAGCTCTGGCGCAGCCAACCCACCGCGGTGGGGCTAAGCGTGTGTTCCGGCCAGCGCCCCCGCGGACTCTTCAGCCACGCCCACCCCGCCCTTGTGGGGTTCGAAGCGGACGAACATGGCCTTGAAGCCCGGGGTGTTGGATACGCGGGCGACGTTTTCCTTGTGGACCAGGGCGTTGGCCTCGGGGAAGTAGGCGGCGGCGCAGCCCCTGGCCGTGGGGTAGGCCACCAGGCGGAACTTGTCCGCGCGGCGGTCGACGCCCTGGAAGGTGCTGACCACGTCCACGAGGTCCCGGTCCTGGAAACCGGCTTCGGCGAGGTCATCCGGGTGGATCAGGATCACGCGGCGGCCGCCGGAGATGCCGCGGTAGCGGTCGTCCAGGCCGTAGAACGTGGTGTTGTACTGGTCGTGGCTGCGGATGGTCTGGAGAACCAGGTGCCCCGGCGGCGGGGTGAGGTATTCCAGCGGGCTGACGGTGAACCGGCCCCGGCCGATGTCGGTGGCGAAGGAGCGGGTGTCGCGCGGCGGGTTGGGCAGCACGAACCCGTTCTTCGTCCGCACCCGGGCGTTGAAGTCCTCGAACCCCGGCAGGACGCGGGCGATGTGGTCGCGGATCACGTCGTAGTCCTCGGCCATGCCGCGCCAGTCCACGGAGTGGTCCGGCCCGAACGTCGCTTCCGCCATCCGGGCCACGATCACGGGCTCGGCGAGCAGGTGCTCGGAGACCGGCGTGAGGCGTCCCTGGGTGGAGTGGACCACGGACATGGAGTCTTCCACGGACAAGAACTGGGCGCCCTTGGGATGCTTGTCGTCCTTGTCCGTGCGGCCCAGAGTGGGCAGGATCAGCGAGGTGCGGCCGTGCACGATGTGCGAGCGGTTGGGCTTGGTGGAAATATGCACGGTCAGCCCGATCCGCTGCATCCCCGCCTCCAACGCTTCCGTGTCCGAGCACGCCAGCGAGAAATTGCCGCCCATGGACACGAACACGTCCACCTCGTCGCGTTCGAAGGCCTCCATTGATTCCACGGCGTCGTAGCCATGGTGCCGCGGGGACGTGATCCCGAACTCGGCGTCGATGGCAGAGAGAAGTTTTTCGCTGGGCTTTTCCCAGATTCCCATGGTCCGGTCGCCCTGGACGTTGGAGTGCCCGCGGACGGGGCAGGCGCCGGCACCGGGTTTGCCGAAGTTGCCTTGGAGCAGCAGGACGTTGACCATCTCTTTGATGGTGTCCACCGAGTGCGGCTGCTGCGTCACGCCCAGCGCCCAGCAGAAGATCGAGGCCTTGGACGCCACCAGCATCCCCGCCACCTTCTCGATCTGTGCGCGGGACAGGCCCGTGGCCTTCTCGGTCTCCTCCCAGTCGAGGGTGCGGCGGGCGTCGCGGTAGGCGTCGAACCCGTCCGTCTGCGCGGCAATGAAGGAATGGTCGACGACGGTTCCCGGGTTTTGTTCCTCAGCCTCCAGGAGCAGGTGGCCCAGCGCCTGGAACAGCGCCAGGTCACCGCCCACCTTGATCTGCAGGTATTCGTCGGCGAGCGGGGTGCCACCGCCCACCACGCCCGAGATGGTCTGCGGGTCCTTGAAGTTGAACAGTCCGGCCTCGGGCAGCGGGTTCACGGCCACCACCTTCCCGCCCTTGTCCTTGCACTCCTTCAGCGCGGAGAGCATGCGCGGGTGGTTGGTGCCGGGGTTTTGACCGACGACAAAGATCAGTTCGGAGTCGTGGATGTCGTCGAGGGACACGGTGCCCTTGCCGATGCCGATGGTCGGGTTCAGCGCCGATCCGGAGGACTCGTGGCACATGTTGGAGCAGTCCGGCAGGTTGTTGGTGCCCAGTGACCGTGCGAACAGCTGGTACAGGAACGCGGTCTCGTTCGCAGTGCGCCCGGAGGTGTAGAAGACGCTGCGGTCCGGGGTGGTCGCCCGGAGGTGCTCCCCGATCAGTTCGAAGGCGTCAGCCCAGGAGATCGGTGAATAGTGCGTGTCACCCTGGCGGATCACCATCGGTTCACTGAGCCGGCCCTGGTTCCCCAGCCAGTACTCGGTCTTCCCTGAGAGTTCGGCAATGGAGTGCTTGGCCCAGAACTCCGCGCCCACGGTCCGCACGGTGTTCTCCTCGGCCACGGCCTTGGCACCGTTTTCGCAGAACTCGGCAGTCTTGCGCTTCTTGTCCGACTCCGGCCACGCGCAGCCCGGGCAGTCGAACCCGCCGCGCTGGTTCAGCCGGAGCAGGGAATGTGCCGTCCGGGTCACGCCTGCCTGCGCCACCGCCCGCTCCAGGGCCACCATGACGGCCTTGACGCCGGCGGCCTCGGTCTTGGGCTTGTGGACTTCGAGGTTGTCCTCATTGATGTCCGCGACGGGGGCAGGCTGCTTGCCGAACTTCATTGTCCCAACTTCCTCGCCGGCACCGGGGAACTCCCGGGTCGGCTCTCTTGTTCATTTGCAGTGGAGGGGGGGCGGGCCGCCGGCGGGCCCCCCCGGGGCCCGGTGGGTTGTTAGGGGGGTGCGGTTTTTTTTTCTTGTGGCGGGGGCGGCCGCCCCCCCCCCCGCCCCCCCTCCAGGGCACTCGTTGCTGATTTCCGCTACTGGGAAACCTTCGCCAGCGTTTCCTGCTCCGCGGCGATGGTGGTGTTGTCGCCGTGGCCGGTGCGGACCACGGTCTGAGCCGGGAGCGTCAGCAGGCGTTCGCGGATGGACTTCAGGATGGTGGGGTAGTCGCTGTAGGACCGGCCCGTGGCACCCGGGCCGCCGTTGAACAGCGTGTCCCCGGTGAACACGGTCCCTTCGCTTTCGAGGTAGAAGCAGGTGGACCCCGGGGAGTGGCCGGGCGTGTGGATCGCCTTCAGCGTTGCCCCGCCCACCTCGAACACGTCCCCGTCGGAGTGGTAGCGGTCCGGCTTGGCGTCAGGGTAGACCTGCTCCCACAGCACCAGGTCCTCCTGGTTCAGGAGGATCGGTGCTCCCAGCGCGTCTGCGACCTCCCGGGCGGCCCCGATGTGGTCGTTGTGCGCGTGGGTCAGCAGGATGGCCTTGACCTTGCGGCTGCGGACCTGGTTGATGATCGCGGCGGCGTCGTGGGGAGCGTCGATGATGACGCATTCCTCGTCGTTGCCCACGATCCAGACGTTGTTGTCCACGTCCCAGGTGCCGCCGTCGAGCGAGAACGTGCCCGAGGTGACCAGGTTCTCGATGGTGACGGCCATCAGATCTGCACCGGGCTGACTTCAACTACGGAACGCAGGACCTTGCCCTCGTGCATTTTGCCGAAGGCCTCCTCCACCTGGTCGATGGTGATGCGCTCGGACACGAACGCGTCCAGGTCCAGGTTGCCCTGCTTGTAGTGGGACACCAGCATGGGGAAGTCCCGGGAGGGCAGGCAGTCGCCGTACCAGGAGGACTTCAGCGATCCGCCGCGGCCAAAGACATCCAGCAGCGGCAGTTCCAGCGTCATCTCCGGCGTCGGCACGCCCACCAGGACCACGCGGCCGGCAAGGTCGCGGGCGTAGAACGCCTGCTTGTACGTTTCGGGACGGCCGACGGCGTCAATCACCACGTCGGCGCCGTTGCCTCCGGTGAGGGCGCGGATGGCCTCCACCGCGTCCTCCTGCTTGGAGTTCACGCCATGGGTGGCGCCGAGGGACTTGGCCATCCCGATCTTGTTGTCGTCGATGTCAACGGCGATGATCGTCGTCGCACCCGCCAACTTCGCCCCGGCGATCGCGGCGATGCCCACGCCGCCGCAGCCGATCACTGCCACGGACTCGCCGCGCTTGACCTCGCCGGTGTTGATCGCGGCACCGATGCCGGCCATGATGCCGCATCCCAGCAGGCCCACCGCCGCGGCGTCGACGTCGGGGTCCACCTTGGTGCACTGCCCCGCGGCGACCAGCGTCTTTTCAGCGAAGGCACCGATGCCCAGGGCGGGAGAGAGGACCGTGCCGTCCTCGAGGGTCATTTTCTGGGTGGCGTTGTGGGTGTTGAAGCAGTACTGAGGCTGGCCCTTGGCGCACGCCCGGCACTCGCCGCACACGGCGCGCCAGTTCAGGATGACGCGGTCCCCGGGGGCCACGGACGTCACGTCCGGACCAACTGCAGAGACAACGCCGGTGGCCTCATGGCCCAGCAGGTACGGGAAATCATCGCCGATGCCGCCCTGCTTGTAGTGCAGGTCCGTGTGGCAGACACCGCAGGTCAGGATGTCCACCAGGGCCTCCCCCGGGCCCGGATCCGGCACCAGGATGGTCTCCAGCGACACCGGGGCGTTCTTCTCCCGGACAACGACGGCTTGAACTTTATGGACCATGGTTCTTGTGTTCCTTTCCTGGATCCGGCCGGATCCGGTGAGTCGGCACCAAGTGCCAATCTAGCCGACATGCCACCTCCGGGGACCATGTCATTGCCGCAAAGCTGTGCATCGGATTGCGCATTACACAACACGGCGCACATCGTGCCCACAGCAAAATATGACAGTGGCCACACTTTGTGTCAATAGATATATCAGTTACAGCCTGGTTGGCTATCAGCTGCCACCCCTTGGTAAGTCGCGCGTCTCCGCTCCGGGACGGCGGCGGACCCGTTACACCCACTGTTTCGTCCGGCAGTAGGCTGGATGCCATGGCTTTTCACGAAACCCCTGCCGAGCGGCGCGAAGTAACCGTCCGCCGCGCACCCAAGTACGTTCCCTTTTTGATTGTGGGTGCACTGGCAGGCATTATCGCCGCCGCAGTGGTGGCTTACGCGCTGCCCGGCGACGCCACCTTCGACCCCGGCGCCGTCTTCGGATTCTTCATGGTGATGTTCGCGGCCGGCGGCGCTCTCCTTGGCGCCCTGCTGGCGCTTGTCCTGGACCGCCGCAGCGTGAAGCGGCAGGAACGGGCCGTCGTCGAGGCCGTCCCGGACTCGGAACCTGACACCGATCCCCAAGGCTAGCCGGGTCACAAACTGAAGCGGGGGAAAGTCATACCCCATAACGTGCGATAATCGATCAGTGGCACGCGGCGATGGCAAACTTTCCCATGATCTTCTTCCCGGCGAAAAAGGACCCCAGGATGCCTGTGGCGTCTTTGGTGTTTGGGCGCCCGGTGAAGAAGTAGCAAAACTTACCTATTACGGGCTGTATGCACTGCAGCACCGCGGTCAGGAGTCGGCTGGCATAGCCACCAGCGACGGCAAGCGGATCAACGTCTACAAGGACATGGGCCTCGTATCCCAGGTCTTCGACGAGACCACGCTGAACACCCTGACCGGGCATCTGGCCGTGGGCCATTGCCGCTACTCCACCACCGGCGCCAGCCACTGGGCCAACGCGCAGCCCACCCTGGGCGCTACCTCCACCGGCACGGTTGCCCTGGCGCACAACGGCAACCTGACGAACACCGCCGAACTCAACGCCATGATCACGGAGCGCAACGGCGGGCAGCTCACCGGCGAGATGAAGCAGGGCAACACCTCGGACACCGCGCTGGTCACCGCCCTGCTGGAAGGTGAGCCGGGCAAGAGCCTGGAAGAGACCGCCACCGAGCTTCTCCCCAAGATCAAGGGCGGCTTCTGCTTCGTCTTCATGGACGAAGGAACCCTCTACGCAGCCCGCGACACCTTCGGCATCCGCCCGCTGGTCCTGGGCCGCCTGGAACGCGGCTGGGTTGTCGCCTCCGAACAGTCCGCACTGGCCACCGTGGGTGCCAGCTTCATCCGCGAGATCGAGCCCGGCGAGTTCATCGCCATTGACGAAGAAGGCGTGCGGTCCAAGAAGTTCGCAGAGCCGACGCCGGCCGGTTGCGTTTTCGAGTACGTCTACCTCGCCCGTCCGGACGCCGCGATCGCCGGCCGTTCCGTCTACGAGTCCCGCGTTGAAATGGGCCGCCAGCTGGCCCGCGAAAACACCCACGAAGCGGACATCGTCATCCCCGTCCCGGAGTCGGGCACCCCTGCAGCCGTGGGTTACGCCGAGGAATCCGGAATTCCGTTCGCGCACGGCTTCGTCAAGAACTCCTACGTGGGCCGTACCTTCATCCAGCCCTCGCAGACCCTCCGCCAGCTGGGCATCCGGCTCAAGCTGAACGCCCTTGAGTCCGTGATCCGCGGCAAGCGCGTGGTGGTGGTGGACGACTCGATCGTCCGCGGCAACACCCAGCGGGCCATCGTCCGGATGCTCCGGGAGGCCGGCGCCGCCGCCGTGCACGTCAAGATCTCCTCCCCGCCCGTGCAGTGGCCCTGCTTCTACGGCATCGACTTCGCCTCCCGCGCCGAGCTGATCGCCAACGGCGCCACCATCGAAGAGATCTCCCAGGCCATCGGCGCCGATTCGCTGGCCTACATCTCCGAGGACGGCATGATCGGCGCCACCCGGCAGCCGCGCGAACGCCTCTGCACCGCCTGCTTCACCGGCAAGTACCCCATCAAGCTTCCGGACGCGGACAAACTGGGCAAGAACCTCCTGGAGCGCACCGACCTGGGCGGCCTCAAGCCCTCCCCCGCGGCCCTTCCCGGCGAAACGGCCGCCCTGGCCGTCGACGCCACCGAGGACCCGGCGGAAAAGGCCGGCGCCACGGGCTGCGATCCCGGCCCCGACTCCGAATTCGAGAACCTGCTGACCGAAGCCGACCTCGTGCCCGACGTACACGCCGCCACCAGCGCCGACAAGAAGGACTCCGTATGACCTCCGCCAGCCCCGCCGCAGACAACGCCGGCATCACCTACGCGTCCGCGGGCGTGGACGTCGAAGCCGGGGACCGCGCCGTCGAGCTCATGAAGGATGCCGTGAAGGCAACCCACAACTCCTCGGTGATCGGCGGGGTGGGCGGCTTCGCCGGCCTCTACGATGTCTCCCGGCTGCTGACCTACAAGAAGCCGCTGCTGGCCACCTCCACGGACGGCGTCGGCACCAAGGTCGCCATCGCCCAGGCCATGGACATCCACGACACCATCGGGTTCGACCTGGTGGGCATGGTGGTGGACGACATCGTGGTGGTGGGTGCCGAACCCCTGTACATGACCGACTACATCGCCTGCGGCAAAGTGGTCCCCGAGCGCATCGCCGGCATCGTCCGTGGCATCGCGGCAGCCTGCTCCGTGGCCGGCACCGCCCTGGTGGGCGGCGAGACCGCCGAACACCCCGGCCTGCTGGGTGAACACGAATACGACGTCGCCGGTGCAGCCACCGGCGTCGTGGAAGCCGATGCACTGCTGGGGCCGGACCGCGTCCGCGCCGGCGACGTCGTGATCGGCATGGCTTCCTCCGGCCTGCACTCCAACGGCTACTCCCTGGTCCGCCGCGTCATCAACCACGCCGGCTGGGCCCTGGACCGCCAGGTCTCCGAACTGGGCCGCACCCTGGGCGAGGAACTCCTGGAACCCACGCGCGTCTACGCCGCCGACTGCCTGGACCTGGCCCGCGCCTTCCCGGTCAGCGCCGGCGCGGCCGTTCACGGCTTCAGCCACGTCACCGGCGGTGGCCTTGCTGCCAACCTCGCCCGCGTCCTTCCGCAGGGCCTGGTGGCCACGGTTGACCGTGCCACGTGGGAACTGCCCGCCATCTTCAAACTGGTGTCCGAGCTGGGCAACGTTCCGCTGGCCGACCTGGAACGCACGCTGAACCTTGGCGTGGGCATGGTGGCCATCGTGTCCCCCGAAGCCGCGGATGCCGCCGTCGCACGCCTGAACGAACGGGGCCTGCCGTCCTGGATCATGGGCACGGTCACCGAGGACTCAGACTCCATCCTCAAGTCCGGACCTGACTACGTCCAGGGCGCCAAGGGCGTGGACGGCGGCGCTGTCCGCCTGGTGAACGCCTACGCCTAAAGCCTTTTTTGAGTGCTCCCCACCACCGGCGGGGAGCACTCGGCGTTTAAGCGGGGGTTTGGATCAGGTTGAGGACGCCGCCCTGCGGGTCCCTGATGGTGGCCAGTGATCCGTCGGCGGGACGCTCGTCCGGCTCTACGAGGACCTGGCCCCCTGCTGCCTGGGCGGCTGCTGCCGCCGCGGCAACGTCTGCCGTGCCGTAGTAGATCTGCCAGCCCGCTTCGTCGCCCTCATCGGCAGGAATGACCCCGGCCACCTCGTTGCCGTCGATGAGCAGCGTGCTGTAACTGCCGCCGTCGTCCTGGGGGTATTCGGTGACCTCATGCCCGAAAAGCTGCTGGAAGAAACCGACGGCGGCCTGGGGCTCCGGCGTGAAGAGTTCGGCCCAGGCCAGCGCGCCCGGCTCGTTGAAAAGTTGGCTGCCGTAGTGGCTTCCTGCCTGCCAGATTCCTGTGGTTCCGCCACCGGGAGGAGCGAGGAAGCCCAGAACACCGGTATCGCCTACCGCCTCCGGCCCGAATTCGGCCGCCCCTCCTGCGTGGGCCGCCTCCTCCAGTACGTCCGCAGCGTCTGCGGCGGCGAAGTAGACGTTCCACTTTGCGGAGGTGCCGGCCTTCAGCTGCAGGGGGCTTTGCGGTGCAATGGTGGCCACCAACCGCCCACGGACAAAGGCCTGCGCGTAGCTGCGGCCGTCCGGGGTGGGAAAGTCCTGGAAAGTCCAGCCAAAGAGCCTGCCGTAGAAGTCCTTGGCGGCCGCAACATCGGGGGTCTGCAGATCTGCCCAGCAGGGCTCGCCGTGACGGTATCCCTCAACTAATGCCATGCAGGCAAGGCTACACGGACCCCTTGAGCGGCAAAGGGGCAAGAGGCACAATAACGTCCACACGACTGGGCTCAGGGATCAGCGGCATCATCGGCAGAACGTCAATCCGGAACGGGAGAACACATGGCCGGCATCGTAGACATTGATGGACACCCGACCTGGTTGGAGGACCGCGGCGGCAATGGCGCTCCACTGCTCCTGCTGCACGGCGGCCTCAGCAACAGTGATGCCCTTCTTGGCACTATTGGCACCGGACTCGCGGAACACTACCGTCTCATCGCCTTCGACCGCCGCGGCCATGGATACACCGCCGACACCGATGCCGACTTCCATTACAGCGATATGGCGCGGGAGGCAGTCAGCGTCCTCGAGAGGGTGGCCGCCGGCCCCGCCCACCTCGTCGGCTGGAGCGACGGCGGCATCATCGCCCTCCTCGTGGCACTGGCGCGGCCGGACCTGGTGGCAAAAATGGTCATCATCGGCACCAACTACCACGTGGACGGCATCCATCGAGTGGACATGGACCCGGACTCGCCAGTGTTACAGGAGCTCGCCAGGGCCTACGCCGAGCGTTCTCCTGACGGACCCGGGCATTTTGAGGCGGTGGCCCGGAAAGGGATGCAACTGATCAGCACCGAGCCTTCGCTCACTACGTCCCAGGTCTCGCGGATCCAGCAGCAAGTACTGGTGGCAGTGGGGGACGACGACATTGTAACCCTGCCTCATACCGTCTCCTTGTATGAGGCATTGCCCAATGGGCAGCTGGCGGTGATTCCCGGGGCGTCCCACGGCCTGCCGTTTGAGCAGCCCGCAATACTCACCAGCCTTATGCTTCCGTTCCTGGCGGCCGATGGGCCTCCCATGACCCTCATGCCCGTCAGGCGCCGCGCACGTTAGCCGGGAACGGCAAAAGGTCCGTTGGGGGCACACCGGAAACAGGTGTGGTCCCAACGGACCTTTTTGACTGCGGTCAGCACCGATAGCGCTGCAGAAAAAGCAGCGAGGCGAAGATTATTGAGACTGGCGTGCAAACTGCCTAAAGGGGCAGTCGCTGCCGGCGACAACTAGCCGATGCGACGGTTGTCTACCTCGTCGTCATCGTCATCCAAATCATCCGCGTACTTATCCACATAAGCCGAATAGTCCGGTTCAACCGGCTCATTCGAGTAACGGCTCGTCGAACGACTGCCCGGACCCGTCAGCTCACGCTGAAGTGCCGAGTAGTCAGTGTTCGGGGAGTAGTACTTAATGTCCCGAGCCTGCTTGGTAGCTTTTGCCTTTTGACGGCCGCGCCCCATGGCGTGACCCCCTTTTGTACTTGGACCGGAGGTGGTCACCTTGGCGATCGGTGAGGCCCCGGAATGTTTGGTCAATTTGTCGTACACCTAGATTACATGCTTTCGGCGGGCCCTGCTTGCCGCCTCATGGCCCGGCCGCCCGCGTGGGGTACCATCACGCACCTGCGCCCGCGGGATTCCGGGATTTTTCTTCGGTAGAGTCACTTAAGAACTGCCGATTTTGTGTGGCCTTTGGCGAGCCGCGGTACCAAACCCAGGAGGATGCGCACCCGTGAACCACCAGGACATCCCGCCGAAACCAGCCTTGCCACCCCGGACCGGAAGCCTGCCAACAGTCCAGGGCGGGGACGCCGGTTCAGCACTCGCTCCGGAGTCTGTGACCTGGTCCCAGCCGCGCCAGGATCCCGGGCCCGAAAAGCGGGCCAACAGGAGGCCGGCGTTCTGGAAAGCGTTCCTCATCGTCGTCATCCTCGCCGTTGCCGGCTCGCTGGTGTGGCTCGCCGTGTGGCTGAACTCTGCTCCCGGCACCGACACAGCGAAAAGTGCAGCGCCGGGCGTGCTGCAGACCGCTGTGACTCCGCCGGCCACTCCCCAGCCGCTGCCCCGGGACGGCGTTGCGCCTGCAGACTACGCGGTAGGTGACTGCTTCAAGGACTTCGATCCCCAGGCCTTGGCGTCCACGGTGGTGCCATGCGACACGGGCCATTCCGCACAGCTGGTGGCCACCCTCCACTACCCGGACAGCGCCAAGTATCCGGGGGCAGACCCGCTCAAGGCCAAGGCCCTGGAAGTGTGCCAGGCAGCGAAACTCGGCCCGGCGGCCAAGCAGTTCCAGCTGAACTACCAGCGCAGCTATCCAAGCAACACCAGCTGGGAGTCCGGGGACCGCAGGGTGGACTGCTACGTCACTGCCGACGGCGGCAACGTGATCAACGCGAGCGTGCTGCCCTGACGGCTAAACCGCCAGGGCAGCACTCCCATATCCAATCGGCGGGCTAGTCCTTCCGCCGCACTGAGAGGCCGGAGCTCGGGGCACCCGTCAGCGCGTCGACGTTGCCCTCGGTGAGTTCGCCCAGGTCAGCGGCGGTATCAACCACCACGGTGTCGCCGTCGCTGATCCCACCGGCAAGGATGGCCTTGGCCAGCCGGTCGCCGATCTCACGCTGCACCAGGCGCCGCAGCGGCCGGGCGCCGTAGGCGGGGTCGTAGCCGGACAATGCCAGCCATGCCTTGGCGCCGTCGGTGACTTCCAGGGTGAGGCGCCGTTCGCGCAGCCGCCGCCCCAGCTCCTCCACGTGCAGCTCCACGATGTGGGCCAGCTCGTCCACCGTGAGGGCGTCGAACAGCACCACTTCGTCGAGCCGGTTGAGGAATTCCGGCTTGAAGGACGCGTTCACCGTGGCCATGACCGCGTTGCGCTTGGCCGTGGCGTCCAGGGACTGGTCCACCAGGAACTGGCTGCCCAGGTTGGAGGTCAGCACCAGGATCACGTTGCGGAAGTCCACGGTGCGGCCCTGCCCGTCGGTGAGGCGGCCGTCGTCGAGCACCTGCAGGAGGATGTCGAACACCTCCGGGTGCGCCTTCTCCACCTCGTCCAGCAGCACCACGGAGTACGGACGGCGGCGGACGGCCTCGGTCAGCTGGCCGCCTTCCTCGTAGCCCACGTATCCCGGAGGGGCCCCCACCAGGCGGGCGACGCTGTGCTTCTCGCCGTACTCGGACATGTCGATACGCACCATGGCGCGTTCGTCGTCGAACAGGAAGTCCGCCAGCGCCTTGGCCAGCTCGGTCTTGCCGACGCCCGTGGGGCCCAGGAACAAGAAGGAGCCGGTGGGGCGGTTGGGGTCGCTGATGCCGGCCCGCGCGCGTCGGACGGCGTCGGACACTGCGGTCACGGCCTTGGACTGGCCGATCAGGCGCCGGCCCAGCTCCTCTTCCATGTGGAGGAGCTTCTGGCTTTCACCCTGCAGCATGCGGCCGGCCGGGATACCAGTCCAGGCGGAGATGACCTCGGCGATATCCTCCGCGGTGACTTCCTCCGCCACCATCTGCGCGGACTTGTCCGTCACGGCGGCCTCGGCTTCGGCAGCGGCGTTCACCTCGCGCTCAAGGGCCGGGATTTCCCCGTAGAGGATCCGGGACGCAGCCTCCAGGTCGCCCTCGCGCTGAGCCTTGTCAGCGGCGGAGCGCAGTTCGTCCAGCTTGGCCTTCAGGTCACCCACCCGGTTAAGGCCGGCCTTCTCCGCTTCCCAGCGGGCGTTCAGGGCCGAGAGCTCCTCTTCCTTGTCCGCCTTGTCGGCGCGAAGTGCCGCGAGCCGCTCCACGGATGCGGGATCCGATTCTCCGGACAGTGCCAGTTCCTCCATGGTGAGGCGGTCCACCTGACGCCGCAGCTGGTCGATCTCCTCCGGAGCGGAGTCGATTTCCATGCGGAGGCGTGACGCGGCCTCGTCCACGAGGTCGATGGCCTTGTCCGGCAGTTGACGGCCCGAGATGTAGCGGTTGGACAGGGTAGCGGCGGCCACCAGGGCGGAGTCGGCGATGGATACCTTGTGGTGTGCTTCGTACCGTTCCTTCAGGCCGCGGAGGATGCCGATGGTGTCCTCCACGCTGGGCTCGCCCACGTACACCTGCTGGAAGCGGCGTTCCAGGGCCGCGTCCTTCTCGATGTTTTCGCGGTACTCATCCAGGGTGGTGGCACCGATCAGGCGGAGCTCACCGCGGGCCAGCATGGGCTTGAGCATGTTGCCGGCGTCCATGGAGGAATCACCGGTGGCCCCGGCACCCACCACGGTGTGGATCTCGTCGATAAACGTGACCACCTGCCCCTCGGAGCCCTTGATCTCCTCAAGGACCGCCTTCAGCCGCTCCTCGAACTCGCCGCGGTACTTGGCGCCGGCCACCATCGACCCAAGGTCCAGGGAGATGAGCGTCTTGCCGCGCAGGCTTTCCGGGACGTCGCCGGCCACCATCCGCTGGGCCAGGCCCTCGACGACGGCGGTCTTGCCCACGCCCGGTTCGCCGATCAGCACCGGATTGTTCTTGGTGCGCCGGGACAGCACCTGCACCACGCGGCGGATTTCGGAGTCGCGCCCGATCACAGGGTCCAGTTTGCCGGCGCGGGCCATGGCAGTAAGGTCCGTGCCGTACTTCTCCAGGGCCTGGAAGGTGTTTTCGGGGTCGGGGCTGTCCACCTTGCGGTCGCCGCGAACGCCGGGGAGGGCCGCGAGCAGCGCCTCCCGTGAGGCACCGGCTTCACGCAGCAGGCGTGCAGCAGCATCATTGCCGGCGGAGAGGCCCACCAGGAGCACCTCGGTGGAAACGAAGGAATCGCCCAGCCGGTCCGCTTCCTCCTTGGCGTGCTGGATGGCCTGCAGGGCCGGGCGGGACAGCTGCGCCTGCTGGCTGGAGCCGCCGGAGGTGGCGGGCAGGGCCTTGATGGCGCTGCTGGCCTGGACGCTGACGGCGTCCGGGTCCGTGCCGGTGGCGCGAAGGAGCGCAACGGCGACGCCCTCACGCTGGTCCATCAGCGCTTTGAGGAGGTGGGCCGGCTCAACCTGCGGGTTGCCGGCCGTCGAGGCGTTCATTGCCGCCGCGGAAAGAGCCTCCTGGCTCTTGGTGGTGAATTTGACGTCCAAAGAGAGCTCCTTTCGGGGGCTTGTTGACTAAGTTGAGTGTACTACGCTCAACTTTGCGCGGCGAGGTTCCCCTGCCATGTTTGCCCACGGCGAAACGGCTGTCCAGAGCCGGAAGTCCTTCCGGCCCACCGGCCGGTCCGCACCGGCCGGTCCTGGCGCTATGTGCCGTACACCGACACGGCGGCAGCCTTGACCACGAAGTGCACCGTCATCCCGGGAGCAAGGCCCAAGTCCGCAGAGGCAGCCGGCGTGATATCGGCGGCCAGGCTGCCGGCGCGGACGCGGATCTGGTCTCCATGGGGCTCGAGGTCGGTGATGGTCACAGCAAAAGAGTTCCGCGGGCTTCCGTGGGCGTCGTCGAGGAACACGGACACGGCCGACGGCGGGAACACGGCCACGCCCGGACCGCCCGGCCCGGGCAGCCGGCCGGGTTCCCCGGAGTCGCCCAGTTCTTCGTCGTGCCCCGCGATCCGCAGGCCTTGGCTGGTGCGCACGCCAGCGCCGTCGAGGGCGCCGGGGATGAAGTTCAGTCCGGCAAGTCCGGCAGCAAAGGAGCTGCGCGGTCGTTCCAGCACGGCACGCGTGGGCCCCTCCTCTGCAACCTTCCCGTCTTCCAGGATGACCACGCGGTCCGCGAGCACCAGCGCATCCAGGACATCGTGCGTGACGATGATGGCTTGCCGCCCCGCAAGGACCCGTTTGAAGAGGCGACGCAGCAGCGGTGCGGAATGGATATCCAGGGCGGCCAGCGGTTCATCCAGCAGCAGGAGTGCGGGGTCGGCGGCGAGCGCGCGGGCCACGGCAACACGCTGGGCCTGGCCGCCGGAGAGTTCGGCGGGACGGCGCCCGGCGAGATGCTCCGCTTCCACATCCGCCAGCCAGCGCAGGGCACGCGCCTTCGCATCCCGCTGGGGGACGCCGGCGCTGCGCGGCCCGAACGAGACGTTGTCCACCGCGCTCAGGTGGGGAAAGAGCAGGGGTTCCTGGGCGAGCAGGGCGGTGCCGCGGTGATGGGGAGGCAGCCAGACGGGCTTTCCGCCGTCGAGGTCAAAGAGCGTCCTGCCGTTGAGTTCGGCCCGGCCGCTGTCCGGCCGCAGCAGGCCCGCGATGCTGGCCAGCAGGGTCGATTTGCCGGCGCCGTTGGGGCCCATGACGGCCACCGATTCGCCCGGCCGGACGGCAAGGTCCACGTCGAAACCCCGCCCGGCCACGGCTGCGTGGAAGGACAGCGTCACCGGACGCCCCCTCCGGCCGGTGCGGCCGCCGTCGTCCGTTGTCCTGCTCCGGCACGTGCCGCTGCCGGCTGCCGGTACGCGAGCGCCACCACCGCGACGGCGACGGCCACCAGCACCAGGGACAGCGCGACGGCGGCGTCCGGGTCCGTTTCCCGCTGCAGGTAGATCTCCAGCGGCAGGGTCCGGGTGACCCCCTGGAGGCTGCCCGCGAAGGTCAGCGTGGCGCCGAACTCGCCCAGGCTGCGGGCGAAGGACAGGACCGCGCCGGAGGCCAGTC
This sequence comes from Pseudarthrobacter sp. rb, assembly GCF_056389225.1. Taxonomy (NCBI): domain Bacteria; kingdom Bacillati; phylum Actinomycetota; class Actinomycetes; order Micrococcales; family Micrococcaceae; genus Pseudarthrobacter; species Pseudarthrobacter sp. rb. The sequence continues at coordinate 31,768 of NZ_JBWJAR010000012.1, read as the reverse complement.
CTGGCAGGACCAGCGGGAGCGTGACGCGCCGGAAGACAGTGCCCGGGCGCGCGCCCAGCGTTGCGGCCACGGCCTCGTAGCGGGAGCCCGAGGTGCGAAGCGCCCCTTCCAGGCTGACTACCAGGAAAGGGAGCGCCACAAACGTCTGTGCCAGGACCACCGCCGTCGTGGAGAAGGCGATGCGCAGCCCGAGCACCTCCAGGGTCTGCCCCAGCAGCCCTTGGCGGCCGAACGTGTAGAGCAGGGCGATCCCGCCCACCACCGGGGGAAGCACCAGGGGCAGGAGCACCAGCGAGCGCAGCAGCCCCCGCAGCCGGAAGGAGTCCCTGGCAAGGACCAGGGCCAGGGGGACCCCCAGCAGGATGCACAGGAGGGTGCTCGCCACCGAGGTCCGCAGGCTCAGCCCCAGCGCCGTCAGGGACGGCTCCGACGTCACCAGCGGGATGAACTGCGCCCAGTCAATGCGCAGCACCATCGCCAGCAGGGGAAGCACGACGACGACGGCCGCCAGGACTGCCAGCGCACGGACCCACGCGGGGATGCCGGAGTAGGCCGCGGCCTGGGTGCGCGGCCGCGCCCGGGGCGGCCTCCCTGGCGGCTGTATCACTTGCTGCCCGGGCTGGAACCGGCCGGGCCGGAACCAGCGGGGCCGAACCCCGCCGCGGCGAGGACCTTCTGGCCCTCGGGACCGGTGACCAGGTCCACGAACGCCTGGGCGGTGGCCCTGTTCCGGCCGTTGGCGACGCCCGCAATCGGGTAGGTGTTGACTGCACTCCCCGCCTCCGGGAACTGGACGCCCGCCACTTTGGTCCCGGCAGCCTTGATGTCCGTGCCGTAGACCAGCCCCGCATCCGCCTCCCGGGAGGTGACCTTGCCCAGGACGTCAGTGACAGCGTTTTCCTCGCTGACCGGGCTCAGCGCGACCCGCGCCGCTTCCGCCACTTTGGCTGTGGCAGCACCGCACGGGACCTGGCGGGCGCAGGTCACCAGCTTGATGCCCGGCCGGGCCAGGTCCTGCAGGGATGCGACTTTCGCCGGGTTGCCCGGCGGCACGGCGATGGCCAGGGTGTTGGTGGCGAAGTCCTCCGGCGTGCCGTCGGTGAGGCCGGCGTCCTGCACCTTTTGCATGTTGGCCGTGTCCGCGGAGGCGAAGACGTCAACGGGCGCGCCCTGGTTGATCTGGCTGGCAAGGTCCGAGGACCCGGCGAAGCTCAAGGTGACCGTGGTGCCCGGATGTTCCGCTTCGAAAGTGCCCGCGAGTTCGGTGAAGGTCTGTTTGAGTGAGGCGGCCGCGAAAACGGTGATGGCGCCTGCCGGTTTGGTGCCGGAACCGGGGGCGGTGCCGGAACGTGTTCCCGCGTCCGGGCTGGGCGCCGGGGCACAGCCGGACAGGACGGCAAGCAGCAGCACAGCCAGTGCGGGGACGGCGGCCCGGAGGGTGGAAGCCGCGGACCGGAGGGATTGCCGGCTCATGCGGTGGCCCGGCCCTTCGGCGACTCGATGATGACGGTCGTTGCCTTGACCACCGCGGTGGCCACGGCACCAGGTTCCAGCCCCAGCTCACGCACGGCTTCGCTGCTCATCAGCGAGACCACCCGGAAGGGCCCGCACTGCAGTTCCACCTGCGCCATGACCTTGTCCGTGATGACATTGGTAACCAGGCCCACGAACCGGTTCCGCGCCGAACTGCTGCCGCTCTTCGGGTCATCGGGGAGCTGGGCGAGCTTCTGCGCGTGCGTTGCCAGTTCCAGCCCGTCCACCGCCAGGCGGCCGGAGGGGTCCCGGAGCGCGGTGAGGGTTCCCTGCTCCGTCCACCGGCGGACGGTATCGTCGCTTACCCCCAGGAAACGGGCGGCCTCTGAAACGCGGATAAGTGCCATTCGGCGATTCTAGTCCGCACATGAGGGGTGAGGGCACGTTTTAAGACGCAGCAGCGGTCATGAACGTGCCACGCGGCTGAACGGCGTCCGCCGGAAGGGCAGCACTAGACTCCTTCCATGGCCATCTACATCGACCCGCCGCTGTGGCCTGCACACGGAACACACTTTTCGCACCTGGTCTCGGACGCGTCCCTGGACGAGCTGCACGCCTTCGCTGCCGCCGCGGGGATTCCGGAGCGGGCGTTCGACGGCGACCACTACGACGTGCCGGAACGCCGCTTTGATGACCTGGTGGCGGCTGGCGCGGTGTCGGTAGAGGGCCGGGTGCTGGTCCGCAGGCTCATTGCCAGCGGACTGCGGATCCCGGCACGCCGGCGGAACAAGTCATTGAAGGTCCCCCTCCTGAACCGCTGGGAAGCCATCATGCCGGGCCACGACGCCCTGTTCCTGGACCTGCTGGACCGGTGGAGCGAACCGCACCGCCACTACCACGGCTGCACCCACCTGCTGTCCGTGCTGGAGGCGCTGGACCTGCTCACCGAACCGGCTGAAGCACCGCGGACCGTGCTGCTGGCTGCCTGGTTCCACGACGCCGTGTACCGCGGCGCAGCGGGCATGGATGAGGAGGAGTCGGCACGGCTGGCAGAGGAACGGCTTGCCGACGCCTGCCTTCCGGAGGCAGAGGTGGCTGAAGTGGCACGCCTGGTCCGGCTGACCTCGGACCACCGGCCGGAACCGGGTGACGACGACGGCGCCCTCCTTTGCGACGCCGACCTCTCAATTCTCGGCGGCGAACCGGAGGAGTACGCCCGCTATGTTGCTGCCGTGCGGAAAGACTACGCGCACATCGGCGACGCCGACTTCGCAGCCGGCAGGGCCGCCGTCGTCCGCCACCTGCTGGAACTGGACCCGCTCTTCCGCCACCAGCGGGCCAAAGAACTGTGGCAGGACGCCGCGCACCGCAACCTGAACGGCGAATTGAAGTGAACGCGCCCGGCAGCAGCGAACGGCACACGTACTCCGCCAACGCGGCGCACCGGCAGCTGCCCTTCACGGTCCGGCTGGACTGGGGTCTGGATGGGGCCAGGACGGTGGTCTCCGGGGCCGACATAGCCGTGGTGGTGGACGTCCTGTCCTTCGGCACCTGCGTCAGCGTGGCATTGGACCGGGGCGCCGACGTCTTCCCCTACCGCTGGCGGGACACCACTGCAGAGGACTTCGCCGCCCACCACCAGGCCCAGCTGGCAGGCCCCCGGAACGGCGGCGGACTGAGCCTGTCCCCCGCCAGCCTCCGCGCGGCCGCCTCGCTGGAGCGGGTGGTCCTGCCCTCCCCCAACGGTTCTGAACTCTGCCATGCCCTGGCGGCGGAGGTGCCACTGGTGGCCGCAGTATGCCTCCGGAACGCCGCGGCCACGGCAGACTGGGTGGCCGCCAACCTTCCCGGCGATGCAGTGGTGGCGGTGATCGCCGCGGGCGAACGCTGGCCGGACGGCACCCTCCGCCCTGCCGTGGAGGACCAGATCGGAGCCGGAGCTTTCATCGCAGGGCTGGTGGCCTCCGGCAAGGGCGGCTATGAGGCCGGGGACGGCAGGCACGGCTATGCTCCGGAGGCAGTGGCGGCCATGGCTGTCTTCGAAGCGGCCGAGCCGCGCCTGCGCGAAACGCTCCAGCAGTGCGCCAGCGGCCGGGAACTGTCCGGAGCTGGCTACGCGGAGGACGTGGACATCGCCGCTGAGTTGGACGACAGCGACTCGGCAGCCATCCTGCGGGACGGGACATTCCGCCCGCTGTGACGGGACGGCACCTTTGACGGGAAGCCACCGCCCGGCAGTAAGCGGCGGTCCTGCGGGATGGGAGTCCTGCCTGGCGGTACTTCCTACCTGACGCGGTACGTCCCGCCTAGCGGTAGGTCCTGAGGGGATAGGTGCTCGCAAAAGGCGTGGTGCTGGGCACGATCTGCTTCCCCAGCGGCATCAGGGACACCGGAATGAGCTTGAGGTTGGCGATGGCCAGCGGGATGCCAACGATGGTCACAGCCATGGCGAACGCGGTCACCACATGTCCAATGGCAATCCAGATCCCGGCCACCAGCAGCCAGATCACGTTGCCCAGCAGCGGGAAGACACCTGTGCCGCCGGGCTTGTCCACCACCATCCGGCCAAACGGCCACAGCGTGTAGGCAGCGATCCGGAATGAGGCAATGCCCCACGGGATGGTGACGATCAGCAGGCAGCAGACCACACCCGCCAGGAAGTAGCCCAGGGCCAGCCAGAAGCCGCCAAAAACCAGCCAGATGATGTTCAAAAGTGTCTTCATGCACCCATTGTGCCCTTGACCCCCTGACAAAAAGGCCTTCGGCCCAAAAGATCGGGGACATCCCTGATCCTCCCCTGACCCTGATCCGCCCGGGCCACCAGAGGCTTGGGCGGCTAAACCGTGGCAGCCGCTTTCGCAGCCTGGACGAACGCCCGGACCTTGGCCAGGTCCTTCACGCCGCGGGTCGCTTCAACGCCGGAGGAAACGTCCACGCCCCAGGCGTGCGCGGCGGCTGCTGCCTGGCCGACGTTCGCCGCCTCAAGGCCGCCGGCGAGCAGCCAGTTCCGTCCCTGAAGCACGGGCAGGGCCGCCACGGAGGCGTAGTCCCAGGACTCACCGGAGCCCGGTACGGCGGCATCGATCAGGAGCAGGTCCTCACCCCAGTCTTCGAACTCGTCCTGGCCCGCACCCATGGTGATGGCCCTGACCAGCTTCATGCCGGCGTCGTGCACTGTTGCCACGTCTGCGCGTGACCGGCCGCCATGCAACTGGATCCATTCCAGGCCCGCGGCCCGGGCGATGGCAATGGCATCGGCGGTGGGCTCGTCGCGGAAGACTCCGATCGGGGTGACGCTCTCCGGAACCCCGGCCAGCAGGGAGGCTGCCTGCGACGGTGAGACAACGCGGGGGCTGGCGGTGAGGACAAACCCCACGGCGTCTGCGCCGGCGTCCACTGCTTCGCGGACAGATTCGGGCGTGCTGAGACCACACACTTTGACGAACATTCCCGGGCTCCTTCAGGCTGTTTTCGTGTTGACCCCCCGGAGGAGATTAGCAGGGACCGGACACAACTGCGATGAGCGGTCCTGGCGGGGAACTAGGCTGGGCTGATGCAGATCATCCGCTTCGCTGACCTCAAGGCCGAACCATGGCGCAACGGCGGCGGGGTGACCAGGGAAATTGCCCGCCAGGCTTCACCCGACGGCGGGTGGGACTGGAGGTTGAGTATCGCGGACGTGGCCAAGGCAGGCGACTTTTCGCCTTTTCCGGGCATGGAGCGCGTCCTGACGGTCATCGAGGGCGAACTGCTGCTCCTCACCGTGGACGGCGCGGAACAGCCCCTGGAGAAGTACCGTCCGTTCCGGTTCGACGGCGGCGCCGCCACCGGGGCCAAGCTGCCCACGGGTGACATCCGCGACCTCAACGTCATCACCCGGACCGGGGCGTTCAAGGGCTTTACCTCCATCATTGAGCTGTCCAAAAAGCGCGCCCACCCCGTGTTCGAGGGGCAGTTGGGGGTTCTGCTGCAGGGACAGGCGAAGGTCAGCGAAAGCGCTGGGGAACCACTGGAGCTTGGTCGATACGACACAGTCGTGGGGTCGGACAGCGATTCCCCGGAAATCCTGGGCCGCGGCTTCCTGGCCGTGGTGTCCATCGACCCGAACGGCCCCACGGTCTGACTCCCGGCGCAGCTGGTGGGATTGGGCACCATAGGTTGAACGGCCGACGGCGGCGCGCCTGCTGCTGCTCTCCGGAATCGCCGCGTGCGTGGTCGGCCTCAAGGTGGTGGCGTGATGTTGAAACGCAGCCTTCCGTGGCTGGTGCTGCTGGCCTCCGCCGTCCTGGAGGCGGTCTGGGCCACCGCGCTCGGCCTGTCCGACGGGTTCACCCGGCCCGTGCCCACCATCGTCTTCGCCGTCACCGCAACGCTCAGCATGCTGGGCCTCGGCATGGCCATCCGGAACATCCCGCTGGGCACCGCCTACGCCATCTGGGTGGGCATCGGCGCCGCGCTGACGGTGGGCTGGGCGATGGCCACGGGCGTTGAGCCCTTCAGCGTGGTGAAGCTGCTGTTCATTGCGGGGATCGTGGGCTGCGCCGCTGGCCTGAAAGTGTTGCCGGCCCAAAAAGATGCGCCGCGGGTGCGCAGCGGTGACTAGGCTTTTGCCATGCACTCCCCCGAGATCGCCATGGCCGTGGATGCGCTGCGGCGCCGGCTGCTGCCCGGAACGCGCACCATCCTGGGCATCGCCGGGGCGCCGGGGTCCGGCAAGTCCACCTTTGCCGCCTGGCTGCAGGAGCAGTTCAGCCCCGGAACCTCGGTAGTGGTGCCGATGGACGGCTTCCACCTAGGCAACGCGATCATCGAAGGGACCCCGCTCCGGCAGCGCAAGGGAGCCATTGATACATTCGACGCCGGCGGCTACCTTTCGCTGCTGCGCCGCCTGGCGCAGCGGGACGAGGCAGTGGTGTACGCACCAGAGTTCCGCCGCACCCTGGACGAGCCGGTGGCCGCCTCCATCGCCGTCCCGGCCGAAGTCCCGCTGGTGATCACGGAGGGCAACTACCTGCTGGCGGACCAGGAGCCGTGGAAGGAGGTGCGGGCGCAGCTGGACGAAGTGTGGTTCCTCGAAACGCCGCCCCCGCTCCGGTTGCAGCGGCTGGTGGACCGGCACATCTCGTTCGGCATGGAACGGGACGCAGCGGTTGCCTGGGCCACCGGGCCCGATGAAGCCAATGCCCGGCTGATCCAGGCCACCCGCCCGGCGGCTGACCGTGTCCTCCCTTGGCTGTAATTTTCAAAAGCAGGAAACGAACAGGAGAACCATGGCAAACGCACCCACTGAACCCGGCACCCCTGAAGCCGCGGGAACTGTCCAGCTCGGCGACGGACTGACCGTCAGCCGCCTGGGCTTCGGCGGCATGGCCCTCACGCCGGTCTACGGCGAGGTGGACCCTGCTGAGGCACTGCAGACCCTGCACCACGCCGTCGACGCCGGGGTCAGCTTCATCGACACCGCTGACATCTACGGCGGCGGCACCAACGAGGAGCTCATTTCACAGCTGCTCAAGGACCGCCGGCACGAAGTGCAGCTGGCCACCAAGTTTGCGCTGGTGGGAACCCCCACTGACGGCTACACGGATATCCGCGGCGACGCCCGGTATGTGCGCGAGGCCGTGGACCGGAGCCTGCAGCGGCTGGGAACCGACGTCATCGACCTCTATTACATGCACCGCCGCGATGTCCGCGTCCCCATCGAGGAAACCGTTGGAGCCATGGCCGAGCTGGTCAACCAGGGAAAGGTCAAGCACCTGGGCCTCTCCGAAGTGACGGCACAGGAACTGCAGGACGCATCGGCGGTCCACCCGATCTCGGCGGTCCAAAGCGAATGGTCCATCTGGAGCCGGGACGTGGAACGCAACGTGGTTCCAGCCGCCGCCGGCCTGGGCGTCGGCTTCGTCCCGTACTCCCCGCTGGGCCGCGGCTTCCTCACCGGAACCGTGGACACGTCAAGCCTGGGCGCCAAGGACTTCCGGCGGAACATCCCCCGTTTCGCTCCGGACGCCGCAGGCGCCAACCAGGCCGTGGTGGACGCCGTCCGGTCCGTGGCCGACCAGCTCAACGCCACGCCCGCGCAAGTGGCCCTGGCCTGGCTGTTGGCCCAGGGCAAGCGGCTCGGCCTGCCGGTCGTTCCCATCCCCGGCACCCGCAAGGCCGCCCGGATCGACGAAAACCTCGGCGCACTTGCCCTGGAGCTCACCCCGGCGCACCTGGAGGCGCTGGACGCAGCGTCTGACGCCGTCGTCGGCTCCCGTTCCGCGGACCCCACGTGGGTGTCCGAAGGGCGGGAATAGGGCGCGTTTCCCAAAGCCATCACACTGTACCTTTTGACCGATACCCCAAGGAGACCCATGACTGCCATCGTCCACTTTGAAGTCCAAATCGATCCCGCCCGCCGGGAGGACGCCGCCAAGTACCTCTCCGAAACCCTGGCCGCCACCCGGGCGTGGCCCGGCAACCAGGGGATCGAGGCTCTCGTTGACGACGCGGACCCGTGCCACATCCTGGTGGTGGAAACCTGGGCCACCACGCAGGACCACGACGACTACGCCGCCTGGCGGAACACGCCGGAAGGCAAGAGCGAGCTGCACGAGATCCTGGCCGGCCCGCCGTCCAAGCAGGTCTACTCCACCACTATGCCTCTTGACCTGCAGCCGTCCGCGGGCTGACGAGCATGGACTCACTTCGATATGACCTGCCGGCCCTGACCATCCGCAGCATCTCCGTCAGCGGGATGGACAACAACGTGTACCTGCTGACCGCCAAGGAGAGCGGCGCACAGGTGCTGATTGATGCCGCTGACGATCTCCCGGCCATCCGCCAACTGCTGGCGGACGGGGCTGCGGACACCTCTGCAGCTCCGCGGCTTGCCCTGGTGGCCACCACGCACCAGCATTGGGACCATGTGCGGGCCCTGAAGGAACTGGTGGAAGCCACGGGGGCGCGTACGGCAGCAGGGGCGGACGACGCCGATGCGCTGCCAATTGCCGTCGACCGGCGGCTCGGGCACGGGGACACGGTGGCCGTGGATGGCTTCGAGCTCACGGCGGTGCACCTGCGCGGCCATACGCCCGGCTCCATCGCGTTTGTCTATGAGGACCCGGAAGGACCTGCGCACATCTTCTCCGGCGACTCGCTGTTCCCGGGCGGCGTGGGCAACACGGAGAAGGACCCAGAACGGTTCAACCAGCTCCTGTCCGACGTCACGGAGCGGCTGTTCGGCGCCTACCCGGACACCGCCGTCGTCCATCCCGGGCACGGCAAGCCAACCACGCTGGGTGCCGAGCGGCCGCACCTCGATGAGTGGCGCGCCCGCGGCTGGTAAATCCCCTTAAATGGCTGAGCGGGCCCACCTAAAAGGCGGGCCCGCTCAAAAAGCACTTCTAGCGGCCGCGGCGCTCGTTCGACGCAGGTGCGGACGCGCGGCGGGGGCCGCTGCGGGCGGGACGGCCCGAGCCGCCGTTGCCTGAACTGCCGCTGCCGGAACCGTAGGAGCCTCCCGAGGTTCCGCCGGTGTTGGAGGACCAGACTGCCTTGCTTCCGCCGGTTGCGCCGGAGCGCTGGCCGGAGGTACCCGCTGCGGCGCGCTGGCCGGTTGCGGGGCGTCCGCTGCGCTGGCCACCGCCCGAGGCAGGGCGTCCGCCGGCGGGGCGTCCGGTGCCGCCACGGGGAGCGTCACTGCGGGTGATTCGCGAATCGCTGCGGCCCTCGCCTGCACGCCCGTCCGATCCGCGGCCGGCCGATGAGCGGCCACCTGCTGCGGGAACGTCGTTGCGGTGGGTCGAAGCGGTGCCGCGGCCGCGGGCGTTGCGGCGGGCAGCGGCTGCTGCCACTGCGCGGTCCTCGTTCTGCTCGGCATTGCGGTCGAACGCGGCACGGGCTTCCGTGCGGCCCTCGAAGGCGACAGCCCGGCGCTCGGCGCGGGTGGCGTCGCTGCGGGCGGGTTCAGCCGAAACCTTGCCGCGTCCACCACGTCCGCCACGTCCACCGGTGGTGGGAGCAGCCTGGCGGCGTGCACGCTTGCGCTCCGCGTTGGCGCCGGTGGAGGTGCCGCCGCCCTGCTTGGGTGCCTTGGCTGCCAGCAGCGCGGCACGGGTGCGGGGGTCGACCTTCTCCGCAAGGTCGCCAACCAGTTCAGCCACGATGGGTGAGCTGGCCGTGACGCGCTCAAAGCTGACGTCCACGCCGGCGGCCTTCATCAGCTTCTTCACGTCGGCCTGCTGCTCAGGCAGGGTCAGCGTGACCACGGTGCCGTCGGAACCGGCACGCGCGGTGCGGCCTGAACGGTGCAGGTACGCCTTGTGCTCGGTGGGCGGGTCCACGTGGATGACCAGTTCGACGTCGTCGACGTGCACACCGCGGGCGGCGACGTCGGTGGCCACCAGGACGCGGACGTCACCGTTGGAGAACTCGGCCAGGTTGCGGTCACGCGCATTCTGGGAGAGGTTGCCGTGCAGGTCCACGGCGGGGATCCCGGCGTCGGTCAGGGTCTTGGCCAGCTTGCGGGCGTGGTGCTTGGTCCGCATGAACAGGACGCGGCGGCCGGCGCCGGAGGCGAGCTCCACGATCAGCTGCTTCTTGACGGTCTGGTCGTTGACCACCAGCACGTGGTGCTCCATGGTGGTCACCGCTGCCTGCGGATCGTCCACGGAGTGGGTGAGCGGGTTGGACAGGTAGCGCTGGACGATCTTGTCCACGCCGTTGTCCAGGGTGGCGGAGAAGAGCAGGCGCTGGCCCTGGCTGGGGGTCATGTCCATGAGCTTCTTGACCACCGGCAGGAAGCCGAGGTCGGCCATGTGGTCGGCCTCGTCCAGGACGGTGATCTCCACCGCTTCAAGGGTGAGGATGCGCTGGCGGATCAGGTCCTCCAGGCGGCCGGGGCAGGCGATGACGATGTCGACGCCGGCGCGCAGCGCCTTTTCCTGCCGGGCCTGGGAGATGCCGCCGTAGATCACGGTGGTGTTCAGGCCGGCGGCCTTGGCCAGCGGCTCGATGGTGGCGTTGATCTGGGTTGCCAGTTCACGGGTGGGTGCCAGGACCAGGCCCATGGGGCGTCCGGGCTTGCGGAAGTACTTGGCTTCCCGCTCAGCGAGTCTTGCTACAAGCGGGATAGCGAAAGCAATGGTTTTACCGGATCCGGTCCGGCCCCGGCCCAGGACGTCACGGCCGGACAGCGTGTCCGGAAGGGTCTTCACCTGAATGGGGAACGGTTCAACGATTCCCTGGGCGGTAAGGGTGTCTGCAAGGGCCTTGGGAGTACCGAGGGCAGCAAAAGTAGTCATGTAGTTTTTTACGGTCTTTCTGGCGGTATCCAGGCGGATATCGGCCCCCGATGCCGGTTGGACCAGGGGTTTCGCCGAAGAAAAGTCAGGTGATCAACCGGGCGCTGTAAATAAGGACAGCCGGCCGGGACCAAATGGAACGCGTTCATCGACGCAGGATGTGCCTCTCACATGAAGAAAGCCCACTCCCTGGAAAGGAACCTCCAGATCCGGAGCAGGCGGCATCACTGCACATCAAGTTCCCCCAGTCTATCATCCCCGCGCCGGGAACCCGTCGTCGGCGTTGCCTTCGGGGGCATGGCGGGGCAGTGTTGAGGCATGAGCGAGCACCAGGACACCCAGCACGAAGGGCACGCGCACGACGGCGGCACGTCGCCGGAAGGGGGCGGCGGCGGCAGTGACGCGGCTTCCGCCTGGGACGAGCGGTACCGCAGCAAAGCAAGGCTGTGGAGCGGCAAGCCGAACCCGCAGCTGGTCCGGGAGGCCGGTGGCCTGCGGCCCGGGAAGGCGCTGGAACTGGGATGCGGCGAGGGCGCCGACGCCATCTGGCTGGCTCAGCAAGGCTGGTCCGTGACCGCGGTCGACGTCTCCGCCGTTGCCCTGGAACGGGCCCGCTCCCACGAACTGGCCGAACTGGCGCGGGAAAGCGTGCACGCCTCGAACGGCAATATGGAAAGCCGGATCACATGGCAGCTGGCGGACCTGACGCAGTGGCAGCCGGAAGATTCCTATGACCTGGTGACGTCGCAGTTCCTGCATTCCCAGGAGCTGGACTGGCGGATCCCGCTGCGCACCGCGGCCTCGGCCGTCAAACCGGGCGGAACGCTGCTGGTGGTGGGCCACCACCCGGACCGGCTGCCGCCGTGGGGTCCGGGGCACCACCATGAAGGCATGTTCTACACCGGGAACCAGCTGGTGCGGGAACTGGGACTGGATCAGCCCGGATGGCAGCTGGAGGTCCTCACCAGCCGGGAGCGCCCAGTGACCGGGCCGGAAGGGCAGGAGGCCACCATCGCCGACGTCATCGTGCGCGCCACCCGCCTTTCCTAGCCGCCCACGCGCCCCCCGGCGGTGACGCGCGGTGCCACCAGGACCGCGGCGACCCCGATGGCGGCGGTGAAGGCGAAGACCCCTGCGAAGGACTGGACCGGCGTCGTGAATGCCGCGAACACAATCCCGGTGGTGGCCAGGGACAGCGCGCCGCCCAGGGAGTCTGAGATGGACATCGCGGAGCTGTTGAAGCCTTCGTTCTCCTTAGTGGACAGGGCCAGGGTCATCACGCTCAGGCGGGGGTAGAGCAGGCCCATGCCACCCCCTGCCAGCACCCAGCCCGCGATGGCGGTGGCGGGCGGCCAGTGCAGCGCGGTGGTGGCCAGGGCCAGAGTTATTGCGGCCAGGACCATGAGCGAACCGGACTGGACGGCGCGGCGGTGCGGCAGCCGTGTGCCCATCCGGCCCTGCACAGCGGCGGCCCCCGCCCATGCCAGCGCGCCGCCGGTGAGGGTCAGGCCGGCCAGTGTGGGCGGGAACGAATACTGGTCGATCAGGAGATACGGAAGGTAGACCTCGGCGCCGAAGAACGAGGCCGATGCAAGCCCCCGGGCAAGGATGACGCTGGGCAGGCCGCGGCGGGCGGCGAGGGTGCCGGAGGGCACCAAAGGGCGCACAGCCACCAGGGCAAGGACGACGGCGGCGAGCGCCAGGAGTGCCGTGGCTGCCGGGAAGCCGGGGATGCTGGCGTCCGCGGAGAGATTGAGCCCCAGCACGGCGAGCGCGGCCAGTGCCGCCCATCCCAGCCGGCCCAGGGCCCACGGCTGTGCGGTTTCGTCGGGTTGGCCCGTCCCGGCCGGCCGCCCCTCCGCGTCGGGTCCGTCCAGTCCGCGCAGCACGGGCACGATCATCGCGAGCGCCGGAATGACCAGGCCCACCACCCCCAGGAACACCCAGTGCCAGCTGAAGACCTGCGCCACCACACCTGCGGCGAAGGGTCCCACCAGGGACGGGACCACCCAGGCGGCCGAAAACGCAGCGAAGATCCGAGGGTGGAGGGGGCCCGGGAAGAACCGCGCCACCAGCACGTACAGCGCGACCGTGAGGGCGCCGCCGCCCAGCCCCTGCACCAGGCGCCCCACCACGAGCATGGGCATGGACGCCGAGCTGCCCGCGATGAGCAGGCCCAGCACGAACAGCGCCACCGAGGCATACAGCGGCGCGGCCGGCCCTCGGCGGTCTGACCAGTTTCCGGCTCCCACCATGCCGATCACGCCCGTGGCCATGGGCCCCGCAAAGGCCAGCGCGTAGAGGCTTCCGCCGTTCAACTCCCGGCTGACCAGGGGCATGATGGTGGTCACGGCAAGGGATTCGAAGGCGGCCAGGAACACCAGGGCGCAGGTTCCCACGGTCACCCAAAGGTATGGTGGCCGGAAGATCCCGGCGGCGTCGCGGGTTCCCGGGAGCGTGGAGTCCTGCACAGCGGTTCCTACTCCACGAACCGGTTCCGGCCGGACCGGTAGCCAAAGACCGCCGCGAGCAGGCCCACCACCATGAACAGGACCCCGGCGGGAACGAAGGACCCCGTTGCCTGGTGGAGCTGGCCCACCATGAGGGTGCCCGTGGAGCCAACTCCGTAGCCCACACCCTGCATCATGCCGGAGAGGTGGGCGGCGGTGTGCCCGTCACGGGTGCGGAGCATGATCAGGGTCAATGCGGCGGCGGTGAGGCTTCCCTGCCCCAGTCCCAGCAGGCCGGCCCACACCCAGATGAGGTTGAGCGGGCCGAGGATGCTCAGCACGAATCCCCCGCCGGTCATCAGTGCCACCACCGTGTTGATGGCGCGCTGGTCGCGGAACCTCGCAGCAAGGGCCGGCGCGAACAGGGAGCCCAGCATCTGCAGCACGATACACACGGCAACGATCAGCCCTGCGGTGGCCCCGTCCACGCCCCTTTCGCGGAGGATCGGCGCCAGCCAGGCGAAGCCACTGAAGGACATCATGGCCTGCAGCACCATGAAAATAGTGACCTGCCAGGCGACCGGTGAGCGCCACACATTCACGCCGTCCTTGACGGCCTGGTGCCGGACACTTCCCTGCCGCACGGCAACGGGAAGGAACAACAAGAGGACGACGGCGGCGGGCAGCGCCCAGACCCACAGCGCCTTGGTCCACTCCCCCGTCGCCGTGTAGACCGGGTAGGTGAAGCCGGCCCCGAGGGCGGCTGATGCGCAGATCGCGGTGGTGTAGAGGCCGCCCATGAGCCCCAGCCGGTGCGGGAAGTCGCGCTTCACCAGCCCGGGGAGGAGCACGTTGCACAGGGCGATTGCCGCCCCGCAGGCTGCCGTTCCAACGAGGAGGGCCGGCAGGTGGCCCGAACCGCCGGCGGCTGCCCCGGTGTCCACCGGCCGCAGCAGCAGTCCAGCGGTCAGCAGTGCCATGGCGCCCAGCAGCACACGCTCCGCGCCGAACCGCCGGGCCAGGACCGGGGCGACGGGTGCGAACACGCCCAGCAGTGTCACGGGAACCGTGGTCAGCACCACCACGGACCAGCCGGGCAGCCCGGCCTGCGATGTCACTTCCGGCAGGACGGCGGAGAGGCTGGAAAAGACGCTGCGCAGGTTCAGGCCGATCAGGACCAGGCACACACCCAGATATGCCAGGGCGCGCCGGCTGCCCACGCGGGTGGGTTCCGCAGGCGGCAGCTCATCAATTTCTGCATCCACCAGGGTGCTGAGGTCCACCAGGCTGCTGCCCGTCCTGGTCCGGCCATGGGCTTCCCCGGAGTCAGCCCTTCGCTGCTGCATCCCCGGTTCGGCATTCGTTGCGTCGGTCATCCGCCCATTCTTGCAGGCGGGCACCGGCGTGGAGTTTTCCACATACGGACGTGCGCACCTTCCGGCGCTCCAGGCAGATTCGTAGGTTGTTACCAGCCGCGGCCACGCACCTGGCCGCACCTAGCAACGGGAGCACCATGGAAACGACACCGCAGCCGGGATCACCCCCCGCCCCGCCCGAGAGCCGGACGCTGAAGGGTGGACCACTGGAGGGCACGGAGTTGGAGGGCACAGCGTCGGAAAGTGCAGGGCTGGAGGGCACGGAGTTGGAGGGCACAGCGTCGGAAAGCGCAAGGCTGGAGGGCGCATCGCCGGAGAACGCACCGGCGGACGGGACGGGGCCGCCTCCCTTCCACGGCGGCCCTGGTCAGCCGCCGGGAGCGCCCGGTCATAAAGCGACGAACAGCCTGGTCCTGGCGATCCTTGCCCCGGTCAGCATGCACCTGACGGGACCGTTCGCCGGGCTGGCCATGCTCCTGACCTATTCGGACAACGGCTACTCCCGCACTCCCTGGGTAGCTCCCTTCGTGCTGTTCAGCCTGCCTCTCCTCTTCGCCTTCCTCGGTCTCCGGCTGGCACTCCCGGCACTGAAACAGTTGCCACGGGGATCAGGAAGCCGGTCCGTGGCGGCAGTTGCCCTCTGCATCTGCGGCGTGGTCTTCGCCCTGGCACTCGGTCCCGCACTCGACCTCATAGGCGTGTTCTGAGCATCGGAGTGCTCCGGGCACAGGCGTATTCAGGGCGTTCCGATCGTCCATCGTCGCCGCGGCGCTATTCTGGAAGGGATGAGCGAATCCCCTGAAAACCCCCAGCAGCCGCATGTCCCCAGGCCCGTGACGCCCGGCACCCAGGCCTCCTTCGGCACGTACGGCGGCCGCCCCGTCAGTTTCGTGCGCCGCGGCACCAGGCTTCAGGGGCGCCGGCAGGCCGCCTGGGCCGAGCACGCCGAGCGGTGGGCAGTCAACGTGCCACGGCATGTAGCCAACACTTCGGTCCACCCCGACTACACCTTTGACGCAGCCACAGAATTCGGCCGTGAAGCCCCGCTCATCGTCGAGATCGGATCCGGACTCGGCGACGCCATCTGCCATGCGGCGGAACAGAACCCGGACACCAATTTCCTGGCCGTGGAGGTCTACACGCCGGGGCTGGCCAACACGATTATCAAGATCAACAGCAGGGGCTTGAACAACGTCCGCGTGGTGGAAGCAAACGCACCCGAGGTCCTGGCCACCATGCTGCCCGAAGGCTCGGTCAGCGAACTGTGGGTCTTCTTCCCGGACCCCTGGCACAAGTCGCGGCACCATAAGCGCCGCCTCATCCAGCCCGAGTTCGCCGGGCTTGCGGCACGGGCGCTGAAGCCGGGAGGCCTGTTCCGGATCGCCACCGACTGGTCAAACTACGCTGTCCACGTCCGGGACGTCATGGCGGGTTCGGGAGACTTCGAAAACCTGCACACCGGCGAGCGCCGCGGCCCCGAAAGCCCCCTGACGCAGGTGTGGCAGTCCGGCGTCGAATCGGTGGTGGGCGGGGCGCCGGTACGTGAGGGGCGCGCCCCGGTCAGCACGGAACACACCGGGCCCAACGAGGGCGTGGACGAAACAGGCGGCTGGGCTCCCCGCTTCGAGGGCAGGATCCGGACCAGCTTCGAGGCAAAGGCCCACGAGGCCGGGCGGCTGATCTTCGATCTCTGCTACCGGCGCCGCTGAGGCCCGGGGACGCCCCTAGCCGACGTTGATGGCGGCCACGATCTCCTTGAGCATGGCCAGGCGCGGTTCCGCTTCCGGGTTCAGGTAGGGCCAGACGACCACGACACCGATGAACCGGCCGCTTTCCCACACGCCCACTGTGGCCGCCACCTTGGCGGGGCCGCCGTCGTCGTCATATCCCACCACCACGGCGTAGGCCGCCTTGCCGGGCAGGTTCAACTCGCCCTCCGCCAGGAGGGTGCCGCCGCGGTCCTCAAGGTAGAAGTCAGCCATCAGGTGCGCCCAGCCGTTGGCCTGCGGCGCATCCTGCACGGAGGTGTCATCCTTGATGACGGTGACCAGGACGCCGCCCAGCAGGCCGTACTGTTCGCTGTTGGGCCCGGCCGTGGAATCCTCCAGGACCTGGGTGTGCTCGGGAAAATCTGCGGTGAAGCCCAGCGGGGATTCGATGTGCACTGACATTGGTTTCAGAGCCTCTCGAGCTTGGTGTCGTTGGGGACTTTATAGTACGTGGACACATTGGTGGTGGCCTGGTTCTCGGTCTTGACGTCCACTTCACCCACCTTGACGTCGAACCCGGCCTCGTTGGTGGCCGTCACGACGGAGTTCACCTGCACGGTGGCGGAGCCGGCCTCGTACAGCCGGGCGGCATCTCGGGCGGCACCCGCATCATTCCCCAGGGCCACGTTGCGCAGGTAGCTGTCGATGACCGGGCGGTTCTCGGGCGAGTAATCGACATCGATCCTGACGCTGCCCTGGGTACCGGCCGTCACGGTGGAATCGAACTTCGCAGCCTCGGTCTTCACACCGGACGTGACGCCCTGGGCCACGGTCCCGTCCATGGAGACGGACACGGAATCGATGTTGTTGTCCTTGTCCATGTTGACCTGCAGGCCGCCCTTGCCGGAGGCCTCGAAGACCCGGCCGTCCAGCTTGAGCTGGCCCTGGGCGGAAACCTCCCCGCTGGCTGTGGAAGTACCGTCCGTCAGGTTCCGCTCATACGCAAGATCGAGCTTCGCCCCGCCGGACGCCGTGCCGGACTCGCCGCTGGCATCGAGCGAGAACGTGCCCTTGGCCTTGTCCGTCTGTCCGGTGGAGCCGTTGTCCTTCGCCGCATCATTGATGGTGTCCAGAATGTATCCGGGCGGGTTGCCGGCCACATCCTTGATTTCACCGATGCTGTCCGGCGGAAGGTCGCGGTACATCTGCCCGCGGGCAGCCATGGCTTCCTCCACGCTGCCGAACGTGTACTCGCGGGACACCTCGCCGGTGAGCGTCGCCCCCGCCGTGCCGCTGGCGTCGTTGACGCCCAGGCCCATGTTTCCGTACACCTTCATGGTGGCGGAGCCGTCGGCGTTCTCCACCACTTCGGTCCCCACCTCGGCGCCGCCGTGGACCCAGGCAACCCGGGCTTCGATGGAGGCCTTGCCCGTTTCCGTGTAGACCGGGATGTCTGCTTTGGCCAGGTCCTGCAGGTGCTGTTTTGCCAGCTCCTGCGCGGACGCCGGAATGCCGCCATCCATGCGCATGAGGTCCTCGGCGAACGGGCCATCGCTGCCCTCGCCCTGGATCAGGTACGCCCGGTCGGCATCGGACAGGCCGGCCCACCACTTCGCCTGCTCTTCCGGGCTGGCGTTGAGCATCCGGTCCAGTCCCGTTTCGAGCTCCCGGCGGTGTTCGGCAGCCGCCCTGGCTTCTTCGGCCCTTTCCTTGAACCACTCCTTCGCCTGGGCGGCCATCGAGGTGAGCCGGTCCCAGGTGCTGCTGCCGGAGCCGCCGGTTCCGGCCGTTGACGCTTTTTCCTGCTCGTCGGCATGCTTCATCAGGATTTTCGAGTTTTCCCGCAGGCTTGCCACCACTTTGTCGAGGCTGGGACGGTGGCTGGCACTCCACTCCTGGCGGAACCGTTCACCGTCCCGGCCCTTCCACGGCGCGGACTGGATCTGGCTGTGCAGGGACCCTGCGCGGCTGCTCAACAGTGATGCTGCCTGGTCCGCGGCCTTGGCCAGCGCCCGCAACTGGCTGATGTCTGCGCCGTAAAAAGTCATGGTTTCCCCCGGAAAAGAGTGCGGTACGTGTCGATCGCTGGTCCTTATGGTTGCACAGGTGCCGGAACCGGGCGATGGGGATCCCTCCCCATCGCCCGGGCGTGCCCGCCCGACTGTTCCGCGCCCCGGCGGCGTGGGACGATTGGCCTTGTAAGAAGGGCACGCACACCGGCGCACAACCGCGCCTGTCCAAAGGAAAGACGATCAAAGAAGAACTGAAGCAGGTCGTTGACAAGGCCGAGGACGTCACCAATTCGCGGGTCCTCGAGTTCCTGGCCCGGACCGGGTTCGCGGCCAGCGGCATCCTGCACCTGCTGGTGGGTGCCATCGCCATCCGCCTGTCCATGGGCGGCACCGGGCACGCCGATTTCAGCGGCGCCGTGGCTGAGCTCGCCACCATGCCTGTGGGGCCGTTCCTGCTGTGGGGAAGCTTTGCCGCCTGCGCAGCCTTGTCACTCTGGCAGGCCGGTGACGCGATCTTCGACTTCAACCACCAGGCCACCAAGAAAAAGGTCAAGAACAAAGCCAAGGCCGCGCTGCAGGCAATCGTGTATGCGGTGCTGGCGCTGACTCTCTGGCATTTCGCCACGGGTACAGGCACCGGCGATGACAACCGCAAGGCCACCAGCGACTTCACCATTTCCATGATGGCTGCCCCCGGCGGCGTGGCACTGCTGGTGGTGATCGGCGTGGCAGTCGCTGTTACGGGGGTGGCCTACGGTATGCGGGGCCCCAAGAGAAGCTTCGAGAAGCAGCTGCGGATGCCTGCCGCCGGCGCGGCCCGGACCGCTGTGCTGTCCCTGGGCATTGCCGGCTACCTGGCCAAGGGTCTGGTACTGCTGCTGACGGGGCTGCTCATCGTCATCGCCACCATCAAGGAACACCCGGAGGACTCCACCGGCCTGGACGGCGGCCTGCGTGCACTCCGCGACCAGCCCATGGGCCCCTATCTCCTGGCCGCGGTGGGAGCCGGGCTGGTCTGCTACGGCGCGTATATGATCATGCGCGCCCGGCTGGCGAAAATGACCAAGTAACACCCTGCGGCGTGGTTAGGTTGGGGCATGCCCCAGGTACGCGCTGAACGCCTTATCCGTATCGATCCGGAGACTGCGTTCGCCCTCTCCCAGACCACGGGAGACTTCCGGCTCAAGTGGGACCCCTTTATTTCCGCCCAGGGCTTCCTTGACGGGGCGCGTGCGGCGGGAAAGGGCGTCCGCACCCGGACCAGGTCCCGGCTGGGCCTGGTGATGGTGAGCCAGTACGTCTCCTACGCACCGCCACGGAACGTCGGAATGACCATGGTGGCCGGGCCGTGGTTCTTCACGAACTTTGGCGGTGGCTGGCGGTTCACGGCGGACGACGGCGGCACCCGGGCGGTCTGGAAATACACCTTCTCATGCCGTCCGGCTTTGCTCCGGCCCCTCATGGAAGGGATCGGCAGCCGGCTGCTGGGCTACGAGATCGAACGCCGGATCGAGGCCTTCGCCCGCGCCTGCGAGGACCCCGCCCTGGTGGCGGAATTCCGGGCACTGGGGAATGCCGGTGAAGCAGCCAACCAGGCCAGGAACCCGCAGCCCTAGGGAACGGTGATGACCGCCACGGCCCGCTGGGCGCCGTCGCGCAGTTCAACGCTCGAGATGCTGCCCAGCTGGATGGGCGTCGCCCCGGTGACCTTGACCTTTCCGCTGGGGGTTGCAGTCCAGGCGCAGGCCCGGTCCTCCGTGCCTGCCCGGTCCCGCACCCACAGCGAGAGGGTCCCTTCCGCCGGCAGGCTGCTGCCGCTGACCGCAAGTTCGGTCCCCCAAGTCTTCCGGGCCATGTCGATGTTCACCTGGAGCCCTCCGCCGGACGCCACGGAATAGGTGGCATCCGGCTGCGGCGGCCTGACGAGCAGGGGCCCCACGGCCAGGCCCACAGCCAGGCACGCGGCGGCAACAGCCCCGGCCAAAGCCGCCCACCGCCGTCGTAAGGTCCGACGGCGGTGCGCCAGTTCGTTGAACAGGCGCGCCGGGGTGTTGGCATCAGTTCCCTCGCTGCCGCCGGGCACGGCGCTGCTGCCTGGAATGCCGCTGAGCGCCACTGCGTCAGGAACGGGAAGGGAATCAAGGAGCATGGGCACTTTCTCCAGTACCGCCAGTTCCTTGCGGCAGGCGGCGCAGTCCTGGAGATGCGCCTCGAACAGGGTGAGGTCGGCGGGGTCAAGGCCGCCCAGAACGTAGGCGCCCAGCAGGTGGTGCGGGTTGGTGTTCACCGTTCCACCCCCATTTCGTCCAGGATGGTGCGCAGGGCCCGGAGGGCGTAATAGGCGCGGGACTTGACGGTGCCGCTGGGGATGTTGAGCTGGACCGCGGCCTCGTTGACGGTGAACCTGCGGTAATGAAGGGCCACCAGGACGTCCCGGTGTTCCTTGCTCAGCCGCAGCAGCGCTTCCTCCATCAGGACCCGGTTGAGCAGCTCGTCAACGCGGCCCATCACCTCGGCGGGGTCGGTAAGGCTGCTTTCCAGCGCCTCGTGCGGACGGCGCTGGCTCCGGCGGTAGTTGTCGATCATGATGTTCCTGGCTGTGCGGTACAAGTAACTGCGGAAGCTGCCGTTGATTTCCGGGGCATGCTGCCAGACGCGGAGCACGGTTTCCTGGACCACGTCCTCCGCGAGCTGCGGATCCCGGGTGGCGCTGAGCACGAACCGGCGCAGGGCGCTGCCGTGTTCACGGTAGATGGCCTCCACCACGTTGTCGTCGAGCGGCATCCCGCTCCTCCCGTCACTGCCCGTTCCCGCCACTGTCCCGCCCAGACACTGCCCCGCCCAGATCACTGCCCTGCGCACATCGATGCCCTGGGCACATCAATGCCCGCGGGGAACGCCACGGCATCTGCGCTCCCGGCTGTTACCACGACAGGGAACAGGAATCGGTTCAATCGGACAGCGCCACAGCGTACCTGTGAACCATTCTTTACCCGGAGGCGTCGTAGGGGTTAGCGCCCCATGATCCAGAAACGGGCGCCCGGCCGAAGAGGCACCAGCCAAGAAAGCACACAGCCAAGGAGCACACCATGAAACAGCATCTCGGGGCAGGCCTTGCCATCCTGGCCCTGGCGGCAGCCCTCACCGGTTGCGGCAGCAACGCCGGCACCACCCCGGCGGCCACGGCCCCGGCCACCACCGGCGCGTCCTCCTCCAGTGCCTCCTCCACGGCACCGTCGGGCTCTGCACAGTCATCGAAGGCAAGTGCCGCCGTCGAGCTTAAGACAGCTTCCTCTCCGGACGGCAGCATCGTCGTGGACGCGAAGGGCATGAGCCTCTACTTCTTCACCAAGGACACCAAGGACTCCGGCAGCAGCGCCTGCACCGGTTCCTGCCTGGTCCAGTGGCCGCCGCTGACCACCACGTCGGGATCCCCCACCGCAGAGGGCGTGACCGGGAAGCTGGGCACCATCACCACGCCTGACGGCAAGAAACAGGTGACCTTGAACGGCATGCCTCTTTACTACTTCGCAAAGGACACTAAGCCGGGCGACGTCCTGGGCCAGGGCGTGGGCGGAGTCTGGTACCTGTCCGACCCGTCGGGCGCCATGGTCAAGGCAGCGCCGGCCCAGGGCTACTAGGCAAAGCTCCGCGATCCGGGAGAGCTGCAGGACCTGCCCTACTTCAGGGGAACGTCCGGGGTTTTGCCCGGGAGCGGGATCTCGGTAGGCAACGGAACGGGCAGCTTGGGGCCCTGTTCCAGGCCCTTCCTGACGTCCCCCGACACGTCGGTGGGCAGTGCAGGCTCCGCGGGAACCTGGGCAGGCTTCTGCGTAGCCGTCCCGTGAGTGGGGGTGTTTCCCTGCCGTGCCGGAACGCCCGACGGCGCCGCGGCGGCAGGTGCAGAGGCGGGCGCGGGTGCCGGTGGGACGGCATCCGCGCTGCTGGTTGCCGACGGCCGGGGTCCCGCCGGACCGGGTACCGGAGCCGGTTTGGTGTCGTTGCCGGAAGGTGCCGCCGCGGATCCAGTTACGAACGAGGTGACGGCATGGTTCAGCTGGGAGATGGAGTCGCGGAAGCCCTGGTCGGAGGCGGCAGCCACTGCGCCGCCGGCAGCGAGCGAGGCAGCCACCGAGAGTGTAGTGAGCGTGATGCGGCGCTTGGCCCTGCGGCGGGCTGCGAGTTCATCAGCCGGTTTCAGTGGGTTGGGTTGAGCTGGGCTCGGTTGAGCTGCCCCGGCGTCCGCGGCGGCCCCGGCGGTGGGAAGCACTGTGGTGGCGGCCGGCACACCAACGGGCAGCACGGTGGTGGCGGCAGTTGACGTGCCTGCCATCAGCGCTGCGATGTCGGCGGAGGGTGCCGGGGCCTCTGCCGCCAGTGCACGCAGGTTGAGCAGGGCGTCACGGAGCTGGCCGTCGTCGTCCATGCCTGCCTCCAGCAAAAGCTGGTCGACAGCCCCCTGGTTGCGGGATCCTGCGGTGTCACTCATGATGTGCCTGGTTTCTCTTGAGCGTTTGTGCCTTGAGGTTTTGCAGTGCCCGGCGCTGGAGCTGCTTGATGGCTCCGGCGCTCTTGCCCATGATGGCGGCCACTTGGTCGATGGACAGGTCCGCCACGACGCGAAGGGCCAGGACCTCCTGGTGTTCTTCGCTGAGCCCTTCCAGCATGGCTTCGGCGCCGGCCGTCAGTTCCACGGCGTGGTCCTCCGCGGACGGCGTGGTCCGGCCGTCATGCTGGGGGTCGTACGGTGTGAGCTGCGGCCTGCGCTCCACCCGTCGGTAGTGGTCCACCATGCGCGCGTGGGCAATTGAGAAGATCAGCGATTTGGCGCCCTGCAGGCCGCCCGTGAGCGTGCCGATCCTGGAGTGGAAGGCCAGAAAGACGTCCTGGGTAACGGCCTCGGGGTCATCGAGTCCGCGCGCCTTGAGGTACCCGTGGACCGGGCCCGCGAAGGTTCGATAGGCAGCAGCGAACAACACGGCCGGATCAGTTCCGGCTGCGTTGTCGAATATGTCGATCTCTTCTTGGGCCAAAGTGTCCAGCACCAGCGGCTCCTCCATCCCGGGGCCCGGGCTTGCGCCTGGTCCCGGTTTCCGGTTCGGACTGCCAGTTCCCGTGGTATTCCGGCTGCCTTTTTGCGGGTTTGCCAGGGGCGCTCTTCCAAAGGTGCGCGCCCCCGCCCGGCTGCCCGGACTGCGGCCGCAACCGCAGTCCAGACTAGCCAATGAGCCTTAGCGGGCCGAAACCGACGGCGTGTGGATGGTGTTGCCACCCACGGCGGGAACGGCAGGAACAGCAGGAACGGTGTTGGCGCCGTCGACGCCCGGGACGGCCGGAACGGCGGGCACTGCAGGAGCGGACGGAACGGCGGGGATCTCCGGCTTTGCGGCGTCAACGGACACGGAACCCTTGGTTCCGGCACTGGCCTTGGCTGCGGCGTCGGCCTTGGCCACGACGTCGGTGCAGTAGCTCTTGATGTTCGCCTCACCCTGTGCCGCGATGGACAGCGAGGAGAACGCCTTGGAGGAAGCGTCCAGGCCGCCGTGGGTGAAGGCGGTGCACAGGCCCAGGGCGGCGGGACCGGCTGCATCAACGGCGGTGTTGGCCGTGGCGGACCCGGTTGCGTCGGCGCCGGCCTTTTCGTCAGATGCCTCAGCGGACGCGGAAGCCTTGGCTGTGGCCTCTGCGGTGGCGTCGGCGCTCTTCACGGCGTCGATGACTGCAGCGGTGGCGGAGGGGGCAGGGGTGGCCTGCGCGTCAGCCGCTGCTTCGGCGGCGAGCTTGGGGGTGGGTGCACCGAAAAGTTCGTGGGCGGTCTGCTGGGCCTGGGCGGGAAGGACACCGGAGACGGCGGCGGCACCGGTTCCTCCTACTGCCAGGGTTCCGGCGGCCAGGACTCCGGCGGCGACTTTGCTGGTGGCGAGAACGGTGAACACAGACATTTACTTCTCCAAAACCTAGACAACACATCGGACTGGGCCCGCCGGGCGGACCCATCACTGACTACATCGCCTGCGGTTGCGGAAAGGTTACGGGTGCCCGGAAAATTCTTCTTTCGGCCCTCCAAATCGCTGGAAACGTTCCGGATCGCCGGTCCGCTCCGGCTGTTTCACGGCGATCCGGCGATCCGCAGAGCTGAGGCACCGGCTGCTTTACGTTCGGCCAAGTCAGGAACCATGGCAGCGAGCCGCTGGATGTAGGGGCCCACTTCCTCGTCGTCCAGCACCAGCAGGTCCGGTTGGCCACGCAGCCACCGCGCATTGAAGGCAGTGATGTTTTCGCGCTCCAGCAGTTCCTCGAACTCGCCGTCAAGCTCCCCGACCCGGAGGAGGGCGCCGGCAACGGCCCCGCTGTCACCGGCACCGCCGGCCAGGTAGGACGCTTCGGTTCCGGCGGTCAGCACGCCGTAGGCCTCCGCGGCCCGGTTAAACAGGTCCAGGTGCGCGGTGGCCCCCATCCCTGCCATGCCTTCGCGGACCAGCGGGTCGGTGGCGATCCGGCCGCCCGCCATGACGGCGTACTGCGCGAAGCCGCCCTCCAGCGCCTGCGACAGGTAGAAGTCCACCAGGCAGCTTCGGACGGCCACCGGAGACATGTCTTCCAGCCGCAGCGTGGCCCTGCGCATCGCATCGATGATGGCCGCGTTGGCCTCCACCACCTCCTCGTCCCTGCCTCCGATACTGCTGCTGGTCAGGACGACGGGCTGGGGCGTGATGGTCATGGCAATCCTTGCTCGGCGGGGGCGGTGCTCCGGACGCTTTCACGCTACGACGGCCGGTTCACGCCAGCATCGGGAAGGAAATGAACGTCGAGCGAAGTTTTCGGGACGACCAGGGCAGGCAGCCGGCGGCATGGGGGTGCCGCCCGGCGAACTAAGATGGATCAGATAACCACCCACCGGACCCGGCTCCGCCGTGGCCTGCCGAAAGTAGCGCTCACCATGCCATCCCAACCGGACGAAAGTGCGGACCTGGCAATACAGACACCCGCCATCAACGACCGCTCGCTGGCGGCCGGGCTGGCGTATGCCATGGCAAGCAGGGTCTCCGGCATATCGTTCGACGGCGGCACGGGGCTCATGCTGGGAAAGGTCCGGGGCGGCGCGGAAGTTCCGTACTCCACCACGGCCAAGCTGGTCCGGAAGGCCGGCGGCTGGAGCTGCACCGTGGGCGTCTGCAGCTGCCCCGTCCGCAAGGACTGCAAGCACGTCGCGGCCCTGCTGTTCGCGGCCGAGGACAACCCCTCCATCCGGATGCAGCTGCTGGCACCGTCCACCTCCACGCAGGTATCCCGTGCACCGTCCGCGGCCCTCCCGGACTGGGAGCAGGCCCTCAGTCCGCTGATCTCCCAGCCCGGTTCCGCCCCCTCCACCAGCGGGGTTCCCCTGGCCCTGCAGTTCGAGGTGGAGGAACCACCGCCGCACTTTTCCTACACGGGCCGCCGGGACCCGGTTCGCGGCGTCCGGCAGCTCAAGGTCCGCCCCGTCATCATGGGCGCCAAGGGCAAGTGGATCCGCGGTGACGTTTCCTGGAACACCCTGAGTTACCTGAACTTCCGGCGCGAATCGAACCAGGCGCACGTGGAATGGCTGCAGGAGTTCCTGGCCGGCCATTCCTCCTCCGCCAGCCGGATGCACAACTCCGCCGGCCTGTGGCTGGGCCTGAACTCCTACGCCGGCAAGAACCTGTGGAGCCTGCTGTCCGATGCCCCGAAGATCGGGCTCGCCCTGGTCCACTCGCGCGGCACCGAGCCGGTACGGGTGGCCGAGTCCCCTGCCGCCGTCGGACTTTCCCTCAGCCGGTACGGCACCCCCGTGGCTGAGCCGTCCAGCGTGAAAGGCGGCGCCGCCGGCCCCGGCGCCAATGCAGAGGCGTCCGACGGCGGCCTGGAGCTTTCGCCCACCATCACCGTTGACGGGGCCGAGGTTGATCCGGCGGCGGTGGGCACCATCGGCAGGCCCGCGCACGGCCTCTTCTTCACGGCCGGGGAAGCCGCCCTGCCCGGCGTCCCCGACCCAGACGGCATCATTACGCTGGCGCCGCTGGAAAACGGGCTGAGCGAGGAGCTGCTGGCGTTCGTCACCGCGGGAAGCATGCTGCACATCCCGGCCCGGGACGAGTCGCGGTTCCTGACGGGCTTCTACCCCAAACTCAAGCAGACCGCCCGGGTGACAACCCGCGATGAGTCCGTGGAACTGCCCGAACTGGCCGTCCCCACCCTCTCTCTGCTGGCCAACTACGGCGCGGACCATCGGGTGCGGCTGCACTGGGAGTGGCACTACAAAACCGGCAAGCTGGTCACCGCGCAGCCACTGTGGCGCCACCCCGGCGACCACGGCTACCGCGACGACACCGCCGAGGCCCGCATCCTGGAAGGGATCGGCCACCCCTGGGATGTGGTGGCCGCCCTGGGCGAATCGGCGACGGGCGGCTGGGGCACTCCCCGGCTGGCGGCGTCCGCCGAGCTGACCGGCCTGGACACGCTGGCCTTCACCGAGGACGTGCTGCCGCGGCTGCGGGAAGCCCCGGACGTGGACGTGGAGACAGTGGGCGACATCGCCGACTACCGCGAGGCCGAGGAAGCGCCGGTGGTGTCGATCTCCACCAAGGCCACCGAACAGCGTGACTGGTTCGACCTGGGCATCCAGATATCACTGGAGGGCCAGCCCGTGTCCTTCGCCGCTGTCTTCTCGGCCCTCGCCGCCGGCCAGACCAAGATGCTGCTGCCCAGCGGCGCCTACTTCTCCCTGGACCTGCCGGAGCTGCACCAGCTGCGGGCTTTGATCGAGGAAGCCAGGTCGCTGCAGGACAACAAGGACGCGCCGCTGCAGATCAGCAGGTTCCAGGCCGGGCTGTGGGATGAACTGGCGCAGCTGGGGATCGTTGACGAACAGGCCGCCGCCTGGCGGTCCGCGGTGGGCGGACTCCTGGAGGGCGGCACGGACGGGCTGCCGCTGCCGTCGTCCCTGAACGCCGAGCTGCGACCGTACCAGCTGGAGGGCTATAACTGGCTCAGCTTCCTGTACAAGCACGGACTGGGCGGCATCCTGGCCGACGACATGGGCCTGGGCAAGACCGTGCAGGCGCTGGCCCTGATGTGCGCGGCGAAGGAGCTGGCCGTCGCGGCTGCTGCGTCCCTGGAGACGCCCGACGCCGGTGCCGCCGCGGACCCTGGAAACCGGCCCGCCGCCGTCGCACCCTTCCTGGTGGTGGCCCCCACCAGCGTGGTGGGCAACTGGGCCCTCGAAGCCGCCCGCTTTGCCCCCGGGCTGATCGTGCGGACGGTCGGCGAGACCTTCGCCAAGAGCGGCCAGGGCGTGGCGGAGGCCCTGGGCGGGGCAGATATCGTGATCACGTCCTACGCCCTGTTCCGGATTGACTATGACGCCTACGCCTCGCGTACCTGGAACGGGCTGGTGCTGGACGAGGCGCAGTTCGTGAAGAACCACCAGTCCAAGGCCTACCAGTGCGCGCGCAAGCTGCCGGCCGCGTTCAAGCTTGCCATCACGGGCACGCCGCTGGAGAACAACCTGATGGAGTTCTGGGCGCTGACGTCCATCGTGGCGCCGGGCCTGTTCTCCAGCCCCAAGCGCTTCGCCGAGTACTACCAGAAGCCGGTGGAGAAGAACGGCGACAAGGGGCAACTGGAGAAGCTCCGGCGCCGGGTCCGGCCGCTGATGATGCGCCGCACCAAGGACCAGGTGATCAAGGACCTGCCGCCCAAACAGGAACAGATCCTGGAAGTGGTGCTGAATCCGCGGCACCAGAAGGTTTACCAGACGCACCTGCAGCGCGAACGGCAGAAGATCCTCGGGCTGATCGAGGACGTCAACAAGAACCGGTTCACCATTTTCCAGTCGCTGACCCTGCTGCGGCAGCTCAGCCTGGACGTGTCGCTGGTGGACCCTTCCCTGTCCGCGGTGCGGTCCTCCAAGCTGGATGTGCTGTTCGAGCAGCTCGAAGACCTGGTGGCCGAGGGGCACCGGGCACTGATCTTCAGCCAGTTCACCGGCTTCCTGGGCAAGGTGCGGGAGCGGCTGGACGAGGAAGAGATCGAGTACTGCTACCTCGACGGCGGCACCAGGAACCGCGCCGACGTGGTCAGCGAGTTCAAGAACGGCAGCGCGCCCGTGTTCCTGATTTCGCTCAAGGCCGGCGGGTTCGGCCTGAACCTCACCGAGGCCGACTACGTCTTCCTGCTCGATCCATGGTGGAACCCGGCGTCCGAAGCCCAGGCCGTGGACCGGACCCACCGCATTGGGCAGGCCCGGAACGTGATGGTGTACCGGCTCGTGGCCAAGGACACCATCGAGGAGAAGGTCATGGCGCTGAAGACCCGGAAGTCGCAGCTGTTCGCTGACGTCATGGAAGGCGACGCCCTGGCCGGCGGAGCCATCACGGCGGAAGACCTGGCGGGGCTGTTCAAGGAGTAGGGCCCTCCGCCGGGGCTCAACGTCTAAGCTGGTGCCCAACGCGAAACTACAACGTTGGAGAAACATTGCTGCACCAGCTGCCCGTCACGGAAAATCCTGCAGCACCGCCCCTGGTGCCGCTGCGCCCGGACGCATTCGCCACCCCGTACCGGGACCCCGTGTGGGACGGCCCCACCGACCCCATCCTGGTGGCTGACCACCTCACAGGCGGCTGGGTGCTCTTCTACACCCAGCGCCGCGCCACCCTTCCGGGGCTGACGGGGGTGGAATGGGTGCACGGGACCGGCATCGGCGTCGCCAAATCGTCCGACGGCGGCACCACCTGGCGCTACCACGGCACCGCGAACGGACTCGTCCCGCCCGGAACGGAACTTCCGGCAACCCTCTGGGCGCCCGACGTCGTCCGTATTGGCGACCGATGGATCATGTACGTGACCGTCCTGGGCGGCAGGCGCACGGACTGGACCGGGACGGCGGAAATCGTCCAGTTCGCCAGCACGGATTTGGAGAAGTGGGAGTACCTGGGCCGGATCGACCTGGACTCCCCCCGGGTCATCGACGCCGCAGTAGCCCGGTGCGGTGACGGCCGGTACCGCCTCTGGTACAAGGACGAGGCCCGCGGCTCCAACACCTGCAGCGCGGTCAGCGACACTCCGGAGGACCCGTCGTCGTGGAAGCCCGAAGGTGTGGCAATCCCCGGGCGCCCGCACGAGGGACCCAAGGTCTTCCGGCTGGGCGGCAGCTACTGGATGATCGTGGACGAGTGGCGGGGCCAGGCGGTCTACCGTTCCGCAGACGCAACGGGCCATTGGGTCCGGCAGGAGCACTGTGGCGGGCTGATCCTCACGGCGCCGGAATCGGTGGACGGAAGGCCCGTCGTCGGACGCCACGCGGACGTGGTGCCCCTGACGGAACGGGCACCCGGGGAAACGTCCGACGGCGGCGCGCAGCGTGCGCTGCTGGTGTACTTCACGCACCCTTACTGGGGCGGCGAGGACATCGACACGATGGCACCGGACCCGCGCACCCGCCTCAGCCACATCCGGGCGGCAGTGCTGGAAGTGCGGGACGGCATCCTGGTGTGCGTGGAAAACTGACCACTGCACACAGCAGCTGCCGGCACGACGAAGGGCCAAACCCTGGAACTATAAGCCGGCGGCTGCCGGCACCGGTCCAAGGATTGGCCCTGACTCGTGCATTCGGGGCGGGCCCAGCGTGAGCTGGGCCGCCGGAAGGGGACCTGCCGAAGCTAGACCCGCTGCGGCGACCCCAGCTCCACCGGATCCTCATCCATCAGGTAGGCCAGCTCCGAGTGGGCCGCGAGGTCGATGCCGCGCAGTTCGTCCTCGGGCTTGATGCGCAGGCCGCCCATGGTCTTGTCCAGGATCTTCGCCAGGATCCAGGTGACGCCGAAGGAGTAGGCCAGCACCGTGACGGTGGCCAGGGCCTGGATGCCCAGCTGCTCGAAGCCGCCGCCGTAGAACAGTCCGCTGACGCCGTTCGGGGCCTTGTCCGTGGCAAAGAGTCCGATCAGCAGCGTGCCCAGGATGCCGCCCACCAGGTGGACGCCGACGACGTCGAGGGAATCGTCGAAGCCCAGGCGGAACTTCCATTCGATGGCCAGCGAGCAGACAGCCCCGGCGATCGCGCCGATGGCCAGCGCGCCGAGCGGGCTGACTGCGCCACAGGCGGGAGTGATGGCTACCAGCGCCGCGATGAGGCCTGACGCGGCCCCCATGCTGGTGGCCGCACCGTGCCGGACCCGCTCAACAAGGGCCCAGGCAAGCAGCCCGGCGGAAGCAGCGACGGCGGTGTTCAGGAACACCACCGACGCCGACTGGCCGGCAGCCAGTGCGGAGCCGGCGTTGAAGCCGAACCAGCCAACCCACAGCAGGCCCGCGCCCACCAGCACCAGTGGCCGGCTGTGCGGCTTGGCGTGTTCCACCTTGGGCCAGCCGGAGCTCTTGCCCAGGACCAGTGCCAGTGCCAGTGCTGCGGCGCCGGCGTTCATGTGGACCGCAGTGCCGCCGGCGAAGTCGATGGCCTTGATGCCGTTGGCGATCCAACCGCCGACGGTGCTGCCGTCCGCCGAGTCGAACGCGAACACCCAGTGCGCGATGGGGAAGTAGACCACCGTGGCCCAGATGCCGGCGAACAGCATCCAGGCGCCAAACTTCATCCGGCCTGCGGCGGCACCGGCAACGAGTGCGGTGGTGACGCAGGCGAAGAACAGCTGGAACGCTGCGAACAGGATGACCGGAATGGACGCGGAATCATCCTTGGCCAGCAGCTGCCCCATGCCCGGGAACTCGGTGACGTCACCGATGAGCCCCAGTCCGCCCACGGAGTTTCCGAAGGCCATCGAGTAACCGAACAGTGCCCAGAGCACGGCCACCAGGCTGGCGCCGCCGAAGCACATCATCATCATGTTCAGGATCCGGCGGGACCCCACCATACCCCCGTAAAACAGGGCCAGGGCGGGAATCATCATGCATACCAGCGCCGAGCTGGCCAAAATCCAAGCGACATTTCCCGAGTCCATGGGAAACCCCTTTCAAGATGCGAAAAGAACGGTACGTTGCCGTCAGAGCCGTTCGCCAAGTGGGACGCGGGAGGAGAAACCGCGGCCGGCGGAGGGGCGGCTTTTGCCGTCTGATACCAATGTATGGCGGCTATTTTTGGGTAGGTTTCGGGTGTGTTAAATAGTGGTTTCAGCCAATTGCACGCGAGTTTCACAGGTCCCGTTGAGCGCAGGGCGTCACGCTGGGCACGCTTTTGGCCAGGGCACGACGCCGGCGCCCCGGGTTTCCAGGGTGCGCGGCACCTGGGTGCGCCGAAAGCGTGCCGTGCGTGACGCCGCGTCGAACAGTGCAGGCATGCACCTCCAGGACCAGGCAGTGCAGGGCTAGCGGTCTAGCGTCGCTGGCGCGCCGTGTTCGGAGAAAGTTTGCGGCTGCCTCGCCCCGGGCTCTGGCCGGGGATGAGGTTTTGGGCAGATCATGGAGGTGTCTGCCGCGGTGGACGCCGGT